>NZ_JBGRUO010000063.1:0-1078 GCF_041537905.1 Ruegeria jejuensis | reverse complement strand
GGACCGGATCCGCTAACACCTTACGGGCCAGCGGCATGTGCAAAGGCCGCGCTATAGGCCGAACACATGTCAGTACCCGAACCGATGCAGATACGGTCAAAATTACCTCTTGCGTTTTGGGCGTCTACACATGTCGCAAACTTTAGCGTGGTTCGAAGCTATCGCTTTGCCTGGACGAGTTTATCCTGCGAGCTCTGCAAATTGACGGAATCCGCTTGTCGAAGCTCCCAGCTGGCCCTTGCGGATCATGTTGGCGGTCTCGATGCCTGCAAGTGTCGCTGCTGCTGAGACGAAGCTTTTGAAGCCGAGCATCGGCCTCGTGAGCCGCTTGATGAACCGGTGATCCTGCTCGATAATGTTGTTCAAGTATTTAGATCTGACAGTGTCAATCGTAACCGGTATCCGCAATCGCTTGAATATTTTGTTGATGTCTTTGATCCCGGCCGCATTGCTCCTGCTTTTGTCAATAGTGATCCGTTTCGGGATGCCATTGTTGTGCAATGCGTTGGCGAAGAACTTCTTTGCTGCTTTCGTATCTCGCCTCTCAGAAAGCATGAAATCAAGGGTTTGACCGTTACGGTCCACAGCGCGATACAGGTACACCCATTCACCGCGAACCTTCACATAGGTTTCGTCCATGCGCCAAGAATCCGCTGTCTTGGCCTTTCGCTTCTGAGCCGCGCGAGCGGCCAAGGGTGAATACTTCACGACCCAGCGGTTCAGCGTCGCATGATCAACCGACACACCACGTTCCGCCATGATCTCTTCTAGGTCGCGGTACGAGACGCCGTAGCGAACGTAGAAATAGACCGCGAACAGGATCACAGATTGTGGATAGTGTGCACCTTTGAAGTCGATCACCGGACATTCCCATATAGCGTTGCAGACCAAGCACCAGTTGGATCAAACCGGGCGAAGGTGCAACTGGCCGACCAAAGTTTGCGACATGTGTAGACGCCCAAAACGCAAGAGGTAATTTTGACCGTATCTGCATCGGTTCGGGTACTGACATGTGTTCGGCCTATAGCGCGGCCTTTGCACATGCCGCTGGCCCGTAAGGTGTTAGCGGATCCGGTCC
>NZ_JBGRUO010000062.1:0-1092 GCF_041537905.1 Ruegeria jejuensis | reverse complement strand
CCTATGGTCCTGCCTATCGGCAGGCCAATGCTGGGTATCTGCACCTGAGCCAACTGCGGGTCATGTCGGCAATCGAGGTCTGTCGCACGGAAGCGCTCGGCGGACATGTGGCAGCTTGCACCAAGTGCCATCATCAGCACATTCGCGCCTGATCCCGCTTTGGTGATGGAAAAAATGACGCCGCACATGTGAAGCCACTCGGGTTTCAGCACGGTTTTGAAAGTCAGATACCAAAGGAGATCAAGATGAAACTATTTTTGCTTGTGTGCTCTCTCGCATTTTAGTTTCTGCACTGGCATCGACAGCGATGGCCGAACCTGAGAAGTACCTTTTGGCTTCGAAGTGGTCGCAGATTGTTTTCAGCTATGACCATCTGGGTTTTTCAAGAACGACTGGTATGTTCTTGGGCATCGAGGGCGAAATCAGCTTTGACAGGCACGACCCGGCGACATCCAGCGTTTCGGTTTCGATCCCGGTGCTGTCGATGTTCACCGGCTTGGAGCAAAGAGACGTCAACTTCACAGAGGGCGACGATTTTTTGTTGCGGCCGATGCGAATCAGATCGTCTTCACGTCAACGGGTATCGAGGTGACGGGCGAGAAAACAGCCATGGTTTCCGGTGACCTGACCATGCACGGCGTAACGCAGTCCGTGGTTCTGGACGCGAGGCTAAACAAAATGGCCTTCCACGACAAAGAGCAAAAGGACTGGATCGGATTTGATGCGACAACTTCAGTGCTGCGCTCCGAATTCGGGCTAGGAAAATACGCGCCCGGCGTGAGTGATAAGGTCGATATCTCGATTTCGATCGAGGCGATGAAAGAGTAGCAATTGCTTTGGCAGTGCGCGCTGTAACTGCACAGTCTTTGACCTGAGCCCCTGAATCTCCTCCAGCTTTGTGTAGAGTCCGCCCAATTGAAGGACGGACAAATGAAGACGAGATTCACTGACGAACAGATCATTCAGATGATCAAGGAGCAGGAGGCTGGCGAGAAGACGGCTGACGTGTGCAGGCGCTATGGGATCAGTCAGGGCACGTTCTACAAATACAAGTCGAAGTATGGCGGCATGGAGCCGTCGGATGCCAAGAAG
>NZ_JBGRUO010000061.1:0-1207 GCF_041537905.1 Ruegeria jejuensis | reverse complement strand
GCGCATTTGCGAAGGATCGGGGCTAGGACATTCGACCAGATGTTCGATGCACTCGCCGAAATCTGCAATCTGTTCACATCGCGGGAATGCTGGAATTACTTCTGTGAGGCTGGATATGGATCAGGTTAAAGGCTCGGAACTTTAGCTTACATCCCCCGGGTCAGACCGCGTTTCGGAAATGCGGACGAAGTGAGCTTTCGCTGCGTTCGGCCCAATGTCAGCTTCCCATCTCAAATCCCTGAATGTTTTCCCGTCCAATTTGCTTCAACCGAAACAACCTGACCGCCTTCTGAAAGCCTTACATTGAATGCAAACCCACCGATTCCATAGACTTGCGCAAACCATTTAAACAGCGAGCCTTTGCGGACCTCGTATTGTGTCTCGTACTCTGCTCCGCTCCATTTGGCCGAAAGCGTCTGCATGGGTTGGGTCCGGTATCGAGGCTTATAAGATTCTGAACGGGATCTGTGTGGACCGACCACGTTGAAGCCGTGGTAACCGAACCAGTCTTTAAACAACTGGGTGTCCCCTAAACTACGTGCAATGCGGAAAATGCAGACTTCGGCAGCATGATCAAATCCCACCTGATCCCAATCAATTTTTAAGAGGTTCGGATTTTCTTTATGTTGTTCACTTTTGACAAGACACTCTCGCACATCTGAAAACTTTTTGATCGAGCGCCGGTGGCTTCGCCACTTGTTGCTGCTTTTGTCGACGACCTTTCCGGAGAACATGTAGGGATCGGTAGATTGGTTGGCTAAATGATCATATTCGATCACACAGCTGTCGTCCGCCCGACACTCTGACCAGACGTCTTCAGATGTGCTTTCAGGCCAAGCTCGCGATGCGCTGAAGGAAAGCAGTAACAGAATCGCTGCGTGGAACGGAGTACGCATCATCGCAATTGCAAGTCCAGAACACCCATGGAGATTTTGATACCTTCTCACTCCACCAGCACAAAAATGACCTGAGTAGTAAAGTGAGGTAAACCATACTTTTGAGTCATCGCATTGATTGCGCCGCCTGAAAGCTGCCATTCATAAAGAGCCCAGCATTCGGCAGATTGGGCTCAAGCACTAAATCGCTCCGCGATATGGGCTCTGTTTGGCGTGAGTTGTGCTTACGCGGGATATGTTTCGCGGTTTGTTGAGTTGGGAGTTTCCTGTTGATCGAGGTGATTTTGCCTCGATTGACAGAGGGTTTTCCC
>NZ_JBGRUO010000060.1:0-1221 GCF_041537905.1 Ruegeria jejuensis | reverse complement strand
GATCAGACCGGTCACGCCGTTTTTCGGAAGAAGCTCCGCAGAGGTCAGGTCCTCGAGTTCTTTGCCAAGTTGCCGCGTTGCGTGGTGGCGATGGAGGCCTGCGCCAGTGCGCATTACTGGGCGCGCGAGATCGGTCGTTTGGATCACGAAGTCAGGTTGCTCCATCCGGCCTACGTGAAACCATTCGTCAAACGTCAGAAGAACGATATGGCTGATGCGGAAGCGATCTGCGAAGCCGCGAGTAGACCAACGATGCGCTTTGTTACCGTGAAGAGTGAAGAGGCCCAGGCGTCAGCGATGGTTCTTCGGGCGCGGGAACTGTTGGTTCGGCAGCGCACTCAATTGATCAACGCTCTTAGAGGTCATCTTGGGGAGCTCGGACAGGTGGCCCCGCAAGGCGCGGCCAATATTCGTAAGCTGGTTGCGTTGGTGGAGTCTGGCGACAGCGCGATCCCGGATGTGGCCCGGGAGTGCCTTGAAAGACTGATCAGCATGCTGGAGCAGTTGGAGTGTCAGATCAAAGAACTGGATGTCGAGATTGCTCGCCGTGCGCGGTCGAACGAGATGGCGCACCGCTTGATGACGGTGCCTGGGATTGGCCCGCTCATAGCGACTGCGCTGGTGGCTCTCGCTCCACCGCCGGAAACGTTCCGCCGTGGTCGAGATTTCGCCGCGTGGCTCGGGCTGGTCCCCAGACAGCATTCGACAGGGGGCAAGCAACGCCTCGGGGCAACGACAAAGATGGGAGAACGTTCGCTGAGGCGACTATTGATCATCGGCGCCAACAGCGTAGTCATGTGGCGCGCTCGAAATAGAACGAGAACAGATCCCTGGCTTGACCGCCTGATCGAGCGCAAGCCGCCACTGCTGGTTCGCGTAGCCTTGGCCAACAAGATGGCGAGGATCGTTTGGGCCTTGATGAGCACAGGAGAAGTCTACCGGGCTCCGGCTGCCAACGCGTAATGCGTCTGCGGCTGTGAGACGGCGGAAACGGAAGAGGACAATGGACGGTATGGCATCAGGATCGTGAGACCGGATCGGGAAAACCAGCTTGCGACAGAGTGCTTCGAGCACGTGGCTTTGAATTGGACCGGATCCGCTAACACCTTACGGGCCAGCGGCATGTGCAAAGGCCGCGCTATAGGCCGAACACATGTCAGTACCCGAACCGATGCAGATACGGTCAAAATTACCTCTTGCGTTTTGGGCGTCTACACATGT
>NZ_JBGRUO010000059.1:0-1358 GCF_041537905.1 Ruegeria jejuensis | reverse complement strand
GGGCGACAGGCGCTCTCCAACGTCGCCTTCGATCCGAATGTCTCCGCCGCGGAAAAGACCCGCCTGCGCCGGGCCCTGGAAACCGATGAGGCCGCCCTGCGCGCCGCCTCGGAAAAGTTCCGTCGTCACCAGCAGGTCACCGGTGCCGATGCCGACGATGTCATGCTCGCCCTGCCGAGCGGGGCGGCACTGGTGGAGTACCGGTTCTATGATCCATTCGACTTCGAAAAACGCGAGTTTGACGCGCCCCGCCTGCTGGCGGTTATCCTGCGGCCGGACGCGGACCCGGCGTTGGTCGATCTCGATACATCCGGGAAACTCTTCGACCTGCAATCGCTCGTCGTCGACGCCGACCTGCGCAGGGAACGCGGCTGGAGTTTTGACGAACTCATGCGCTATGCCCATGACCAACTGATCCTGCCGCTGCTGCCCCATCTCGACGGGGTCGAGACCCTCTATATCTCACCTGACGGCCCGCTGGGTGCGCTGCCCTTCGAGGCCTTCCTGGATGACCCCGGCCTACGCCTGATCGAACGCTTCGACGTTCACACGGTGCAGACCGGTCGCGACCTCGTCGCCAGTTCCCGACCGGCCACTGGCAAAGGTCTTGTCGCGTTCGGTGGTGTGGACTTTGGCGAGATACAGGTTGCTGCGCTGGTGGAGCCCGAGGCGGGCGACAGCCTCATCCGGGCCGCACTCGACACAACACGTCAGCAGTTCACGGAATTCAAAGCATTGCCCAAAAGCCTTTCCGAGGTCCAAACCATCGGTGCTCACTATGCCGACTTCCGCCGCGATGAGCCCGCCCCGATCGTGTTCACCGGCACGGAGGCCACGGAAGCGGCCCTCAAATCTCTCGCCAATCCGCCCCGGGTCCTGCACTTTGCGACCCACGGCTACTACTTGCAAAGCGGGTCGATCCGGGGCCGCCCGCTTCTGCAATCGGGTGTGACGCTCGCCGGAGCCAACCGCGCACTGGCTGGTGGCATCGGGGCGGACGGTGAAAACGGCATCCTGCATGCGGTCGAGGCGCAGACGCTCAATCTTTATGGTACCGAACTGGTGGTGCTCTCGGCCTGCGATACCGGCCAGGGCGCTCATGATTACAGCGAGGGGCTCGAAGGCCTGCCGCGCGCCTTCTATGTTGCTGGGGCGCAGAACGTGCTGGCAGCCCTCTGGCCGGTAGGCGATCAGGCGGCGGCCAACTTCATGACGCGCTTCTACCAGAACTGGCTCGAGCAGACCACGAGCAACCCCGCCGCCGCACTACGCAAAACCAAGCTGTGGTACCTGCAACAGACAGACCCGTCCCTCAACACACCGCTCAACTGGGCACCCTTCGTCCTCTTCGAAGGGTA
>NZ_JBGRUO010000058.1:0-2120 GCF_041537905.1 Ruegeria jejuensis | reverse complement strand
CCTTACGGGCCAGCGGCATGTGCAAAGGCCGCGCTATAGGCCGAACACATGTCAGTACCCGAACCGATGCAGATACGGTCAAAATTACCTCTTGCGTTTTGGGCGTCTACACATGTCGCAAACCTCGCATTGTTTCGAAGCTATTGCTTTGACTGACCGCTATTATCCAGCAAGCTCTGCAAATTGACGGAATCCGCCTACCACGGCCACATCACCAAGCAGGGTAGATCGCATGTGCGGGCGATGCTGGTTGAGGCAGCCTGGTCAATCTCACGAACGCCCGGCCCACTCTGAGCCTTCTTTCGGCGGATCAGGGAAAAGCGCGGCAGTCAGATCGCAGCGGTGGCAACAGCACGAAAGCTGACAGTGGTCATTTGGCACATGCTCTCCAAAGGCGAAGAATACATCTGGAGCCGCCCCGCGCTGTTGGACTGGAAGATCAAAGGCTTATCCGAAATACTGCGGCAGAAACCGTTCAATAACAAGCGCTTGCTTATGCAACATACCGCAGCTTTGTTACGAGAACCCCACCAAGGGAAAAAGGCGGGACGTGCCATGTTCGTCGGGCACGCTGCCGATGCTTACCATCAGGAAAACCGTGCTCTGCACTCAGGAGCCGTGAAATCGCGCTATGCGGATATGAAGCGCGAGGTGGCAGCTCAGTACCGGCCAGGATTGTTGACGATGCTTGATCGCCACCGCGCGGCGGACGAAGATGCCGATCGAGCACGTCAGAAACGCGCGGCAGAGCGGGACCAGGATCAGCAACGGTTTGAGGAGAAGTTGCGCCAGATCGAGCGAATGCAGAAGGGGCGGAAGCGTGGTAGAGATCGAAGTCTAGACCGATAGAATTCGTTTAATTGGGGGAAATATGAGTTTCTTTTATGGATTTTTGTCGGGGCGAGCTACAGCCGACAGCCGTGCAAATCCGGGAAGTGCGGGCGAAGGTTTGGCGGCGCTACTGATCTTCTGCGCCATTATAGGAGGAATTACCCTCTCTTTTCTCGGGATAATAAATGTTTTCAGGGCGCTAGCGCAGTGGGTCTCATACCTTGACGGCGGCGTCAGCATTGGTTTTTTGCAAGGCGATGAGGTGGGCCGCTATGATGAATATTACAAGGCTTTTTACTACGATTCCAGAGATTGGAACCCCAATGTGGTCGCTGCCGTCGCGGTGGCTTCTATCGCAGCAATACTAATCACCGTCAGAGCATTAGTGGGCTCGCGTCTACTGTTCATCGCCTACTGCATCACAGTTTTTGCGTTGGTTGGACTGGTCCTCTCGACATGCGATTTGGAGCACGTTTGCAAAGGCAGCATCGTTGCGTTCGACCGGGGGGAGGACTGGCTTTCGTTTTCAAACGGCCTTGGAGACGGGCCAGTAGGTGCCTACGGAACGGTGTTCCTCCTTGGCTCATTGATTGGGGCAAGATGCCTCGTCCAACGCTCCAAGGCCCATGCTTTGTTTGAATCACTCAACCATTTTTTCTTCAACTGGCGACGGGCAATCGCCGCGGTTTCAATCATCATCGCACTTGCTGGGCTTGCTTTTAATGTTGGGCTTATTGGTTTCTTTGCTATGAACCCAGAGGACATTCCTAGGGATGGAACAGTCTTTACAATTATTGCGTATCTGTTGATATCCACTGCAACAATTTTTTTCCTAATTTTTTCACTGAAAAATCCGGATTATTGGAAGTTCGCCATTGTTGGATTGTGCGCAACCGGATTAACATTTGTGTTCCATCATCTCTATACGAGTTCTATGGACTGTAACAATATTAAGAACCGCGCCGGATACGAAATCGCTTACCAAGAATACTGCGGTTGGCATCAGGACATTTTTGGCTCGTCGTAGAAAAATAGGTTTGTGCAGGCTGTGTTGCATGGATCAGGACTGAGGCGGATTTGCCCCTTACCCCGGCTTTGTTGCACAAATCTGGGTTTGAGGGCACTTCCCCCTTCCCCGGACGGACTTATCCTACCGGTTCCGTGACGGGTATGCCAAGAGCGGTGTAGCGGTTGAGCACCGCGATCCGGATCTGGAGCTCAGCGACTTGTCGGTCGAAGTCTCGGGCCATGAGGCCTTGGCCAAGGAGTTTGACGCAGTGCATTTTTGT
>NZ_JBGRUO010000057.1:0-2132 GCF_041537905.1 Ruegeria jejuensis | reverse complement strand
GCGCTTCTACCAGAACTGGCTCGAGCAGACCACGAGCAACCCCGCCGCCGCACTACGCAAAACCAAGCTGTGGTACCTGCAACAGACAGACCCGTCCCTCAACACACCGCTCAACTGGGCACCCTTCGTCCTCTTCGAAGGGTAACTAGAATGTGCACAGGTCCGGAATAACGGATGTTTCAATCAAAGCGACTTCGGACAATGGGATGATCAAAATTGGTTGGCGCGAAGAGTCGTTGACCCCCGCGTAGGCGTAGAGGTTTTTCCGGTCCATGAAGATCTTGCGCAAGCATCCGTTTGCTGAAAGCGCTGGTCGCGCGTCCAGATAGGTCGCCAGAGGACTGTCTGCCTTCGGAACGAGGCTGATCCGCACCAGACTTTTGTAGTTTTGCGAGAAGAGGTTTTCTGCACGGTCCTTCGCCCGTTCCGCACCAAGATATGCCGCTCCAAAAAGCGAAAGCACCGCCAAAGCAGCCGCCAGAGCCAATAACAACTCCTCTGACATTGCTCCAAATTGACGCCGGAAAAGAAAGGCAGCAGCTAACAAGCCAGCAAGGACGGCCAGAACTGAAAGCAAACCGTCCCGAAAGACCCAAAGCGCATAGGCGGAAAAACTCGACGCCTCAAGACCATCAACCGCTGAAATCCCAAGCCCGAGTTCCGCGAAATATCTATCCGCGTACGTCCAACCCGCTATGAAAATCAGTGCGCCGAGATAGAGCGTTACGAAGCCGGCTTCAACGATCACTTTGTAGACAGAAGGTGGCGTATTGCTCATTTGTCTTCGACCCTGCCTGAAGCGCTCGTTTCGTTTTCCACATCGTCCTGGCGGCGTAGGTCATCGACCACATCCCCTCGTGCAGAGGCATAACAAGGTCGACACAGGCCTTCTCCTGCGGCGATTCTGTCGAAGCGCGCGAAGTCTTCAACATCCTCTCGCCCATCAAATGTTAGTGTCTGACAACTCACACGCTTGATTCCGCGTGTCGCAATGGTCCGCGACTCGCACCCATACCGTTCGATCATCAGGGTTGCCGGGTTTTGCAGGCAAAAGCAGGCCGTTTTTTCTTGTGCTGTCAGTGGCTGCGAACAAATCAAAAAAACACTCAAGAATACCGCAAACTTCAATGTTGGAACTCCCGTCTAGGACAGTCGCCTAAGTTGAACTAGACTTAGCATGTGTTTTGATAGTTGTCAGATTTGAAATTGGGACCGATGCGGACGTTTCTTTATTGTTGTTGTATGATCGTGACTTTGGCGACCAGCGCCGTGGCGCAAGATGACGCGGCGGCGATCGATGCGGCGAATCGGGACGTTGTCGCAACATTCAATGCGGGTCGCTACGAGGAAGCCCTCGCTCTGGCACAAACGACTCTGGCACGGGCGGAGGCGGCGTTGAGCCCGGAGCATCCCTCCACGCTCATCAGCGTGAACAACCTGGCCTTTCTCTACGAGAGCGCCGGGCGCTATAGCGAGGCGGAACCGCTCTACCAGCGCGCGCTTGAGGCCCGCGAGCGAGTGCTGGGCCCGGAGCATCCCGACACGCTCAGCAGCGTGAACAACCTGGCCGGGCTCTACGAGAGCACCGGGCGCTATGGCGAGGCGGAGCCGCTCTACCAGCGCGCGCTTGAGGCCGGCGAGCGGGTGCTGGGCCCGGAGCATCCCGAAACGCTCACCAGCGTGAACAACCTGGCCTTTCTCTACCAGAGCACCGGGCGCTATGGCGAGGCGGAGCCGCTCTACCAGCGCGCGCTTGAGGCCAGCGAGCGGGTGCTGGGCCCGGAGCATCCCAACACGCTCAGCAGCGTGAACAACCTGGCCTTTCTCTACCAGAGCACCGGGCGCTATGGCGAGGCGGAGCCGCTCTACCTGCGCGCGCTTGAGGCCAGCGAGCGGGTGCTGGGCCCGGAGCATCCCGACACGCTCAGCAGCGTGAACAACCTGGCCGGGCTCTACGAGAACACCGGGCGCTATGGCGAGGCGGAACCGCTCTACCAGCGTGCGCTTGAGGCCAGCGAGCGGGTGCTGGGCCGGGAGCATCCCTCCACGCTCATCAGCGTGAACAACCTGGCCGGGCTCTACGAGAGCACCGGGCGCTATGGCGAGGCGGAGCCGCTCTACCAGCGCGTGCT
>NZ_JBGRUO010000056.1:0-2260 GCF_041537905.1 Ruegeria jejuensis | reverse complement strand
CTGGCATTACATCGCGCCGGGAAAACCAACCCAGAACGCATTCATCGAAAGCTTCAACGGCAAGCTACGCGATGAATGCCTCAACGAAACGCTCTTCAGCTCACTGGCCGAGGCCCGTGAAACGCTGGAAGCATGGCAGGAGGACTACAATACCCACAGACCACATTCGGCGCTCGGAAATCTGACGCCGAGAGAATTTGCTGAGAAAACAATGATGGACAAACTGGCCGCCTAAGGTCATCAAACCAAACCCAAGGACTCTCCCCGAGGTGGAGGAAACTCGGGGCTCAGGTCACAAGGTCTGACGCTGAATCTGGTCGCGTATGACTGCAACACTGAGATCGTCAGATCGTGCAAGGCTTTGGTATCCGCTTATGCGATCCGCATCTGTTTTGCGAACAAGCAGGCCATCTGGCAATATCCAGATCGGCCTGCTGAACAGGGCGTGTTGCCGATGGTCGTCGGTTGCAAAAGGCGGGTGGCCATCTCCGAGTCCCCGCGCAAGGCCCGGCAGGAAATCGGCGAACCCCGTCTCGACAAACTCAACGGTTTCTAACCCAAGCTGTCGAAAGGCATGGCGCGCAAGCTCAACATCTCATCCGGTGACTTTTCCACCTTCGTCCAGATAGTTGAATGGTGGCGCGACGAGATATTCAAACTTCGTCCGTCGCGTCTCAGCCAACGATCACAACCTGGCCGGTGATGGTCCCGTCGATGCATATCGCAACACAACCCCCATCATAAGCCAAATACATCATCCCCGCTAAACACTTGGAAGCTATTGATTTCGCCGTCTAGGAAATCGCGTAGCCGGTCTGCGGTGCCGTCCTGGCTTCTGGCTTGCGACGCGCCAAGCGTCCAGGGTTCGGAGTTGCCAACCAGGGCGACGGGGTCTGCATCAAAAACGGGTCGGGAATTGGCGCCCACAAGCGCCAGGTCGCCACCGTTCACGCCGACAAACAGCTCCATGCCATCCGTCGCATCAAACGCGTACTGCAAGTCGACCTCGTCTCCGGCTGCAAACAGATTGGCGTCGCTGCGGATGACATAGCTATCTGTCTGCGTCTGGTGACGCACAACGATCGAGCCATCCCCATCAACAAAGGCCGTGACATGCCCGCCACCATCAAAACCGGAGGAATCGCGCGAGAACAGGGCCTGCAGATTCTCCGATGAATAGTTGCTGCCGGAGGGTTGGCCAGAAAGCGCATTCACAGAGAACGACATCCGCACACCACCTTCAGCGACCTCATAGTCGGGCATGTTGTCGATCAGGACATAATCGTTCCTGCCATCCAGCCGGACAACACCATCAGCCGCAGTTGCACCGTTGCGCAACTCAGCCGGATTGTCGGCTCCCGGTGCTTCGTCAGTGTTCGGAGCGCCTGAAGAGAATTGCCACAATCCGATAACGGCACCATCGATCGTGCCCGTCTGATCTTCAGCCTCGTCATTCACACCATTGACGGTCAGGATTACGGTTGCGGTATCGGTGCCGCCCTGGCCGTCCGAGACGGTATAGCTGAAGCTGTCGGTCGAACTCTCGCCGACGCCCAGGCTCTCAAATGCCCCGTTCGGATCGTAGTCGAAGGTGCCGTCGCCATTATCGCTGACCAGGCCCAGCGTGCCCGTGGTGTCGAGCGCCGAGACGATGAGCGTGTCGCCATCTGCATCCGTGTCGTTGCCCAGCACATTTGCCGTGGTGAAGGCAGTGTCCTTGCTGGTCTCGAACCCCGCCCCATCATCGTCACCCGCAACAGGCACGTCGTTGGCTCCGGTGATGGTCACGGTCGCCGTATTGGCGACCGAGGTGGTCCCATCGGTGACATCGTAGTTGATCGTCACATCGAAAGGCAGGCCAGCAGCCAGGTCTTCGAACTGGCCATCGCTGAGCGAGAACAGCCCGGTCTCAGGATCGGTAGAGCTGGTCAGGACGCGGCCATCGGCTGTAGTGACGGTGACATTCTCAACATCGAGGTCGTCGCCATTCGGGTTAATCGCTGTTGCCAGAAGGTCAACCGTGCGGTCGGATTGATCCTCGCCAAAACCCGCCGTGATCGCCGAGACAACCGGGGATGTGCCGTCTCCGCCGTGACCACCGTCGCCGTGATCGGACCCGCCTGTGCCGAAGTCCTGGTCGATGGAGTCGATCCCGTCTGTGTAGTAATGCTGAACTTCGTTTGACGGGGGTGTGAAGCCGTTGATCTTGTATGGCTGCAGCTCCGAATCTTTGAACCCTTGAAGGCGCAGCGGGATGAAC
>NZ_JBGRUO010000055.1:0-2288 GCF_041537905.1 Ruegeria jejuensis | reverse complement strand
CTTTGAATGTGGATCGGTCCATGGTGCGGTATCAAAGCCGTCGGGCCGACGACGAAGTCCTGCGCGATGCGATCAAACGCGTTTCGAAGGAACGGCGGCGGTTCGGCTATCGCCGCATCCACGCGATGGTGCGGCGCGAGGGCTGTAAGCGTTGCATCTAACCCCCTAATTGGCGTCTTCCGGCAAAGGCATCTAAGGCCTATATTGGCGCTACGCGCCAATATGGAAACAGCTTCCTTGGTACATTCCGTTTTGGGCGCGCTCTCTCGCACCTCATTTTCTAAGTGGGTACCCGTTTAAGACATCAGGGAGATCGCCTTAGCTAACTATCGATGAACCAAAAATGGGGAGGAATTGGCAACCGATAGTGCCTGCAAGCCGCCAGGAACATGGCAACCAGACCGAAACGTACTGCACTAATACCGTTGATATCAGGGCAGTTCTCAATCGCCAAATTGAGCATTTTGGCTGTTTCGTCAAAACCATTCTGGGGGGATAGGTCTGTAACACAAACACCGTGATAAGTCTCACCCTGCCAAATCAATTCTTCGGTGTCTTCATCAGGAAACCATGCCTGATAAGTGCAGTTTGGAAGCATTTCTTGGAGCCGCTCGCAGAACGCTCGGGTATCGTCCTCGTCAGCTACATGACTATTTACCGATGTTTACATCGTCTGAGCCCGCATCGGCGAAACCCCCGCAGGATATAGGATCACCCGATCGCGCTGCTGGCCTACCATTGACAAATACGGT
Source organism: Ruegeria jejuensis (assembly GCF_041537905.1). Taxonomy (NCBI): domain Bacteria; kingdom Pseudomonadati; phylum Pseudomonadota; class Alphaproteobacteria; order Rhodobacterales; family Roseobacteraceae; genus Ruegeria; species Ruegeria jejuensis. The sequence continues at coordinate 1,536 of NZ_JBGRUO010000055.1, read as the reverse complement.
GCTTGAGCCGGACGCAAGAACACGCTTCGCGGGGTCGTTGTTGTAGCAGCCGTGTGGCTCAATCTGATCACCCTCGCGTACAAGACCTAAGCCGTTGGCAAATACAGTTGTACTGCCCTCAACTGCGCCTGTCGGGTCATGGCTATCATGACCGGTACAGAGATCGCCAACACGATAAGCTTGGGACATGGATAAGACCTCCTGTGAGTCCAATGGTGATATTTGTAACTCGATTGGCCGCAACTTCGGTTGAGCGTGCTGGAACTTCGCTAAGAGCAAGCGCCGCTACAAACGACGCAACCGCATTGAGATCGTGTTCTGCATGCTCAAGGACTGGCGACGTATGAACACACACTATAACCGCCGCCCCGAAGTTTTTCTGTCGACAATCTCTATGGCCGCAACCACCACACTTAGCTTGTGAGCTCTAAATATCGCTTGAGCACCTCTCCTCGTCACTCCGGCGACTTTGCCTTCGTCACTACTTATCATCATTGCCCTCGCAATCCTCTTGAGCAGTGGCGCTGAAAACAACCTTTCGAATTACATAGAAGGTCAATGCTGCAAGAACGCTCAGCGCTGCTAAAAATAGAAGAAGTTCTGCAGCCCCAAATTGCAAAAAATAGAGACCGCCGTATAGAGCGGCCGCAAGAAACGAGCCAGCAAGGGCATATGAGAGAAAACCACCTACTATATCACGCAAAAGCTGCATAGTTTCCTACCTGTTCCGAAGAGCATTAATTTCAGAGATCACATTCAACACGTTCGTTTCGTGTACTAATCGGAGTTGATCCCATAGCTCCGGGTGGACAATCGCCTCAGCAGGTTTCGTGCCAGCTCTGCAAAGGTGACTTTGTGCTCTGCAAGCGCGCAGCTGTAGTTTGGATCGACAACGTCATCGCCAGCCACGAACGTAGGCCACACCGAGCGCGACGCCTTCAACTAGGACAACCCAACCCAGCACAAGCAAGAACGAAAGGTCACCCTCGGATTGAGACCCGAGGATATAAGCCACTGGAATACCAGGAATAACAGATAAGGAATGTCCCCATTTATGCCAGGCGCAAACCCGGCGATTGCCCGCACTCGTCTCGTCTTTATTTCCAGTATTCACCAACCGACTCCTTTAGAATATCCGCAAAGCTAGCGTTCGAAATCTCATCCAACTCTTGCTCTGTTGCCAGATCGGATTCAAACCTCTCCGTTATAGTCTCCCGGATAATGTTCATCCGGCGTTCCATACCGTAAAAGGCGATAACACCCAGAGCGACCAAGGCCGCGCCCACGGGTATCCTAGTAGCGCCCTTCTGGACGATCGCTTCAATGATGCCACTGCCCGCACCCTGTAAGAGGCGCTGTTTCGCACGAGCTAGGCCAGCACGAACACTGTTCTTTCTAGGCTCCAGACTCATTGATTTACAGCCAGAATAGGACTGTAGCAGCGAGAGCGATGGCCGAGAGGAATACCTTTGGGCATCTGTCATATCGGGTGGCGACGCGCCGCCAATCCTTCAGGCGTCCGAACATGATCTCAAT
>NZ_JBGRUO010000054.1:0-2865 GCF_041537905.1 Ruegeria jejuensis | reverse complement strand
ATCCGCCCCGTGCACCTGGAAAACGTTCTTCGCCAAATCCAGGCCAATCATGCTAATCTCATCCATAGACGCCTCCATTCAGGTTGTTTGTAAACCCACAATGGCACACCAAGGCCAGCGGGGGCGTCTACACCTTCAAAGCCAAACGCAGCCAGAAATGGGGTTGATACATGCCGAGCCTAAACCGTCTAATGCGTCGGGCAGAGGCGCGGCTGCGTATTGGGCATTTCCGCGAAGCTGCTGAGCTTTATCGGGATATTCTATCCCACGAGCTTCCTGCACAAGACGCAGCTATTTTGCATACCGCGTTGGGAAATGTGTCCAAGCTGCAGGGTCAGTTGCCGATTGCAGTGAAGAGTTACCAACAGGCGTTATCGCTTTTCCCCGATGACATCACATCGCGATACAACCTTGCCGTAACTCTTCAGGCGATGGGGGAAAATGAAGCTGCGGAAACCCAGTATCAATCTGTGTTGAAGCAGAACCCGGATCACATCCAATCATGGAACAATCTGGGCAATCTCAAACAACTGCAGAATCAATGGCGCGAGGCGCTGGACTGTTACGATGCGGCGCTGCGCCGTCAGTCGGGATATCACGACGCCCTGATCAATAAGGCCAACACGTTGCGCCGCATGGGGCGGTACAAAGAAGCGCTGGAGATTTTGTACCGGGCGCAGAAGCAAGCGCCGCAATCAGCCGACACATGTTTGTCATTGGCTATAGTGCTGCGAGAACTGGGTCGACTCGATCTGGCGCGAGATCACTACCTGCACGCGCACACTCTGGCACCTGACGGCGACAGAATCCTATTGCAAACCCTCGTCCACCTGGCGTGCCTGTGTGATTGGGACGGAATGGACCGGCTGAATTCCCGCCTGATGACGCTGGGGGTAAAGAACGAGGCCGTGCCACCATTCGGAGCCTTGTGTTTGGAGGATCATCCGGAACGGCAAAAACAACGATCCGAAAACCATGTGCGGCGGACCATCGGCTTGCACGCACCCGCCCTGTCCACCCGCCAGCCCCGCCCTGACGGAAAATTACGCATCGGATATGTTTCTGGGGATTATTACGACCACGCAACCATGCACTTGCTGGCGGGCACGCTGGCCGCACACGATAAATCCCGTTTCACGCTCTTTGCCTATTCCATCGGGCATAACGGTGACGCGATGCGTGACAAGGTCATTGGGAATTTCGCGAGCTTTCACGACATTCGCGACCTGTCCGATGCCGAGGCCGTTACGCTGGCTGGCCGCGACAGGTTGGATATTGCCGTCGATCTGATGGGCTACAGCCGAAACAATCGGGCCGCGCTGTTCTCCCATCGACTTGCCCCGGTGCAGATTGCCTGGCTCGGGTATCCCGGTTCCACCGGAGCGCCATATATCGACTATGCAATTGCTGATGACACGGTTTTGCCGCCTGACCGGCATGGAACGTTTTCCGAGGCCATAATCTCATTGCCGCATTGCTACATGCCCGGTGATCGGAACCGTCCAATTTCGGATCGCCCGCAAACCCGGGCCGAGGCTGGCCTGCCGGAAGATGCGTTTGTGTTCTGTTGCTTCAACAACAGCTACAAGATCTGTCCACGCGTTTTCGCGATATGGATGCGATTGCTGTCCCGCGTGCCCGGCAGCGTGCTGTGGCTGTTGCGGGAGAACCGCTGGGCCGAACACAATCTCCACGCCGCGGCTGGGGCACATGATGTGGATGATACGCGGCTGGTGTTTGCGGACAGGATGCCAAACCCACAGCATCTGGCCCGGCACCGTCTGGCGGACCTGTTTCTTGACACATTTGCGTATAACGCGCATACAACAGCGGTCGATGCGCTCTGGGCCGGGTTGCCGGTGTTGACGCGCGCGGGCGATCAGTTCGCGGCACGGGTCGCAGCCAGTTTGCTAGCAGCAGCGGGTCTGTCTGAGATGATCACCACAACCGATGCGGACTATGAAACCGCCGCTTTGGCACTGGCCCTTGATTCTGAAAAGCTGGGCGAGATCTCGCGTCGGCTGGCGGCTACCCGACTGACCTGCCCGCTTTTCGATACGGTGACCCATACACAATACATTGAAGAAGCGTACAAACAGGCCCATGCGCTACATGCCGCGGGGCAGGCGGCCAAGTCGTTTCGCGTTTCCGCCACTATGCCCCGCGTGAGCACCAAGAGCGAAGATACTCAATGAGCCCTAATTTCTCAGTAAAATATCTGCGTTTCTGCCGATCCCTTTGGAGGCAGCGGGCATTCAACAATCCCAACGTTGCTATTCGTTTATGTCGCAGAGAAGGGCCAGAGGGGGTTCGGTCGCAAACTTTGGCGTGGTTCGAAGCTATCGCTTTACCCACCGGCTCGGCGTCGTGTGATCGACCGAAACGCCGCGCTTTGCCTTGATTTCTTTGAGATCGCGGTTGGAGACACCATAGCGAACATAGAAGAACACGGCGAAAAGGATAACGTCCCTCGGATACTGCGCACTTTTGAAGGAAATCATGAGCAGGCTTTCAACGGGTTACAAGTACAGGCCATTCACTCGTTAACCTCGGGAACGTCAATGCTCAAATCTTTGCAACAGATCCACTGACCTGAGCCCCTGAATTTCCTCCAGCTTTGTGTAGAGTCCGCCCAACTAAAGGACGGACAAATGAAGACGAGATTCTCCGACGAACAGATCATTCAGATGATCAAGGAACAGGAAGCTGGCGAGAAGACGACTGACGTGTGCAGGCGCTATGGGATCAGTCAGGGCACGTTCTACAAATACAAGTCGAAGTATGGCGGCATGGAGCCGTCGGATGCCAAGAAGCTGCGGGCACTGGAATCCGAGAACGCGAAGCTGAAGAAGCTGTTGGCCGAGC
>NZ_JBGRUO010000053.1:0-3739 GCF_041537905.1 Ruegeria jejuensis | reverse complement strand
TTGCATGATCTTACCCTCTGGAAAATGAGCCTTCGACCCGGCTGCGGCTCATTTTCCAGAGGGTAAGATCATTACACGATTCTTTACGCTGAAGCGGGTCCGACTGGAAGTCGGAGGGTTTGCTCCAGAGCGTGGATACTAAAACTGTCTTGTATAAAGCATCCAAAATGCGCAGAGTGTTCCTAACTTAATGGCGTTTCTGCGACTTCAGTTGGATCAAGCCCGTTGCGAACTAGCGCGTGAAAAACCTTGTCACAAGTAAATGTGGTCCAATGCGGGATTTCGTAAGATTCTGTATCTTTCTGGAAATCCAAGAGCGCTCGGCTGCTTAAGTTTCCAAAATCTCCGTCGTCCTTCGTTGGCCCAAGATCATATCCGAGAGCAATCAGTGCGCGTTGGCGCGGTTTAGGCATCCAGAACGGGGACCAAATATCCGGTATGCTTGGATCATCATATATTTCACGTAGCAATCGAGCGAAGGGAAAACCGGCGACGTCTTGTTTGTATCCGGGACAGATATCGTGATGACCATGGTGATCACGCCAACCGATGTCCGGCCAGCGTCCGATGATCTCTTTGCCGACATCGACCATCATTTCAAATTGTTCATCCGGCCATGGCTCGATCTTCATGATCCACTTGCTGTCTGTGTTGACGGCCTCGATCCAATCAGAGCTGGCGGGATGACCAGGACGCTCATAGCCGTCGTTGCAGGTTTCTATACCAATACACGCTCGGGCGCCTTTGGTTCTGTTGGTGGAAGCTTTGCCATCCCACCTCATTTTCTGACCTATACCTGCATGCCACGAACGGTTCTCGAGGGTGACATAGCGATCCGTACCTTCGGAAAACGTCTGGCCCACACAATAGTGAGATGACACCCTGGAGGCATGTGTCGCCAGACCACCAAGTATTCGTCGGCAATCCGCAAGCGATCTCAGCGCCGTCCAATGCCAGGTCACGCCCCGAGGCTTGTTTTGTGTGGCCGTTGTCCAACCCCGTCCAACCGCGTGACCTTGGTTCAATGGAATAAGATGATCATTGAATTGAAAATTCATGTTGTCTCCATTCATTTTTCTAAAAACTTCAATCTGCCTGAACCTTCGGCATCACGCCCTCAACGGCGAGCCTGCTTTGTGGGTCTGCTCCACAACGCGGCGGGCAGCTTGTTCAGGGCAAAACCGCCAGTATCTCTCTCTCAAGCAAGTCGGGCTCAGTGTACTGAGGCAAATGGCCCGTAGAGATGTTGACCAAGGTTGTGCCTGGCCAGGCCGACGTCATCGAGCTTTGCAGAGCGGGGGGAATGATCCGATCCTCGCTGCAATGCACGTAGTGCCGCGGAACTGACGATATCCCTTGCGTATCTTCAAAGGGTGCGTTCAAGGGACGCAGTGGCTGTGGTACCAACACGTCTGCTCCCACGCCTGCTTGTGTAAATTCATCCAACAAGTCGGTTACGTCAGTACCGGCGACCGCTGACAGGTCTTTGATGGTATCTCCCGGGCGCGGCATCATCGCTGCCACGTAGATCAGCCCGCTGATCTGGGCGACGTGTTGGGCCGCAGTTTGAGATATCACGAAGCCACCCATAGAGTGCCCTATCAAAACGGATTTCTCCGTTGATAACAGCGCCTCCGCCACCTCATCCACGTAGTCTGACAAATCGGTGGTCCAGTATTCGAAGAAGCTTCCGTGACCAGGTAAGGTTATATTGGCAACGTCGTGTCCCCCTGCCTTAAGTCTTCTGGGAAGATCACTCCAACTGCGTTTGGTGGCTGCCATTCCGTGAACTAAAACAACGCGTGCCAATGTCTTTCCTCCTATGCAAACGCTTCACCCTTAGGACGTCCGATAATAAATCAACGAATTCGATAAGGGCTAAATCTTTGCACAGTTTGACAACGATACCGTCATCGTCATCACCCAAATGGTCTATTGATTAGCCTTTTTGAGGTAGTCGGCGCCAAATCCCATCATCAACCGCACAAATTGGGTACGCGTGGCGCAGTTGGTTTTTGAAAGAATTGATTTCACCTGGGCATTGATCGTGGCCACGGATCGCTCTCTACGTTCCGCGATCTGTCGGTTGGTCAGACCTTGCGCGATCGCCTCAGCAAGCGAAATTTCGGTGTTGGAAAGCCCAAATGCGCTTTGCAGCAAACCAGTCTGACACTTGATCGGCTGGCTGGTGTCGGAACTGTAGACAATGAACCCGTCAAAGGACTTGGACCCGATTTCATGCGACCGGTGCAACGGGACAACTTCAATACATAAAAATACGTCTTCCTCTGCGGCAATCGCCTCTTTCCGGGGGCGGGCGCCAAACTTTCCATGGTTCGAGACATCGGACTTTAGCATCTCAAATCGTTGCTCCCAGCCTGGCTTGTACAAACGAAGTGTTCCTGACGCATCGGTATAGAACACCCTGTAGCTACTGCGCTGTCGGCGGAATTCTTCATTCTCTACAACCACATTTCCCTTGGAATCGAGAATGCAGACGCCGATGATGAGGCGGTCCATGGCCGCCAACAGGCTGCGATGTTCAAGAGCAAGTTGGCTGGTCGGACGCCCCAGATGAAAGGCTTTTGCGACATGCGGCAGTACAATCTGCATAAAGCCCAGTTCATCAGCCGACAGACGCCCACGAGAGGCATCCAATTGCACTGAAAACCGAAATTGTGAGGGATTGTCTTTATTGAGCAGCCCCGCCGCCCGATGACGAATACCGAGTTTCTCGAGCGTCGAAACATTCGAAAGCGCTCTCAGGTCTTCTATGGTTGGGGCCAGCACATCGTCTTGAACAAGCTCAATTTGATCGGATTGAAGAGAATGTGCTTCAAAGAGATCTTGATCTCTGGATTCCTCTTCAAAGAAACGAGCAATATACTTCCCTAGGTCAGTTAGGGTGTAATAGCTGGAGGCAACAGTGACCGCCAATTTGCGTTCAAGTTCTCGCCTTTGCCATTCGAATACGATGCAACCGACGGCGTCCACTTGGTTGGCGATGTCCTGCAACAGGTCCGGCCAAAGACTGGCATCGGCGACTGCATCATAAATCTTTAGGACCGTGTCTCTATCCGGTTCCATAACTTGCTGGGTTCAAATCTATCTTAGAGCATAGCGTCAATGTTCCCTTGATGCAAAGCGCAAGATCGGAAGCTGTGAGCTAGATAGCACCCGACAAGAACCGGAGTGCGACAGCCAGCCGAACATCATCGCAAATTGAACGATTGGTCTCGCAAGTGCCTGAATAGCATTGCATTTGCCAATAAGCGGCCCACAGCCGACATCTGACACGGGTGAGTAATGCTGAGCGCGCAGCCCGCATTGCCGACATTCGCCGCGCCCGCAAAATCTGTGGTTGGACGAATTTGCAGATCGCGGACAAAGCGACCTTAAGAAAATACTCAGGTTAGTGACACATTCTCGTCGGACGTAGTGACGGCTAGAAGCGCCTTCTACTTCGTCGCCTGCTGTATTGAGGTTGCCTGATCTGAACCGGCGGTGGGCGATTACCAGATTCGAATTGCTCGACCAGAACAGTTTTCTTTAAAGTGTACATTAGGGCGGAATTCTCAAGATTTCTGCCGTCTACCGGCTTTGTTGCACAAATCGCCTGAGGGGATTCATCTCGTGAATCCAGCGTGATAGCTGGATGTTATGAGCAGTTGGTCCCCTACGACGTATAAGACCAGGAACTGGCCTTCGTACAACACAGCGCTGAAGCAGCGCGGTTCAT
>NZ_JBGRUO010000052.1:0-4338 GCF_041537905.1 Ruegeria jejuensis | reverse complement strand
AGGCAAGCCCTTCGTACAAATCCCCATAGCACAGCCGACCCAAAAGAACTAACCCCGCGATTTCCCGCCTGAGCGCTTCTCTGACGCCGGGAAACCCATCGCGCAACTCCCCCGCCAGCATGCGGCGTCCGAGAAACCTGCATCGAAACCGGACATCGGGTCACTGTCACAAGGGGAGAAGCTGGCGCGACCCGACATGCTTTGGGGGGAGGATTGGCTCCGGCGGTAGGGATCGAACCTACGACCAATTGATTAACAGTCAACTGCTCTACCGCTGAGCTACGCCGGAACGGTTCGCGCCGTATAGCAATCCCGTTTTGCGGCGTCCAGAGGGATTGCGCGCTTTTCTTAATCTGGCTCTGCGCGTCACGATCGCCGACTGAAAACCGCCTCTGCGCCAAGTGGACCGGTCGGGGCAATCAACTCTCTGCCCAGAAGATCGACAAGATGGGCAAAGACGTTGCGTTCGGCTGCGGGCAGCAGGGCCGGGGGTGTGTCTGTATAGACCCGCTCGGCGATCTGGCGGGCGGTGGCGGGGCCGCTCTCAAGCGCGCTCAGGATAGCTGCTTCGCGACCCTGACGGTGCGCGATCAGCCAGTCGAGCCTTGCGGCGGGGTCTTCGACCGGGGCGCCGTGGCCGGGATGAAAGACCGACCAGTTGCGGGTGCGCAGGCGGGCGCAGGAGGCCATGAAATCCGTCAGATCACCATCGGGGGGCGAGACCAGCGAGCTGGCCCATCCCATCACATGATCGGCGGTGAAGCAGATATCGCCCCAGCCGAGCGCAATATGATTGCCCAGATGGCCGGGGGTATGAACCACGTTCAGCGCCCAATCGGGGCCTTCTATGATTTCGCCATCGCCAATCTCGATATCGGGTCGGAAGCTGTGATCAATGCCTTCACCACCACCGGCCAGTCCGGCGGCGGCCAGGTCGGCCATGACCGGGCTGCGCCCCGCCTCGGGGCCGCCAAAGCCATGAACCGGCGCGCCGGTGCGCTGGGACAGGGGGCGGGCCAGCGGGGAATGATCCAGATGGCTATGGGTCACGATGATATGCGAGATGCGCTGTCCGGGCTCTACCGCAGTCATTATGGCGTCGAGATGGGCCTCGCTCAGGGGACCGGGGTCGATCAGCGCAAGATCGCTCTGTCCGATCAGATAAGTATTGGTGCCGCGATAGGTCATCGGCGAGGGGTTGGGGGCCAGCACGCGCCGCAGACCGGGCGATAGCTCGATGGCGACACCCACAGGCGGGTCGAAATCGTCGGGAGGCGGAAGCATCGGCTCTTTCTCTTGGAATTCTGCGCGGTTACCCTTAGCGCATGTCCTTTGGTTGGCTCAAACACTATATGCCGCGTGGCCTGTATGGGCGTGCGGCCCTGATTCTGGTTCTGCCGGTGGCGATGCTGCTGGCAATCATGTCGTTTACCTTCATCCAGCGGCATCTGGAGGATGTGACGCAGCAGATGACCGGCACCGTCGTGCGCGAGGTTCGGATGGTGCGCGATCAGGTTGCGGGGGCCGAGACCCAGCAGGAGCTGATCGCGCGGGTCCGGCCGTTCCTGACCTCGCTGAACATGAAAGTCCGGTTCCTGTCGTCACAGGAGGTGCCCGAGGCGGATGGTGTCGGGATTTTCGACTTCACCGGAGGGATCGCGCGGGATACGCTGAAATTTAGCCTGGCGGAGGTTGAGGCGGTTGAGTTCTTGCCCGACAAGACGGCGCTGGTCTATCTCGACAGTGATCTGGGACCGATTGAGCTGACAATCAACCGCCGCCGCCTGACACCCACGGCACCGCATCAGCTGATTGTCACCATGGTGTTTTGCGGCATTCTGATGACGGCGATCGCCTCGCTCTACATGCGCAACCAGCTGCGCCCGATCACCCGGCTGGCCCGTGCCGCCAAGGCGTTTGGCCGGGGTCAGAACGTTGCCTACCATCCCGGTGGCGCCACCGAGGTGCGCGAGGCGGGCAACGCCTTCATCGACATGCGCGCCCGGATCGAACGGCAGATCGAACAGCGCACCATGATGCTGTCGGGGGTCAGCCACGATTTGCGCACGCCGCTCACCCGGCTGAAGCTGGGCCTGTCGATGCTGGACGAACGCGATGCCGAGCCCTTGCTGGAAGATGTCAACGAGATGCAGCGGCTGGTGGATTCCTTTCTGGACTTCTCGCGCGGTGCCTCCGAGGGCGAGGTTGAGAAGCTGGACCCGCAATCTCTGGCCGCGCGCATTGTCGAGGACGCCCAGCGTGCCGGCAAGCCCGTCACGCTTCTGCCGCCCGAGGGCGAAGGCAGGGTCAAGCTGCGCCCCGATTCGATTCGCCGCGCCTTGCAGAACCTGATCGACAACGCGGTCCGTTATGGGGATCGCGCCGAGGTCAGTGTGGCCTTCACGCCAAAATCCCTGCGCCTGCGGGTTGAGGATGACGGGCCGGGCATCCCGCCCGATCAGCGCGGCGAGGCGTTGAAACCGTTTGCGCGGCTTGACCCGTCGCGCAATCAGAACAAGGGAACAGGTGTTGGTCTGGGGCTAGCTATCGTGGCTGACATCGCCCGCGCCCATGGCGGCACACTGAGGCTGGGAGAGAGCGCGCGGTTGGGCGGCCTCTGCGCCGATATCGTGATCGGGCGTTAGCCTTGTCCGTAGCGACCAAACGGAACAGGTTTCAGGCGGCCAGTTCCGCCGCCTCGACAATACCCTTGTAAGTGTTCAGGGTCAGGCCAACCTCGAAGGCGCGGTAACAAAGTTCATCGCTAGGAGGTTGCCCGGTCTTGCGCAGGCATCCGGCCAGATCATGCAGGCAGTCGTGACGCGCGACGATCTCAAGCGGAGTCAGGAATTGCTGGGCGGGCGAGGTATCGGACATATCTGCCCGCAGCAGGGTGAGCAGGCTGGCCAAAGCAGGGCTGCGCCGGTGCTGCAGCAATTCGTCCAGAACAATGACCTGTTCTTCGCGGGCCAGAGCCTCCATCGACAACACGGCCTCTATGACACGAAAGACCTGCGCATCCGAGCGTATCTCGGCCAGCGCCCGTTCGGTGGGTGTCGCCTCACATGTCGTGAACGATTGCGCCTCGTCCGGCTCGGGCATCGGATGCTTTGCTGCCTGGAACCGAGTGCCGGATGCATGTGGTTCTGGATGTGTCATCTTTTGCCCCGCTAGCCGCCTATGCGCGCTCAAAGAAGTATGCAGCAAGCAGGAAGGTTCAGAAAACTAAACGAGTCCAGACAGGCTGGTTTGCGGATTCTTGCCGATCCCTGCAACCTGCACGCGATTTTGGCCGGATATAGGCCAATTGCGAGGGAGTTCTGGTAGGCCCGGAGGGAATACGAGGACCGAAATTGACCCCTTACAAGTCAGCCACTTACGGCGGCGTGGGGGAACAAATGGGAGAGCGTGGGGGATTTTCCGTTCACCATTTGAACCCGGTCATCTTCTTTCCGAGGCTCGCGGCGATGGCTTGGCGCTCTGCTTCGGCAACGTAGACCTTGCTTTCTTCGCTACCCATTTCATGGCCTAACAGTACGTCGATTTCGAAGCTTTTCGCCCCCATGTGCGGCAAGATGGACGACAGGCCCTTGCGGACTCCATGCAGTGATCCGCGCACCTTCGCAGCATCAAACCAGTCTCGAACCATGTTCCCAATTGAGCCATGGGTGAACGGCGTTCCCTTGACGGTCTTGATGTAGGTGCCATCTGTTACGTCTGCGAATTCTTCCACCAGCATTGGCAGCATCGGGATTTCAACGACCCGGTTAGGCTTCTTGGATTGCGTCCATCTGAGCCACTTCATGCCGTCCCGGTGAAACTCGTTAAACGGCCCCAAAAGGCGCAGATCTTCGCGTCTGGCGGCGGTGCAAAGCTCCAGCACCATGACCTTGCGGGCGGTCGTTCCGGGCTTGTGGTGCTTCATGTAGGCGCGCACGTCGTCAATGGTACAGGTATAAAACCCCTTGCTGCGGTGGATGCGCTTAATGGTTTTGGTTGGGTTCTGGTATTTCACGGGGTCCAGATGTTCCCGATCAAGTGCCCATTCATACAGGGCGCTGATGGACTTTCTCAGATTATCACGCGCTCCGGGTGTCGCGTTGTATTTGTCTAGTAATTGCATCACCTTGCGGCGTGGCACTAATGCGTCGAATCGGCCATACTCAGCCACCAGCTTGGCAAGGTGATGCTTGTGGGTCACGTCCGTCAAGGTGGTGTAATTTGTCGGATGGCCTGAGGTCATGATCAGACGGCTTTGATGCTGAGAATGGGGTCGATCTCCTCGTGGTCGATTTGGGCGAAAGCTTCCACCATCATGTAACGGCTGGCGGTCTGCCA
>NZ_JBGRUO010000051.1:0-6184 GCF_041537905.1 Ruegeria jejuensis | reverse complement strand
GCGCCATCAATCTGGTCATACGCCTTGAAGTCACCAAAATACTTGGTGATCGCTGCGGTCAGCGTCGTCTTGCCGTGGTCAACGTGGCCAATCGTGCCAATGTTCACATGCGGCTTATTACGCTCAAACTTTTCCTTTGCCATGATGGCCTCCTTTTTCGGGAATGAAGGGAGCCCGGCGCACGGGCTCCCTCAAATCTTCTCTTATGCGTATTTCGACTGGATCTCGTCGCTGATGTTCTGCGGAACCGGATCGTAGTGATCGAACTGCATGGTGAACTGGGCGCGGCCCGACGACATCGACCGCAGGGTGTTGATGTAGCCGAACATGTTGGCCAGCGGCACAAACGCGTCGATTGCGATTGCGTTGCCGCGGTTTTCCTGACCAGACACCTGACCCCGACGCGATGTCAGGTCGCCGATGATACCGCCGGTATATTCCTCGGGGGTGATCACTTCGACCTTCATGATCGGTTCCAGCAGCTTCGCGCCAGCTTTGCGCATGCCTTCACGCATACACATACGGGCGGCGATTTCGAACGCCAGAACGCTCGAGTCCACGTCGTGGAACTTACCGTCGATCAGGGCAACCTTGAAGTCGATCACGGGGAAGCCGGCCAGCGGGCCGCTATCCATAACCGAGTTGATGCCTTTTTCAACGCCCGGAATGTATTCCTTGGGCACGGCACCGCCAACGATGCGGGACTCAAACGAATACCCTTCGCCCGGCTCCGTCGGCGAGATGATCATCTTCACCTCGGCGAACTGACCCGAACCACCCGACTGTTTCTTGTGGGTGTAGGTATGTTCGACCTCGTGACCGATGGTTTCACGATAGGCCACCTGCGGCGCACCGATATTGGCTTCGACCTTGAACTCGCGCTTCAGGCGGTCCACCAGGATGTCCAGGTGAAGTTCGCCCATGCCCTTCATGATGGTCTGACCGCTTTCGAGGTCGGTTTCCACACGGAAGGAGGGGTCTTCGGCGGCCAGACGACCCAGACCCTGAGACATCTTCTCCTGGTCAGCCTTGGTTTTCGGCTCAACCGCGATCTCGATCACCGGATCGGGGAAGGTCATGGTTTCCAGAACCACCGGATCGCCGGTCGAACACAGGGTGTCACCGGTTGTGGTGTCTTTCAGACCGGCCAGCGCGATGATGTCGCCTGCAAACGCTTCGGTGATCTCTTCACGGTCGTTGGAGTGCATCATCATCATACGACCGATGCGCTCTTTCTTGCCCTTGGTCGAGTTCAGCAGCGTGTCCCCCTTGGCCAGAGTACCCGAATAGATGCGGGTAAAGGTCAGCGAGCCAACAAAGGGGTCGTTCATGATTTTGAACGCCAAGCCCGAGAACGCCATGTCATCATCCGCGCGGCGGGCAATGTTACGTTCTTCGGTTTCGTCACCGGGTTTGAAGCCCATGTAGTCGACAACGTCCAGCGGGCTGGGCAGATAGTCGATCACAGCATTGAGCAGCGGCTGAACACCTTTGTTCTTGAAGGCCGAGCCACCCAGAACCGGAACGAAGGCGATCTCCAGCGTGCCCTTGCGCAGCAGCGCGCGCAGGGTCGGCACGTCGGGCTCGTTGCCTTCGAGGTATTCCATCATCGCGTCGTCGTCCATTTCGACGGCCGCTTCGATCATCTTGCCGCGCCATTCGTCAGCCATGTCTTTCAGGCTGTCACGGATCGGAGCCTTGACCCAGGACGCGCCCAGATCTTCGCCCTGCCACAGCCATTCTTCCATGGTGACGAGGTCGATCAGACCTTCAAGCTCGGTTTCGGCACCGATCGGAATACCAACCGGAACGGCGCGGGCGCCGGTGCGGTCTTCGATCATCTCAACGCAGTTGAAGAAGTCGGCGCCGATCTTGTCCATCTTGTTGACGAACACCATGCGCGGAACCTTGTAGCGGTCAGCCTGACGCCACACGGTTTCGGTCTGCGGCTCAACACCGGCATTGGCGTCCAGAACACAGACAGCACCGTCGAGAACCGCCAGCGAGCGTTCGACTTCGATGGTGAAGTCCACGTGACCGGGGGTGTCGATGATGTTCAGGCGGTGCTTGGGGCTGTCGGCGGTCTTGCCGTCCTCGGTGCGCTCCCAGAAAGTGGTGGTCGCAGCCGAGGTGATGGTGATGCCGCGTTCCTGCTCCTGCTCCATCCAGTCCATGGTGGCTGCACCGTCATGCACCTCACCAATGTTGTGGGATTTGCCGGTGTAATACAGGATACGCTCGGAACAGGTGGTTTTGCCTGCATCGATATGCGCCATGATACCGAAGTTGCGGTAATGGTTCAGTGTATATTCGCGTGCCATAGGTCTCAGATCCTCTGGATTACCAGCGATAATGGCTGAAGGCTTTGTTCGCCTCGGCCATCTTGTGGGTGTCTTCGCGCTTTTTCACGGCGGTACCGCGCGACTGAACTGCGTCCAGCAGCTCACCGGCGAGGCGTTCTTCCATCGTGTTTTCGTTGCGGTTGCGCGAGGCAGAGATCAGCCAGCGGATGGCCAGCGCTTCGCGGCGCTCGGGGCGCACTTCGACGGGCACCTGATAGGTGGCACCACCCACGCGGCGCGAACGAACTTCGACGCTGGGTTTAATGTTGTCGAGCGCTTCGTGGAAGACTTCGACGGGGGCGCGTTTGATCTTGGTTTCAACGCGGTCCAGCGCGTTGTAGACGATGCGCTCTGCGACCGACTTCTTGCCGTCGATCATCAGGTTGTTCATGAACTTGCTCAGCACCTTGTCGCCAAATTTGGCGTCGGGCAGGATTTCGCGCTTCTCGGCGGCGTGACGACGTGACATATCAGCCTCTCCTTCTTACTTGGGACGCTTCGCGCCGTATTTCGAACGACGTTGCTTACGGTCTTTGACGCCCTGTGTATCCAGAACACCGCGCAGGATGTGGTACCGCACACCGGGAAGGTCTTTGACACGGCCGCCACGGATCAGAACAACCGAGTGTTCCTGCAGATTGTGGCTTTCACCGGGGATGTACGAGATGACCTCGAACCCGTTGGTCAGGCGCACCTTGGCAACCTTCCGCATCGCCGAGTTCGGCTTCTTCGGTGTGGTGGTGTAGACCCGGGTGCAGACGCCGCGTTTCTGCGGGCACTGTTCCAGGTGCATGGATTTCGAGCGTTTTACTTTCGGCTGCCGCGGCTTGCGGATCAGCTGTTGGATCGTTGGCATTCCGGTTCTTTCCCCGTTTCGCAACACATGTGACATGCACGCGCGTCGCGTGCGGTTAAATTCGCTGCACTTATGCGTCCACAAGCGCAAAATCCGCGAGCGTTCCCATTCCGAGGTGAACGTCGCGGTTGGGTATCAGAGGGCGCGAACAGCAAAATTGTCCGGGCCTTGACCAGTTCATTACTGAAATCGGCTATGGGGCGACCCCCGGTACCGAGATAGCGGGCGTATAGGCGGAGTCGCCGATGGTGTCAACAGCACTCCCCGGCGGGCCAACAAGGCCAGTTTCGGGCACCTGACAAGGGTCTCGCAGCGAGCAACCCCTTGTCGAACTTGCACAGTTCCCCCGAGCCCCGCATAGTCCGGGTACAGCACTACCACGGGAAAGGCTCTTTGAATTGGATATCCTGGGTCTCTGCCGATTCAGCTATCTCGGCGAGGGTGGGTTCAAGATGACCCATGATACACTCGATGAACGACGCGCATTTCTCTACCAGCAAGAACGCCTTGAAACCCGTTTTCGTCATTTCGAAGCAATCACTCTGCCTTCGGTTGCCGGGCAGACCGATCCCGACTTCCGGTTGCTCGTGGTTATCGGGCAAGATTTTCCTGCCCCCTACCTGGAGCGGCTGCAAAACCTGACGCGACATGTGCCGCAGGTGCTGATCCGGGCCTATCCTGCGATGCGCCACCGCCGGGTCATGATCCGTGCCATGCGCGACAACCGCGGCTCGCTGGAACAGCCCTCATTGCAGTTTCGCCTCGATGACGACGATGCGATGGGTCGCGATTTCATCGCCCGATTTCGCGAAACGGCGGAGGATATCCGCGCGCTCTGGTCCAAGCACCGTGCCATCGCTGTGGATTTCAATCGCGGCTACGTGTTCCGCGCTGGTGCCGAAGGCCTGCAAGTATGCGCCTATAACTACGCCTACAGCGCCATTGCGCTGGGTATCATCGTGCAGCCGGGGCTGAAGGAAACAATCATGGATTACACGCGCGGCAAACTCTGGACCGACATGCCCACCGTCACCTTCCCGCATGAGGACATGATGCTGCGCGCGCACCATGATTTCAATGACTCGCGGATGAAACACGGGGGCAAGAACTTTGACTACGCGCCGCTGACCCCTGGACAAGAGAGGTATTTCAAGAACCGCTTCAACATCGACAACGCAATGGTCAAACAGGTGTTTTCACGCCGCTTGGAATGAGCGGTCCCGAAGCAAAGCAAACGGTCTGGTCAGCCAGGGCAGGCAATCTCGCATCTGGTCAAATCCCATTCTTGTGGCGCGCCATGTGCACCACCATAATACTCCGGAAATGCCACCTTATCCAACGGGATCGCGATGCAAGCTATCGGTCTTTGCCGTTTCTCCTACCTCGCAATAGGCGGATTTCAAGTCCACCACGACACGCTGGAGGAGCGCATCGATTACCTTTACGCGCCAGACCGTCTGGAAGAGCGATTTCGAATCTTCGAAACCCTCACCCTCCCCTGCTTGCGTCATCAAACGGACCCGGATTTCGAGTTGATCGTCGTTATCGGAGACAGCCTGCCAAGGCACCATCGGGACAGGCTGCACGATCTGACCAGTGACATGCCGCAGGTTCAGATCGTCTCGCGCCCGCCGGGCCGACAACGTGTGACGATGCAGAACATCCTCAACGCGGCGCGCAAAGACCCGTCGCAACCCTGTCTGCAGTTTCGCTATGACGACGATGATGCGGTCTCTGTCGACTTTGTCGAGCGGCTCCGAGCTGCGGTTGCGGAATGTGACGGGCTGGTGCGCGACAACCTAACCGTGGCTTTCGATTACAATCGCGGATTTGTTGCCGAGCTTGGCCCTAAGGGCATCTCGGCCACCGACATGTTTAGACGCCTCTATGTGGCCTCGCTGGGGATGTATGTTGCCGGCAATTGCAAAAAGACGATCATGCATTTCGCGCATTCGAAGATCGACCAAAACATGCCGACGGTCAGCTATACGGATCAGCCAATGTGGGTCCGCACCCACAACGGCTACAATGATTCCCGTCAAAAGCCGGTAGAGCCCGTTCCCGTCACACCTCTGACCCCCGAACAGGAAATGGAATTCTCCATGAGATTCGCAATCGACAGCGATCACGTGCGTCAGGTGTTTGGCGGACCCTGAGCAAAACGCTCCCGGAACAGCGTGAATAGCCCGGTTGCCACGACCAGCGCTCCGCCCAGCATGGTGACCGGGTCGGGCCAATCGCCAAACACGAGCCAGCCCAGAGCCAGGGCCCAGATCAGACCTGAATAACGGAAAGGCGCGATAAAGCCCACCTCACCCACCCGCATCACCAGTACGCTGCAGAGATAGCCAAGCAGAATGAAGCCCGAGGCCGCAAGGATCAGCCCGGCCAGCGGCAGGGTCACCGACACCCAGGGCTCACTCAGCGAGGCAAAGCCTGCGGCCACCGTCACCGTCACGGCGGTGGCAAAGGACCCCATCAAGGACGGCACCTGCGTGGACATCCGGCGGGTGACGAGATCACGCACGGTAATCAGCGCCACCGCCAGCAGGGCAAAGTAGCTACCCTACCACCTGTATCGGGACGATCCCGAAACACTCGAACGCTTCGTGGTCTATCCTGACAATGCGCGGACCTGCAAGTATGGCGCGCGATTACTGACCAGTGACGACGCTATTGGACTGCTTGAACAATTTCTCGGCTCCATCCGAGAGCTGAGAACTCTTGGCGACGAAAATGAAAACTGGGACGAGCGCGAGCGCTGGATTCTTGGTTGCATTGCCGAGCTATGGAACAAGCGCGGTTTGTACCCCGGACGGCTTTGTTGCACAAATCGCCTGAGGGGATTCACTGTTTGAATCCAGCGTGATAGCTGGATGTTATGAGCAGTTGGTCCCCTACGACGTATAAGACCAGGAACTGGCCTTCGTACAACACAGCGCTGAAGCAGCGCGGTTCATTATCGATCTGGTTTGATGCCGAGATG
>NZ_JBGRUO010000050.1:0-8183 GCF_041537905.1 Ruegeria jejuensis | reverse complement strand
GCATTGAGATCATGTTCGGACGCCTGAAGGATTGGCGGCGCGTCGCCACCCGATATGACAGATGCCCAAAGGTATTCCTCTCGGCCATCGCTCTCGCTGCTACAGTCCTATTCTGGCTGTAAATCAATGAGTCTGGAGCCTAGCTTCAAACTCCGATTTCACTTCTTTTTCGGATCGTTTGTGGTCAGCCCGAAGTTGCCTAATTTTCTGCTCCTTCTCAGATAGCTTCGCGTCTGTCTCGTCGCGCACGACCTGAATGGCGGCGTCAAGCATTCCGTCGAGAAGCTCTTGATCGCGGTCGGGGTCAAAAAGCCCAGACGATCCACGCGCAGTATCCATCAAGTAGTTAACAGCGCGGTTATCCTGCAAGAGCAATTCAAACTGCTCGACCTTATCTGGGCTAAATTTTGCGACCTGATTGCGAGCGTTTTCTACCACATCTTTTCTGACACGAAGAACACGCTCGCATTGCGCCAGCATGTGCGACGTTGGCAGCTTTTCCGAATTCTCAAACCCCGTTCTCAACCAAGCAATTGTTGCCAAATCCCTTGTATCTACCACCGGGCCACATTGCGTTTCGCGAACCAAATGCGACTGAAAGCAGTAGTCTCGTGCTTTCTCAACCAGCTTTTGGTTGGAGGATATGAAAACATGACTGTTTTGAAGCGGATCGTTCCTATGCTTGCCGTGGCGCATCCGCATTATAGCAGTAACAGCGAACGCGTCGTGTTCGCGCGCTCGTGGGTTGTCCCATGTCAGAAACGAATAGATGTCCTTGTTCCGTTCCTCATCAAAGTACTTATGCTCGTTTGGAAAGTTGTCGAGTACATAATCGCGTACATCTATGCCAAACGCGTCCGCTGCCTTCTCAATGTCGGAAGCCACAGTTTGAACATAGGTTCGATCGACTTCCCCCTTTAGGACAGCGGTATGGGTTCTGCCATGTCGATCTGTTGCAGGTGCTTTCAGGTATGAGCCAAGCACTCGTTCGGCTTCTCGACAACTCTCGCTAAATACCTGAACACGGCAACCAATCGACTTTAAAGCTGCCACAATGGTTTTTGCTTCTTCCTGCAAAGCCTCGCCACTTGTTCCAACAAGACCCAACAGCATGGGGCCATCCAAGAAGAAGGTCGTGTCACTCGCTGTTTCCACTGCACTCGGCTTGCGAAAGTCTTCAACCAATTCGGCCAACAACCCAGCAGCCACAAAAAGGCTCAATTTTTCGGCAAGTTCCGGTCTCTCTTTAGCCAGCCATTGAACAAAGCGAGCGCAAACGTGGGTTTCAGATCGAGAAAGAACGGAAACATCACTTGCAAGCTCTTTAAGGGCGCTGCGTTCACCATTGCCACCGTTTCCCGACTTAAGCTCGGCTGAGATGTCAGAATTCGAATAGGCATCCAGTGATATGAGAAAGCGAACAAGGAGTTCACCGAGTTGTTCTGCTGTATGCTGCCTATAAAGCAGATCGCCCGAAATTAGGTCGAATTGTCGGAATAGTTCAGTGACTTCTTCAAAGGAGTCTTTGATAGATGTTTCCACATCAACTGCTAGCTCAGAATTGGACTGAGCAAAATAGACTTCCTTTCCATTGTATTCCCCAGAGGCCAAATGGCCATGAGCCACCAACCTTTCAACGAATACGTGTCCAACGGACTCTGTTAGATTCCACCCGTAGATTAGCTTTGCCGCTTTCGCCAACAATGAGGCCGTAATTGGTTTGCCGCTCAGCTTGTCGAGTATCGGTATATAGAAATAGCAAAGCGCGTCGATGACGTCCGAATTATCGTCGTCACGAAACGCAGAAAGAACCGCATTCACTCGTACTGCTGAAGGACCAACCGTCATGCTTCTCGACCTTGGGAAAGTTCTGCAAAAGGCACCATATCTACCTTGTGGCAAAAAGTCGAGTAAACACAGTATATAGACAAAGCAACTTCACCTAGTTGTTCTATGTTTGCAAGGTCGATTGCATGACCTGCTCATGGGCAGTTTAAGCTAGGAAGCAATGCGAAGCTAAGCTCTGCCTCTGTATCGGGGACAACATAATTCGGATTTGCACCGCTAGTGAATTTTTGTGCAGCATTCCATCTGTTCATGATTGCAGCTTTGTCTCGTACAGCAACAGTTTTAAAGCCAAATTTCAGAACTTCGTGCGAACGCCAGCTTTTGGGAAGACCGACAGGTGATTTCTGAAAAACCGTGAATGTCGGCTAGGTGCCGTTACGCGAAGTGCTTTGCACCGGCCACGCACATCACGACGAAAACCGTTACCCCGATCATCGAAGGCGCGACCGGTTCCGCTAGTAAGGCCGCTGCAAGGATCAAGCCGAAAAACGGCTGAAGCAGTTGTAGCTGCCCAACACCTGCTGTGCCCCCGCGAGCCAGACCGCGATACCAAAACACAAATCCAACCAGCATCGAAAAAATGGAGACGTATCCCAAACTGAACCAGACAGGCATGCTCAAATCGGCAAATGTGTCCGGCCATGTGAAGATTGCGAGAATGGCCATGAACGGTGATGACAAGACAAGTGCCCAGGAAATCACCTGCCAGCCGCCCAATCGACGCGAGAGCAGCGCCCCTTCGGCGTAGCCCAATCCGCAGGCGAGGATGGCCGCCAGCATTAACAGGTCTCCGATCAGGGACACTTCCGCACTTTGCGTGAGGGCAAAACCAACGACGGCCGCACTCCCCAAGACGGAAAACACCCAGAACATTCCGGACGGTCGTTCGCCGCCGCGCAACGCGCCAAATGCGGCGGTGCTCAAGGGCAAAAGCCCGATGAAGACGATCGAATGCGCAGCCGTGATGTGCTGAAGGGCTAAGGCTGTTAGCAGAGGAAAGCCGATCACGACGCCCAAGGCCACTGTTATGAGGGATCCCAGATCCGACCGCGACGGTTTCAGCTCTTTGAATAAGATCAGTAAACACAGTGCCAGAGCTGTCGCCAGCACTGCACGAGCTGAGGTCAGAAAAAGAGGGTCAAATCCACTTACGGCCACTCGTGTCGCGGGCAAGGACCCACTGAAGATCAGCACACCGATCAATCCACTGCCCCAACCCGAAAATGAAGACGTCATCGCCACACAATCCTTTTTGGATTTTGTAGTGGAAGCGCTGTGGTAAATGCAGATACAGAACAGTACAATTCACTCGAACTGTATTGATCGATGAACCCAAACAGATTGATAGCACCATGGCCAAGGCGACCCGTCGCACCCTCGTGATGGAACATATCACACGCAGGATACGGTCTCGTACATATAGCGCAGGCACCAAGCTGCCGTCTGTACGGGTGCTCGCGCGTAGAGTGGGCGTCTCGCCCTCGACCGTAGTTGAGGCCTACGACGTCTTGGCCGCTGAGGGCGTTATCTTTTCCCGACGCGGTTCTGGTTTCTTTGTTTCCGACCGCGTTCAGCCCTTTGTCGTGTCGCAAACCGGGCCACAGCTTGAGCGAGAGATTGATCCGCTTTGGGTCGCTCGGCAATCCATTGATGCAGAAGACAGCATGGAGAAGCCCGGATGCGGGTGGATGCCGTCAGACTGGATGCCTCTGGAGTCACTGCGTCGGGCCATGCGCAACGTGGCACGAGGCAACAGCAATGTGTTGACCGATTACAGCAATGCAAAGGGGCATGCGGGCCTGCGCCAGCACGTGGCACGCATGTTGGGCGATCAAAACATAGACGTCGACCCAAACACCGTTTTGCTTACAAATTCTGGGTCACAAGCGCTGGATTTGATCTGCAGATTGCTGCTCAAACCGGGAGATACAGTTCTGGTGGATGATCCATGCTATTTCAATTTTCAAGCCCTCTTGCGCGCGCATCAGGTCGCCCTTGTTAGTGTGCCCTACACGCCCAATGGTCCCGATCTCACGATGTTCGAAAGCGTCCTACGCAAAGAGCGTCCCCGGCTCTATCTGACCAACTCGGCATTGCACAATCCAACTGGCGCGACGCTCTCAGCAGCGACCGCGCATCGAGTGTTATCTCTGGCCGAGGCCCATGATCTGCTTATCGTGGAAGACGCTATCTTTGCCGAGTTCGAGCCGGACCTGTCTCCGCGTTTAGCCGCGTTGGATGGGCTGGACCGTGTTCTTACGATTGGCAGCTTCTCCAAGACGCTTTCGGCGTCGCTACGATGCGGATACATAGCTGCCCGGCATAGCTGGATTGCCGCCCTTACCGACCTTCAGGTCGCAATCAGCTTTGGTGGGCCGAGCCCGATGGTAACAGAATTGCTGCACGCAGCACTCACCGATGGAAGCTACCGCAAACATATGGACGCGCTGAGGGCCAAACTGGATCGCGCCCGCGCGCGTTCTATCGATGAGTTGGGCACCCTGGAAATCAAGCCGTTTGTGAATCCCAAGGGCGGATTTTACCTATGGTGTGAGCTGCCAGACGGAAGGGAGGCGGCCATGCTGGCACGGGAGGCTCTCAAACAAGGCGTTGTGCTTGCCCCGGGAAATGTCTTCAGCCCGACCCAGTCCAAGAATTCGTTTATGCGCTTCAACGTGAGTCAGATGACGGGAGTGACGCATAAGAAACTGCTTCGCGAGCTGATGAGTGCGACCAGGCCTCAATGACCGCTTTGCGGAAGCCGCATTGCAGCGTTGTTTAATGAAGCAAATGTCGGCTTTGGGCCGAGAATCCAATCGTTTACGACTGACCTGTTCCTTCATACCAGTCTCGTATGCTCGAGCATAATATTCCGATGCGGTGATCCTGCAAAAGAACTTCTTCAGAGCCTTCTGGTCTAAAATCCACGTACTCTAGAGCTTCGTCACCCGATATGGCCCAACGACCAAGGATTTCTCCTTCCCTTGTCACCACGTCTCCGTCCGAGTCTTCCGGATACCCGAGAAGGTTGATTGGAAATCGATAAGGGTCAGCCTCAATTTCGTTTATGGAGACGCAGGCAGCGAAGAAGGCTTCTTGCCGAGACCCGGCTGAACCTTTGGCACGTTCTGTGCCATATCCTCGGACTGACCAGACGACACGATCAGCACCCTCGGCTTCGTCTTCCAGATGAACTTCAAAGCCCCGGTAGTCCCTGTAGTACGACATTGCTCTTGTTCATTTACTGCTTTGCTGAGTGCAGATGTAGGGTCCAACACCAAAGGCTGCAATGGCGGGCTGCATCGCGTCTTTTGAAGAGCTAAGTGAGTGTCGATTTAGGGTCGCTTTTTCAAGTTTCCTATTGACCTTGAGCTACTTCAGGTCGGTATCACAATGAAGATTGGAGGGAATCCGTTATGCGTATTTCAGAAGCCGCGTCCCGGTCAGGGCTGAAGATCGATACGATCCGATACTATGAAGCGGAAGGATTAGTTCCCGACGTTGCGCGTGGCACGGACGGGCAGCGTTGTTTTTCCAAAGAAAATGTTGACTGGCTGACGCTTCTATACTGGCTGCGCGAAACGGGGATGCCCATGAAGGTCTTGCGGCAGTTTGCGGCCCTGTACGCGCAGGGAGACAGCACAATACCCGACCGGAAACACATCCTGTCCGCGCATTCCAAGCTGCTTGCGAAACGTCGCGACGATCTGGATCGATGTGACGCGATACTGGCGCGGAAGCTGGAAATTTATGAGGAGTATTTGCGTTGAAGATCATCCTCGTTGGCGCAAGCGGAGATGTGGGACGCGCCGCACACTCAGAACTGTCCGAGCGCCATGAAGTCATCAGAGCGGGAAGAACCACCGGCGATGTGTCGGTCAATATCGCCGACAAGCACTCAATTGAAGCCATGTATGACGAAGTTGGCACCTTCGATGCTGTAATCTCAACCAGCGGAAATGTGCATTTCGCGCCGCTTACCGAACAAACGGAAAAGACATTCAGTCTGGGCCTGGAACACAAAGTAATGGGACAGATCAATCTAGTCTTGCTGGGCCTGTCACGGATTTCGAACGGCGGGTCCTTCACGCTCACAAGCGGTGTATTGGATCGTGATCCGGTTGTATCGGGCACTGGGGCAGCGACTGCAAATGGCGCATTGGCCGGTTTCGTCACCAGTGCCGCTATAGAAATGCCCCGTGGCGTAAGGATCAATGTGGTCAGTCCAGGGCTGTTAGACGTTTCTGAAGAGCGTTATGGCGCATTCTTCCCCGGACATGAGCGTGTGCCGTCCGACCGGGTGGGCCGCGCTTTCGTAAAATGTGTTGAAGGAGCGATCACCGGTCAGGTTGTGATCGTTAGTTGAGGTGATTTGAATGAAGTTTGCGTATCTTATCGAACCACCATTCAACTATCGAGATAAGGATGGAACCGTCACTGGATGCGACGTTGAGCTTGCTCGCCATGTCTTTCAACAGCTTGCGATCGATGGTGTTGAGTTTGTCGAAACTGAGTTCGCGCAGCTTCTTCCCGGTCTGGCGCGAGGTGATTGGCAGATGACGACTGGCCTGTTTGCATCCGAAGACCGCAAACAACACGCACTCTTCAGCAGACCAATCTGGGCATTACCGGACGGACTGCTTGTTCTCACTGCAGACGCTAGTCATATCGGCGGATACCGGAGCCTAGCGCAATCCTGCGATCTGACCGTGGCGGTCATACGTGATCAGATTCAGCATCAGACTCTGATTGAAGTTGGCGTTGCCCAGAACCGCATCCATGTTTTTGAAACCTATACGGATGCTGCGCGTGCAGTTCAGGACCAGCAAGTCGACGCGTACGCGAGTGTTGCCCGCGCGCACGTCGGTTACGTGCAACAACAAGACGCGCAGGAATTGACCGTAGTCGAGGTTCCGTCTTGCGAGAAGCCGCCCGAAGTGGGTTGTTTTGGGATTTCAACGTCCGCCATAGAGTTCAAGAAGCACATTGATCAAGTTCTCGATCAGTTCATGGGCAGCGCGGCGCACCTTCGCTTGATAAGAGGTTTCGGCTTTGACGAAGAAGACGTCAGTCTTGTCCTTTGACCTGTGGGCTGAGAAACCAAAGCGCTATTGCGTGCGCCACGGCGACAAAATGTTCTCCTCATCAAGAGAATGATACAGGGCAGCCGAAATAGTGACGCGTAACTGAACGGCAGCAATCCGGATTTCAACCGCAGCAACGCAACGCCCGAACAAATGGCTGCCTTGGACCGTTTGACCTGGGACCAATTATCAGCATGTCCAGACCTGTTGGCTATTGCGCTATCGAAGTACTTACGGTCGTAGATCGTGTTTTGTGCCTTGGCATCCCTGAATCACATCAAGGTTCTTCGGTTTGAAATTGTTCAAGAAAGTCCAAGCGCCAATGGCAATTCATGTCGTGTATCGCCTGTAAAGTGAAACGCACGCCATCCACTACTGATTGCAGCCGGAATGTTTTTCGGGCAATCGTCAATCAGAAGCATTTGTCCGGGTTCCACTTCTAATGTTTCCGTAACAAGTGCAAAGAAGGCGGCGGCGGGTTTGCGAACGCCCATTCGACCGGATGATAACACGCGTTCGACTCGCTCTCCAAACCCCATCTCGCCTTCGATGTAAGTCGCGCGCCGCGATTCATTATTGGTAACAATAACCTGCCTGAAACCTCGATCGTTCAGCGTGTCCATTACCGCACCGACCTCGGGATCAGGTAGGGCGTCGTTTTCGAACCAGTATTCTAGCAGAGCATCCACTCCACCGACATACCCGACGCTTCTCGCCCATTCGTTCAGGCGATTTCGTAAATCGACCTTGCCAGTAATAACGTCGTCAAAGTTGTTCCGGAAAATGGCTTTTTCAAAACCGTCGAGCGAGTGACCAATGTCGACTTCAAACCTGTCGGCCCAAACGAAGCGCCCGTCGACGATATTGCGGTTCAGGACACCGTCAAAATCCCAGGCGATAACTGTCTGGGGTCCAAGAATTGCATTCGATTGTGTCATGGTAAGCCTGTTCGGGTTTGGGCACCCATTTGGGTTTCGATCTAAAGTATCGTCAGCACGGTGTTCCCTGATGAAAGCGAAGACGCCAATGCCCATCGCTTTTGTCCACAATGAGGAACGCAACGCACGCTCAATATGCCCACCATATCGGACTTCGCTTGTGTAAGTCGCTAGGTTCTGGACCTATTAATTTTGTTGCCGTCATCCCGCCTGCGTGATTCATGCCCGTGAGTTTCAGGGGTATAACATGAGCAATCTATTCTGGCTGACCGATGAGCAGATGGCGCGGCTTCAGCCTTACTTTCCAAAGAGC
>NZ_JBGRUO010000049.1:0-8358 GCF_041537905.1 Ruegeria jejuensis | reverse complement strand
ATCCGCAAGCGCTATTGGGGACGCCGGTTCTGGGGGCGAGGGTATTTCTCAACGACCAACGGCGCCATCACCGAAGACGTCGTGTTGCAATACCTCGAAAACCACATCGCCGATCCTACCGACGTCAGTCGGTAGTCGTTTAGTTGGGCGGACTCTACACTAAGCTGGAGGAGATTCAGGGGCTCAGGTCATCTACAATTGTCCGCCGCCACTGGCGTGCGGTGGGCGCGTCAGGTCCGAACCACCGGACGCGCAGAAATTGCACCTTAAGGCCGACCCAAAGGTCAGGGCAAACTGGCACCGTATCAGGCATGCTTGGAGGAATTGATCTGTCAGGATGCGGATATCACGCTGCCGGAACTGGCCGCCGCGCTTGAGGGTGCGACTTCGGTTCGCGCCCATCCCGCATCAATCGGCAAGTTCCTGGGCAAGCTCGGCTACTCTTACAAAAAAGGCAGTGGTGGCCACCGAGCGCCGTTCGGCGCGCGTAAGAAAGCGACGCTACGACTGGGAACAACGGCGCATGCCCATGATGCGTGCCCACCCTGAGCGCCTTGTGTTCATTCCCTTTCGGGACATTGCTGCGCAATGCCCTGTCGGGCAGCGGATGAAACCTCCGTCAAAACCAATCTGACCCGCCAGCGTGGCCGCTCTTTGCGCGGCGAGCGATTGGTGATGGACGCGCCGTTCGGCGCTTGGGGAACACGGACCTTTATCGCTGGATTATCAGCCGATGCACTGATCGCACCCTGGGTCATCAAAGGGGCCATGGACGGGCCTGCGTTTGCTGCATGCGTCGAAAAGGTATTGGTGCCGGAACTTCACTAAGCTTTTGGTAATGATGGACACTTCGGTCGCTGGCATAAAGGCGCGCCGTGTCAGCGAGTTGTTTTGCGTCTAACTCAAGCTGGTCATTCAAGTAGACAAAAAAATCCAGTTTTTCCGGATCGTCCAAGGTCTGGTAGCGATCAAGAATCGTGGACGCGAGCGTGAAGCCCGATACTTCCCCTTCTGTGGACAAAAGCGCCTCACATAGTTCAGCAATGGATCGTTTGTCATCCTTGCCACGCCTTTTGTCGGGGCGGTCCAGCAATTGGTTCAACAGATCGCCCAGAAACCAATTCTGCTGCATTTCAAGAATCCATCTGGCTGCTCAGGTACTCACCCGTTCGGCGATAGTGATTGATTAAGTGCCGGGTCGAACTGTCTGCGTCATGATCCAATGCGGCATCCAGAATCTGCTGATGTTCGGCGGCGATGTTTCGCTTTTTGTAGCTTGAACCGCCTGCTGCCAGATAGCGGTAGCGAATGTTCAGGTCGTAAAGCTGCGCGCAATATCGCAGCAGCAACGGCAGTTTCGAATTGCCCAACAAGGCCATATGAAACGCCTTGTGCGCGTCTTCAAAGTCGTGCGCGCCATTTTGGCCGGCCTTTTTCATATGGTGGTGACGCAAAACAAGCCTATCCTCCCAGGCCGCATCCGCGTTGGCGATAGAGGCGCGCAGCGCGGTTTCCTCGAGGTTGCATCGCAGTAAGAGGATTTCCTCGAAGTTACACTTGCTCACTGGTGCAGCCCTGAAACCGCGCTGGTCAATCCGTTCAACCAACATATCCGAGGTCAAGAGGCTCAGCGCCTCGCGAACCGGACTGGCGCCAGTGTTCAGAAGCCCGCGAAGCTGTTCGATCTTGAGTTTTTGCCCGGGAGGCAATTCGCCGGTCAGGATCATTTCGCGCAGCCTTCGATACGCGCCATGAGTGGCTGATGTCTCTTTGCCCTCTGTATCAAGCATGGCGTCCATATCCGATTGTCCCTTTTTCTCGGCGCAAACTCTTGGGTGCTCTTAACTGAGGGCACTCGTGCCATTCGATAGACCAACTGAAAGGTTCAGCGAGCCTTCGTTGATCATCCAGCGTCGAAGTACAAAGCTGCGCGCGCCGCTTTTGTGCATGGGATCGTCTTCGGCCAGCTTCCGGGCGGCCTCAAGACTGCCAGCGCGATAGATGATCAGACCCATCCCCTGCATGTGGTCACCGGTCTCATCCGACATCGGTCCGGCAAATGCCAGCTGTCCCGCGCGTTCAAGATCCGTCTGATATGCCAAGTGATCTGGAAGTGACGCCTTTACGTCTTCTGGTGCTTTGGCCGGTGTGCTGAGTGCAACGTAAAGCTCTAACGCCAGTGCGCCGCGGCTTTTCGCTTCTGATTTATAGTCTGCCCAAGCAACCATCGGCGTTCTCCAAAAATATCGATATTATTTGACATATTGCAAAATAGTCGGCAAAAATCAAGCGAACTGAAATGGATGATCATAATGAAATACCTGGTGGGAGAGACCTCGGAAGGCACAGCGGTTTTTGCCGTGAACGGTGAAAACGCAGTAAATTTAACGGCTTTGGACCCTGCAGTCGGCACCGATCTGATGGGCTTGATAGGTATGCCGGGGTTGGCCGACTCACTGGCTAGCAAAATCGCCGCCGCAGACAGCGTGCCTGTGTCCTCTGTTACGCCAGCGTTGCCCGTGGCCGCGCCCGGTACGATCATTTGCATGGGGTTAAACTATACGGATCACATCAAAGAGGGCGGGTACGATATTCCGGAGTATCCAACGCTGTTCATGCGCGGGAAGAATTCGATCATGGCGGCGGGGCAACCTATGGTGCGGCCTGCCTGTTCTGAGAAACTCGACTATGAAGCCGAGCTTATGCTGATCGTCGGAAAACGTGGTCGCCATATCTCGGAAGAGGACGCGTTGGAATATGTCTTTGGTTACACCGTGTTCAACGATGGGTCCTTGCGGGACTATCAGCGCAAAACGGTTCAATGGACGCCCGGCAAAAACTTTGATGACACGGGCGCGATCGGTCCATTCACCGTAACGCCGGACGAACTGCCCGAAGGGGCATCCGGGCTGAAGATCGAAAGCCGTGTGGGCAATGAAATCCTGCAAAGCTCGAACACTGGCAACATGATCTGGGGCGTTCGTCAGGTCATTGCGACGATTTCGGAATACACCACTCTTGAACCCGGTGATCTGATTGCGCTGGGAACACCTCCGGGTGTTGGTCACGCTAAAAAGCCGAATCCCCGTTGGTTGAAGCCCGGCGAAACCGTCGAGGTTGAGATTGAAGGCATCGGCATTTGTGCCAGCCCGATCATCGACGAAAAAGACGCCAAATCAAAGGTGGCCGCAGCATGAGCGCACCAACCGGGGCAGAGCTGGAGGCACTTCGCGCAAAGGCGCAGCAGGATCATCGTGATCTGCGTGAGCGCATTCCACGTTTGTCGGACGACGCAATTGCCTTGATCCTGCGCGAGTCCAGGTCTCATTACGCGTGGACCGACAAGCCGGTTTCTGACGACCTACTCGAAGAGATTTATGATATCACGATCAATGGTGCGACGAGCATGAACACGCTGCCTGCGCGTTTTATTTTCGTGAAAAGTGCCGAAGGAAAAGAACGGCTTGCCAAGTCGTTAAAGCCGAAGAACGTGCCAAAGATGATGGATGCGCCAGTCACAGCGATCATTGCCTATGACTTGGATTTCTGGAAGGAACTGCCCTTCCTTTTTCCGCATGAAGATCGTCGGCACTTGTTTGAAAACAATCCCGACTACGTGTCCGACACTGCGTTTCGCAATGGAACACTTCAAGGCGCTTACTTCATGATCGCGGCTCGGGCTGTCGGCTTGGACGTTGGCGCGATGTCAGGATTTTCGAACAAGATCGTCGACGAAGAGTTTTTTGCAGATACGACGCTCAAGTCCAACTTTCTTTGCAATCTAGGCTACGCGGATGAAACCGGATTGTTCCAAAAGCTTCCGCGCTTTCCATTCGAAAAGGTTTGCTCTTATGCATGAGGAGGTGACGCTGTGGCCATGAAAGTGAAACCTGTCGTGACTTACCGGACGACAGCACAATGCCCGACACATGCGCGCACCGAGATCCCAATTCGCGATCTGGATGTGATTGTCGACGAGCCCGTCGAGCGGGGCGGCACAAATCTTGGCCCGTCCCCGACCGAAACCGCAATGGCAGCCCTGATCGCCTGCACCAATGTCATCGGTCACAAGAACGCTCACCGTTTGGGAATTGACCTGGGCACGGTGACAATCGACGCGAAGTGCCGTCTGGACCGGCGCGGTGTCCTGATGGAGGAGGAGATCGATGTTCCGTTTCCGGAAATCGAGCTCACCGTGAAGTGCGAGACGCCCGCCAGTCAGGAGGAGCTGACGCGGGTGGGCGAAGAGACAGCCAAGTATTGCGCCATCGCAAAACTGTTTGAAGCGGCAGGCACTGACCTGACCGTCAACTGGGTCAAATCAAAACAATAAAAACAAGAGGCCCGACTTTCTGGGAGGAGAGAAATGAAAATCTGGACCAAAAACGGCCTTGTGGGAGCTGCTCTGGCAGGCTTCATCGCGCTACCCGTTGCCGCAGAAGAAAATATTTCTGCCGTTGTCATCGATGGCTACCCCGACCGAGCGTTATGGGTGAAGGAATTCACCAACTTCTTCATTCCGGAAGTGGACAAGCGGCTGGCCGAGTCCGGCAATTACAAGATGAACTGGCAAGAGAACTATGGCGGTTCAATCGTAAAGCCGAAGGGTGTTCTGGAGGGTATCCAACTGGGTCTTGGTGACATCGGTATCGTGACAACGATCTTCCATTCCTCGAAACTGCCTAGTCAGGGTATTTCAGGCTCGACCCCCTTCGTGGCATCGGACTCCCGTGCTGTGGCTAAGGCGGTAGATGAAATCGCGCGCGAATACCCGGCGATGCAGAACGAGTTTGCTGCACAGAACCAGGTCTATCTGGCCACCGGTGTTGTTCTCGACACCTATCAGATTTTCTGCACGGAACCGGTTGCCTCGGTTTCGGACCTTGAGGGTCGCAAGATTGCCGGTGCAGGGCTCAACTTGCGGTATCTCGAAGGCATCAAGGATGCGGCGGGTGTTCGCGGTGGCCTGACAGATTTCTACAACATGCTTCAGACCGGACTGGTGGATTGTGGAATGTTGTGGCCCGAAGCGGCAAAGACGTTCAAGATCGCTGAAGTGGCCCCCTATATGCTGAAGGCCGATCTGGGCGCCGTGAATTCCAAGACCATCACCGTCAATGCCGACTATTGGGCTGGCCTGCCGGACGAAGTCAAAGACGTGTTGAAGGCCGTCGCCATCGATTACCGGGATCACCTGGCCGGTATCGCAATGGACCGGGCAGCTGCTTCGCGGGATGCATATGTTGAAGCTGGCGGAACCGTCGTCGAAGTTTCGGATGAAGATCGGGCCGCATGGGCGAGTGCAATGCCCAACATCGCGCAGGAATGGGCCGCAACGCTGAATGATAACGGCGAGCAGGGCACAGAGATGCTGGCCGCCTATCTTAGCAAGCTTCAGGATGCGGGGTTCACCGGAGTGCGCGACTGGACGGTCGAATAACTGTCCGGCGATCCGGGAAAGGGGCCTGTCATGCTGAAGACCGCAGTTGCTAGCCTTTCTAGGGTCGCCAATTCGCTTGCAATTGCCGCCAACGCTTTGGGTACGCTCGTGGTCCTTGCGTTGGTGGTCGTTCTGAATGTCGACGTCATTGCGCGAGGTCTGTTTTCAGCCCCTCTGCGGGGCACTTATGAGATGGTGCAGTTTTCGGTCGTGATGATTGTCTTTCTGCAGTTGGCGGACGTGGTCCGGGTGGATCGGCTGACGCGCTCGGATGGGTTTCTAAACCTGCTGCACCATCGCCGCCCGGGTCTGACAGCCAGCCTGAGGCGCATCATCAATGCCATCTCTGCAATCTTCATGGGCCTAATTGCCTATGTAACCTTTCCGGAATTCCTGCACATGTGGGAGACACAGGATTACTTCGGAGTTCCGGGTCTTTTCACATTGCCCTGGTGGCCGGTCAAACTGGTCATCGCGTGCGGCACTGCGCTTGCCTGCGTGATCTTCCTGCTCAAGGTGGTTACGGCCCAGGACCGCCCGCAACTTGTTCGCACCCCTGAACATGACGAGGCCGCAGAATGACGCCGATTGAGATTGGCCTGGTCTCGGTCGTAGCGATCGTCTTTCTGATTTACGCGGGCGTCTACATTCCCATCGCGCTGGGCGTCGTCTCGTTCGTGTCTATCTGGCTGATGCGGGACAACTTCACGCTTGCGCTTAACCTGCTGAAAGTGGCGGTCGGCGACAGTGCGATGGAATACAGTTTCGCGACTATCCCGCTGTTTACCTTCATGGGGCTCATCGTCTCAAAGGCCGGGTTGGGCAGGGATATTTACGAAGTCATGACCATGCGGTTTCGCAAGGTCAAAGGCGGTATCGGTATGGCCACGGTCGGAGCAAACGCCGTCTTTGCTGCGGTGACCGGCTCTTCAATCGCTTCGGCATCCGTGTTCACCAAAGTTTCGGTGCCGCAGATGATGGCGCAGGATTACAACCCGCGCTTTGCGGTTGGTGTCGTGGCCGGGTCTTCGGTTTTGGGGATGATCATCCCGCCGTCGGCCATGCTGATCATCTATTCCTTTGTCGCAGAGCAATCTGTGGGTGACATGTTCCTTGCGGGGGTCATTCCGGGGATCATGCTGGCGATTGCCTATGTCGGCGCGATCTGGGTCATGGGGCGTTTCACACCGGCGTTCGTCGGTGGCCGCGTCGTCGATGACACCGAATGGATGTCCGGGCGCGAGATCGCATCCAAAACCCTGCCGACGCTGTGCATCATCACCATCGTTCTTGGCGGCATCTATACGGGTTGGTTGACCGCAGTCGAGGCAGGAGCAGCAGGGGCCTTCGTCGCTTTGATCATCGCTATCATACGCAAGTCAATGTCCCCGAAAGCCTTTTGGGACGCATTGCTGGAAACCGGTCATATCACGGCAGCGATCCTGTTCCTTATTACGGCCGCTTCGATCTACAGCCGCATGTTGGGCCTCGCCGGACTGCCCAATCAGTTGCAGGACTTGCTCGCGGGGAATTCCGCGTCTTTCTGGTCGATCATGCTGCTCTATGTCCTGTTGATGCTGTTTCTGGGAACGTTGCTCGACACGGCGTCCATCATTCTGATCGTGGTCCCGTTGTTCCTGCCAATGGCCGAAGCCCTCGATATGTCTCTGATCTGGTTCGGGATCATCACCGTGGTCGGAGCCGAAATCGGGCTTTTGACCCCGCCTTTGGGAATATCCTGCTTTGTTATCAAGTCCACGATCAACGACGACCGGATATCACTCAAGGACGTGTTCATGGGCGCACTTCCCTTTGCGTTCGTGATGCTGATCGTTCTGTTCATTCTGATCGAATTCCCGATCCTCAGCCTTGCCCTGATCTAAGGAGGCCAAGATGCGCTCTGTCACCAAAGACAACATCACGGACGTCTTCATGGGATACCTGTCCAACGACACTGATCCGCGAATGCATGAAGTCATGGGGTCTCTTGTCAGGCACCTCCACGATTTCGCGCGGGAAACCAACCTGACGCATGATGAATGGCGCACCGGGATTGCATTTCTGGAGGGATGCGCGGCTGTGGAAACCGAGGACAGGCATGAATTCGTACTCGCTTCAGACGTGCTGGGCTTATCGTCATTGGTGGACATGCTGCACTCCAGTACTGATGCAACAAGCTCATCAGTGCTTGGCCCATTCCACGTCTCTGGCGCACCGCCTCTGCCATTCGGCGGAGATATGAAGCGCCACTACGGTGGGCCGGTTCTGCTTGCTGAAGGCGTTATCCGGGACACCGAGGGCAATCCGATTTCCGGAGCAGAGCTGGATATCTGGCAAACGGCGCCAAATGGGATGTATGCAAGCCAGGATGAAGAACAGGACACCTTTTCTTTTCATGGCTTAATGACGGTCGGTACCGACGGTCGTTACGCGTTCACGACCGTGAAGCCGGTGGAATACACCGTTCCATCTGACGGGCCAGTCGGGGACATATTGCGCGCGTGCGGCCGACACCCATGGAGGCCCTCTCACTTACACTTTATCGTCAAGGCACCGGGATACCGAACTTTAGTGACCGAGATTTTTCCCGATGACGATCCCTATCTGGATCAGGATACGGTGTTTGGTGTTCGGGACGATCTGGTGATGACCTATGTTGAAAGGCCAGTTTCAGAATTCCCCGATGGCATGGAACTTTCCGGTAAGATCACCGAACCTTTCTTGCACGTGAAATTCGATGTGAAGCTTGCTAAAGACTAAAAGCTGTTGAGGATACTTGAGGTGGGCTTTGTTGCACAAATCGCCTGAGGGGATTCATCTCGTGAATCCAGCGTGATAGCTGGATGTTATGAGCAGTTGGTCCCCTACGACGTATAAGACCAGGAACTGGCCTTCGTACAACACAGCGCTGAAGCAGC
>NZ_JBGRUO010000048.1:0-9156 GCF_041537905.1 Ruegeria jejuensis | reverse complement strand
GCTTTGAATTGGACCGGATCCGCTAACACCTTACGGGCCAGCGGCATGTGCAAAGGCCGCGCTATAGGCCGAACACATGTCAGTACCCGAACCGATGCAGATACGGTCAAAATTACCTCTTGCGTTTTGGGCGTCTACACATGTTGCAAACTTTGGCCGGCATGTTGCACCTTCGCCCGGATTGATCCAACTGGTGCTTGGTCAATAATACTTTTTGGGAAGGGGCAGGTTGGACCTTCGTCAAGCGGTTTCCGTCAATTTGCAGATCTCGCTGGATAATTTCACCCAATCAGAGCGATAGCTTCGAACCTCGCCAACGTTTGTGACAGAGCCTACCGGTTTCCTGATTCAAAAATGCGTTCGCCCTGCTCGTCAATCACCTGCTTCGCCTTAGCGATGCTGAAGCTTTCGGCCTGATCCCGGGTGTCAAAGACATCCGCTCGGATCACCACATAGGTCCTGTGCTCTCCGTCGATGGTCTTTTCGATACGGGCCGATAGGCGATACTTGCCACCCTCGGCCATCAGATCAGGGAAGATGTTGAACCCTTTATACGCGACCGGATCAGGATCCGACTTTTTGCCGCCACCGAAGAGTTTTGAGAAGAGGGACATGGGGCGGTTCCTTTCGGCGTTGCTCGGATCGGACACTAGCGCTGCTAAGGGCCGGGGTGAAGCGCGTTGTGTGATCAATTCACCGATTGCTCGATCCGATAGCACTCTCCGCACATGGCCTGAACGTCCCGATCTGCGGCGAACGAACTGACGCCAGAAAAGCGTTGCCGGACATGTGGACCTCCATTGCGCGTGAGCCAATGCCAACATGCGTTCTGGCCCCCGTCCCTTTGGGTTCACTCCCGACCTAAGCGCAAGCGCAGCATCCAGCGCTCAGGCGTATTTGACTCGATGAGCACGGCCCAATCCGAACCTCCGTCTGCAGTCTTTATTGCTGCGGCGCGGCCCGCCATTTCGGCAATTCACAGCGAATGCAGGAGTGGGTGGCGGATGAACTCACGCCGGGCGGAGCAAGCGGTCCTTATCCTACCGCCCTCAAATGGTCGGTTAGCAGCGTTAGCGACCGAATCCGGGAAGCCGAAGAGATCAAGAAGCAATTCGATGCCGAACGATCGAACACCGTCATCCATCGCTGATTAGAAACCCCTTAGGGCTCACAAACTGACTTAGATCAATGTCCCGAGAGTCTCGTTATGATACATCTTCAGGTAGAATGGATTGAGTCCTCTGGCAAGCTATAGGGATCTATAAGCATGATCGGAACGAAGCATAAGGCACTCCCCAAAACACTCGTCATTTTAGGCCTGGCAGGCGCGGTTGGCTTTTTTGCGTTGACTTCACCGTGGGCGTGGTCGGCCATACGCGGCCTGCCCGAGCCCCCCGTCGACCTGGAAGGTGCGGACCTTGAAAACGGGCGGTACATGTTCGTCATGTCCGACTGCGCCACCTGCCACATGACGCAAGGCCAGGAAAGCGACGAATTGCTGGGCGGTGGGCGCGTTTTGGAAACGCCGTTCGGGGCCTTTCACATGCCCAACATATCGCCTGACTCCGAGCACGGGATCGGCAATTGGACCCTGACCGAGTTCGACCGCGCCGTGCGCGAAGGAGTGGGCCCCAGCAGCGTGATGCCGGATGGCAAGAACCTCTACCCTGCCTTTCCCTACACCTCTTACCAGCGCATGAAGCCTGAGGATGTGCGGGACCTCTACGCCTACATGATGACCTTGCCCGCAAGTGACAACGCGGTCGAAGACCACGAGTTGAACTTCCCGTTCAATATCCGCCGGGGTATTGGCGTGTGGCGTCTGGCTTTTCAGGATGGTGCACCGGCCGACGCGTTTGGCACGCCCCTCGCTGATTTGCCCGCCGATGTGGACAGGGACCTCTACAAACGCGGCCAATATCTGGTTGAGGGTCCCGCGCATTGCGTTGAGTGCCACTCTCCCCGAACGCTCATGGGCAACATCCCCGCTGGCATGCGCTATGGCGGCGGCGTCAATCCCGAAGGCACTGGTTACTTCCCGAATATCAGCCCGGACGAAACGGGCATCGATTTCTGGTCAACCGCGTCGATCGCCAACTATCTGCACGACGGCAAAAGTCCGATCGGGCGCACAGCTGGCGGCGATATGGCCGAGGTGATTAAGAACACCAGCCAAGCGGAATGGACCGACCTGCAGGCCATGGCTGTCTACCTCAAGAACGTGCCGCCGGTGGACAACCGCGCACCGGGGGTGCCCGAGCCTAATCACACGACCCAAATCGTTATGCTGGAAAACATCATCGAGCGTCATGCACAATTGCCAGTTAGTGACCCGGGCGAGATCAAGCTTGGCGACGTAGTCTATGTCGCGGGAACCAAATCGGCCTTCTTGTCGGCTGATGGCATGGATGGCGAGCCCGATGGAAAACTCATGGGCGGGTCGGCTGCCGAAGTGATTGCGCGCGAGGCGGATGCCCTGAAACTGAAGGCCTGGGGGTGGCAGCTGGAGGAAGCGCCTTCAGTCATCTATCAGGAAAAAGGTCAGCGGGTGCTCGTCGCGGCTCTGGGCGATGGCGCGATTGGCGCAACGGTTCGTGGAGAGCCCGAAGCGGACGAAAAGACCGGACAGATCTGGCTGCCAGTGAATCTGGAGATGTGGTCCGATGCCAGCAACCTGCACCTTGACCGCGAAGTGCTCTGGAGCTTTAGCGAGGAGGCCTACCAGACAAGCTGTTCCACTTGTCATACCTTGCCCGAGAAGGACCACTTCAAGGCCAACCAATGGATCGGCACCCTGAAGGCGATGAAGCGCTTCACCAGCTTCACCGATGATGAGTACCGCCTGATCCTGTCGCATCTGCAGAACCATTCCCACGACCTGAGTACCGGCAACGTGGTTCCGCAGCATGTAAGCGAGAGCGTGCCGCAATGATCGCAGAGCCCACTCAAGGATCCCGCATTGTGTCCGACGAACTGATGATACAAGCCGCTGCGATGCTGAGCGAGGTCTTCATCGCGCCGCCGGGCGAGGCTTTGATTACTGCCAAAGCCAAGCCCGCCGCGCGGGAGGACTTGAGGAATCTGGGCCTTGCACTGTTGGCCTCACCGGCCGCCGATCAGCTATGCAAGATCCTCACCGACACCCCATCAGAGCAACTGACAGCTGACCTTCAGCGCAGCTATACGCGGCTCTTTGAAGGCGTCTTCCCACGCGAGACCGTGTCACCTTATGAAAGCCATTGGCAGGCCTCTGGCGAGTCGGCGGTAAGGTCGATGAACGCGGCCTTGCGGGCACTGGATATCCGCGTCAGCGAAAAATGTGCAGAGCCGGTCGATCATATTTCGATCCAGCTTTCGACCTATGCCGCTGCGCTGCTGGACGGTCGCCGGGACATTGCTGCGGATGTCGCACGCAATCTGTCGGTTTGGGTTCCGGCCTTCTTTACGGCGGTCATTAGCCGGGACCAGTCGCAGTTCTATGCGCAACACGCAGAACTACTGAGTGCCTTCGTCACCGCTGCGCGCGAATATTCACCCGATTCAACCATCTTAACGTCGCCCAAAATACAGCAACGTGAGGGAGAAGACGCATGACTTCCACATCGAAATCACGCCAGCGTTCAAGTACGGTATCGTCGACACGGCGGAGTTTCCTGCAAGGCTCTGCCGCCACGATGGCCACGGCTGCACTACCTAGCATGCTTCCATTGCTGACGCGGGGCGCGCAGGCACAAACCGCGCGGCAGGAGATTCTGTCCGGATGTCACTGGGGCGTCTTCAAAGGCATCGTTGAAGACGGCCGCGCAATAGAATTTGCCCCATGGGAAGGAGATGCGCATCCGACACCGATGCTGGAGGGTGTTCGCGACTCGATCTATTCGGAATCGCGCATTCGCTATCCGATGGTGCGGAGGGCTTGGCTGGAACAGGGTCCCGGCGCGGACCTGGACGGGCGTGGGTCCGGCGACTTTGTTCGTGTATCCTGGGAGGAGGCTATTGAACTGGTCGCCGACGAAGTGACTCGCGTTCGCGAAACCTATGGCCAACAGACGATCTTTGGAGGCTCATACGGCTGGAAAAGCCCCGGCAAACTGCACAATTGCAAAACTCTGCTGCGGCGGATGCTGAACCTGACTGGCGGCTTTACCTCCAGCATCGGGGATTATTCGACCGGGGCCGCGCAGGTGATCCTGCCTTACGCGACAGGGTCGATTGAGGTCTATGAACAATGCACCACCTATGAGATTCTGGCAGAACACACCGATCTGATGGTGTTCTGGGGCTGCAATCCCGACACCTGTTCGCAAATCTCTTGGCTGGTGGCAGATCACGGGGCTGGCGTCGGGCTGGAGATGTTGAAAAAAGCTGGCGTCAAGGCCATCTGCATCGACCCGATCCGGACCGAGACCTGCGACAAATTGGATGGCGAATGGATTGCCCCGCGTCCGCAAACCGATGTCGCACTGATGCTGGGGATCGCCCATACACTCTATGCCGAAGGGCTGCACGATCAGGCGTTCCTTGATCGCTTCACCAGCGGGTTCGAAGAGTTCGAGCCCTACTTGACCGGTGCTTCGGACGGCCAACCCAAAAGCGCCGAATGGGCAGGTGATATCTGCGGGATCGAGCCCGAGGTCATTCGCTCGCTCGCTCGGCGCTTTGCCGAAGGGCGCACCATGCTGGCGCTGGGATGGGCGACGCAACGGCAGCATCACGGCGAACAATCCACTTGGATGCTGGTGACACTGGCCTGCATGTTGGGTCAGATCGGGTTGCCGGGCGGCGGCTACGGGCTGAGCTATCACTACTCCTCGGGCGGCTCACCAACGCATAACAGCCCGATCCTGAAATCCATCGACGACGGCGCTGGCGGCGGTGGCGGCCATTCGGTCGAAAGTACCGGCAGTCAGGTGTCGATCCCGGTGTCGCGCCTTGTGGAAACCCTGCTCAACCCCGGCAAGATCATGCAGTTCAACGGGAAGGAGATCGAACTGCCGCTGATCAAGATGGCCTATTGGGCGGGTGGCAATCCCTTTGCCCACCATCAGGACCGCAACGAAATGCTGGCGGCATGGCGCGAG
The DNA here is from genome assembly GCF_041537905.1 of Ruegeria jejuensis. Classification (NCBI taxonomy): domain Bacteria; kingdom Pseudomonadati; phylum Pseudomonadota; class Alphaproteobacteria; order Rhodobacterales; family Roseobacteraceae; genus Ruegeria; species Ruegeria jejuensis. The sequence goes on along the minus strand of NZ_JBGRUO010000048.1, from coordinate 4,075 downwards.
CTGGACACGTTTGTCGTGCATGATTTTCAGTGGACCGCCACCGCCCGGCACGCCGATATCGTGTTGCCGGTGACGACCTCCTATGAGCGCAACGATATCGAGCAGGTCGGCGATTATGCCCTGAGCCATATCGTACCGATGAAGAAGATCGTCGAGCCACAGTTCGAGGCGCGCGATGATTTCGATGTCTTCGCCGCTATCGCGGACAAGCTTGGCAAAGGCTATGAATACACCCGTGGCCGCAGCGAGATGGATTGGATTCGGGGCTTCTACGAGGGCGCAAAGATCGAGGCCCGCGCCAAAGGCATGGAAATGCCGGTTTTCGATGTGTTCTGGAACTCTAACGAACCGCTTGCCTTCCCGCTGGAGGACGAACAGAAGTACTTCGTCAGACATGCGTCGTTCCGCGACGATCCGATACTGAACGCGCTCGGGACGGCAACCGGCAAGTTCCAGATTTATTCCCGTGCTATTGCGGATTACGGCTATGACGATTGCCCGCCGCATCCGACCTGGATGGAACCAATCGAACGACTGGACGGCCCGACAACGAGCTATCCATTGGGCATTGCCAGCAACCACCCGAGGGGGCGTCTGCATTCACAAATATGTGGCACATCTTTTCGCGAGACCTACGCGGTACAAAACCGTGAACCCTGCTGGATCAGTACTCAGGATGCCGCCGCACGCGGCATTGCTGATGGCGACATCGTCCGGGTCTTCAACGACCGAGGGCAGATTCTGGCCGGTGCCGTGGTCACCGACAAGATCATGCCCGGCGTGATCCGCATTCAGGAGGGTGGCTGGTTCGACCCCGAAAACCCGCGCGAGATCGGCAGCCTGTGCCGCTATGGCGACGTGAACAACCTGACGACGGGGATCGCCACGTCGAAACTGGCGCAGGCCAATTGCGGTCAGACCGGTGTCGCAGAAGTCGAGAAGTATACCGGAAAGCCAACCAAGGTAGAGGTGTTCTCGCAGCCTGTTTCCACCGGTTGAAGAAAGCCAGGCGCGAGAGATGGCCTCTGAACCTATTCATCACACATCAGCCACATAAATGATAAATGGAGGTGCGGACACCACTACGAGGATTAGACGTCGGTTCCAAGCAATTGTCGCTTGGTGCAGTATTGTTCTCTGGCAGACTTACAGAATTCGTAATTTTGAGCCTAGAGCTGGACGCAAGAACACGCTTCGCGGGGTCGTTGTTGTAGCAACCGTGTGGCTCAATCTGATCACCCACGCGTACGAGACCCAAGCCGTTCGCAATTACAGAGGCCCGCATCCGGAAGTTGGCGGAAGGCAACCTCATGCTGGAGACCGCGACTGAGCCGATGCTGCGAGCCAGAGCTGCCCCGCGACAGGAGCTTGCAATCCTTGAAAAGCAGGTACGCCAGCTTGCCCAGGACGATCCGGTTTGTCGTCGCTTGATGACGATGCCGGGGATCGGTGCCGTCGTGGCATTGACCTTCCGACCCTCTTCGATGATCTAGCACGCTTCACCTCATCGAAGAGGGTCGGGCCCTGGGCTGGCCTGACGCCGTCGCGCAACCAATCCGGTGAGCGCGATGTCTCGGGCGGCATTACCAAGGCTGGGGATGTCAATCTGAGGCGGGCATTATGCCAAGCTGCAACTGTCATGATGAACCGCGGACGCTTGACATGGCTGCGAACATGGGGTGCCCAGCTCGCCCAACGTCGAGGTCGGAAAATAGCGATGGTCGCCCTCGCTCGCCGTATTGCCGTCATCCTCCATCGGATTTGGGTCGATGGAACCGTATTCCAGCCCGACGCGGAACTGAGCATGGCTTGATCGATTGCTAACCCACCCATCGCCTGCCTGATCGCAGGCCTTGGAGGTCCCGCAGGGACGTGGTTCCGACGATGCCGTGGTCAGGACAGTCGCTGACTTCGATCAAGCACGCCTATGAGATGGGCTCACCGGAATTACATCGAACCAGCATCATGTTGGCAGCCACCGCGCTGACCACGAACCGAAGCATGTACCCGAAGGATCTCAACCGAAGGTCGCGACAGAAAGCAGGGCGGACACGAACAAGGTAAAGCTACACCGCCTTGGCGGATCAGTTATTCTGCGCAAAACAGCTTGACTAGGACGGCCCCGTTACCAAAGCCCTGAGCCTAATGAAATAAACAATGGCCTCCCGCTAATTGTGTGGGTGCACCTATGTAGCGCTGTGTTTTGTGCCTCGGTCGTATACGCAATGAAAATGTCGCACCTCGCTCGAATGGCATGTGTGGATGGCTCCTGCATAGCAAGACATTTTTGAAAGTAATTTCGCACTGGTCAGAAGCAGACGTGTGTCCGGCCTCACATGATGATTTCTCCGTCAATAGTTTGTTTCCGATTTGGGTGCCCGAGGCGAACTCTCTTTCGGCAGACCCCTGTCTGCAAACCTCACATCCGGCGGGACGAAGATCCCAACCACTGTCCCGCTTTCGGGACTGGAGAGTTCCAAAGGAACGGCGCCACTCTGTGATGACGGCATCAATTGTGCCACGCCGGACAACGGCGACGTTCCCTCGGTTACCAGGCGGCTATGCCGTCGCAGAGCAACCTGATTTCGCTGATTGTCAACTTGCAGGTTTCATTGTCGCCCCTTGCGGGACTAACCCGTCGGTGACGAACCGCCAAAGGGCAATCAGCAGCTTTCGGGCAAGCGCAACGATCATCACCTTCCGAACGCGCCGACCGGTCTGGCCTGTTCTCTCTCGGAACCAGGTAACCTGCGCGGCACCAGGCTGGTAGCGCAACCAGAGCCACGCCAGTTCGACCATCGTCGCTCTGAGCCGCCTGTTTCCCGCTTTCCCAATCCCTTGTTCACGCTCCACTCCTCCGCTGTTGTAGGGCGTCGCTGTAAGACCAGCATATGATCCCAACGCCTTGCCGTTGGCAAAGTGGCGCACGAAGGCCTCGCGAACCAACACGGTGGCACTCTGCACCCCGATGCCACGTAGCCTGCAAAGTTGTTGGATCATTCTGCCAGCCTCATCATCGGCGGGTTCCTCGACTACGGCATCACGCTCGCGTTCCAACTGAGCGATCTGGGTGAGTACAAGCTCGAGCCTGCTTAACAGTCGTTCGATCTTTGCGAGCGCGTTTGGCGGCAGCGGCTCCCCCAGCCCGGTGCGCAGATCCACCAATCGACGCCGGCGACTCTGAAGGAGCGGGTTGTAGCCCTCGACACCTAGCGTCGCCAGGACAGCGCCGATCCGGTTGGTCAGGCCAATGCGCTCGGAGATCAGCTCTGTCCTCTCGCGGATGCTTCGCCGTGCATCTTCGTCCGCTTCATCCGGGATTGGTACCATTGAGCAGACTCGCGGCTCGCCACGAAGCCATGCCATCAGGGTGCGGAGCAGCAACTCTGCATCAATACCATCGGACTTGGCCCGACGCATGCGGCGATCCACCGGGACGCTTGAAGGCTGGATGACGTGAACCTCGACCCCTTTTGCGGTCAGCCATCGCGCTAGCCAGAACCCACACCATCCAGCTTCATAGGTAGCAATCACACAATCGACCCGATAGCCGGCAGTGGCGGCTCGGGCCCGATACCCATCAATCGCCGCTTCAAGGGCCAGCTTCTCGGGGGTGATCGTTTTTCTGGTCTTGGATCGTGGCAGGCCTGGCACTTGTGCCGCCAGAACCCACGACTTGCTACTCAACTCAATCGCGAGAACGAGCGTGTGATCATATGAAATAGAATTCAGCGTATCGGACGAATGTGTCATTATCAGATCTCCTCATTTTGGCATGGCACAGACTATCCGTTCTGGGCCACTCATCATGGGATCTGTTTATGTTTTGGCATTGCCTCCACTGGCCCTGATGAATTCCGCGAGCGAGGTTCCAATCGGCTTATCGACCTCAGAGGGCCGCTACCATTCCCGGAGTGTCCTTGCTCGTGGTTGACTTAATTCCGCATCATCACTTCAACGTCTTGCATCTCGTGGGCGGTCGGCGTGGTTACAACGCTGGTTGCCGGTATTCCTGTTTCTTCGTGAGCATCGCCCAGATGGCCCGAGCGGCCTTGTTGGCCATCGCGACAGTTGC
>NZ_JBGRUO010000047.1:0-9844 GCF_041537905.1 Ruegeria jejuensis | reverse complement strand
ACAAAAATGCACTGCGTCAAACTCCTTGGCCAAGGCCTCATGGCCCGAGACTTCGACCGACAAGTCGCTGAGCTCCAGATCCGGATCGCGGTGCTCAACCGCTACACCGCTCTTGGCATACCCGTCACGGAACCGGTAGGATAACTCCGTCCGGGGAAAGGGGCAGTCCGTTCACACCCCGATTTGTGTAACAAAGCCCCTGCTACCGCAAAATCAAGCTGTAGCCGAATTCACAGTCTGCGGACAAGTGTGAACTTTAGTCTATCGCACGACCGCTTGCAGGCCGCTACAAGGTGTTAGTTGTGAAACGCAAAACTCGACAAACGAAAGCAATCAGCGAAATCAAGTTGATAATTTTGGACCGTACTTTACAAAATCAGCCATGGCGAACTCAATTGATCACACGTTAGACATCGTTGTCTTGGTAAGCCCGCATTTCAACGTTTCTGCGACGACGTCTTTTGTCGATCCGTTCAGAGTTGCGAATTACCTGTCAGGATCTGTGCGGTTCTCGTGGACCTATGTCTCGGAACTAGGTGGTCGCATCGAATCCAGCAGTGGTCTGGTCGTTGAAACTGTCCCATTGGCGCAGGTGAGCCGGAGCAAGTCTTGGCTTGTACTGGTAAGTACAAGTTGGACGCCTGAACGCCACGGGACACGTCGTTTCAAGGCGGCTCTTCGAATATGGGAAGCAAACGGAGCGATCGTGGGCGGAATGGACACGGGCGCGATTGTTCTCGCGCAGGCCGGATTGCTCAAGGGCAAAACTGCGACGGTCCATTATGAGCACATCGACGCCTTCGCCGAAATTGCACAAGACACGACGGTGTCTGAGAACATGTTTGTGACCGAAGGCAAGGTCTTCACATGTTGTGGAGGATCAGCGGCAACCGATCTTGGTTTGCGATTTGTGCATTCTGTCGCGGGCGAAAGCATCGCAAACGCCTCGGCACGGTATCTGTTTCACCATGATGTGCGTGGGGAAGGTCAGTCACAAAACCCCAAGGACATAGAGCCGCTTGGGTACGTCACATCTGGGGTCGTCCGGGACGCGATCGACCTTATGGAAGCGCATTTGGAGACCACGTTGACGATCCCCGAAATAGCGCAACGATTGGGCGTTTCGCAGCGGCAACTGTCCCGATTGTTCCGGCAGTATGTTCATAAGTCACCTGTCGGGTACTACCGCGATATCCGCCTCGATCGTGCGCGCGGTCTTGTGACGCAGACAGAGCTGAAATTCAGCGAGATTGCAGAGGCGTCGGGGTTCAACGGCCAAGTGCATTTCAGCCGGGCGTATCGCAATCGGTTTAGCTTGACGCCCACGGCTGATCGCATTGAAGGTCGTGTGCCGTTCGAGTTTAGGGCCTGGCCGATGTACAAGCCCGACATCAAGTCCGAAGGTGTTTCGTAGCCTTTTGTATCGCTGTCAGCATCTCATCGCGTTGCGCCGCGATCTCTTGAGTGCTTTGCTCCTGCGTCTGTGAGTTCACGCCATCGACCAATTTTTTGATCACATCATCATCAAGGCGTGGATCCCCCAGATCGTCCCACCAGCCGTTGAACGTGTCTTTGAAGTGATCACAAAAAGCCTGCAAGCCACCTGCTCCCGCGCCCAAATGAAACAGGGTCGTCGGCCCCATCGCGGCCCATCGCAATCCCGGTCCGGCCCACATCGCCTTGTCTATGTCCTCGACGCTGGCAACGCCTTCGACGGCCATATGAACGGCCTCGCGCCAAACTGCGGCTTGCAAGCGGTTGGCGACATGCCCCGGCATGCCTTTCTTGATGCGGATGGTGACCTTGCCGATGCCTTCATAGAACGCCTCCGTTCGGTTCAGAACATCTGATCCGGTGGCCTCGTTGACTGTCAGTTCCACCAGTGGGATCAGATGTGGCGGGTTGAATGGATGGCCAAGAATAAGCGGCGTTGGATCGCGCCATCCTTCTTGCAGCGCTTCGAGCGTAAGCCCCGATGTCGAGCTGGAGACGATTGCGCCTGCAGCCAGCGCGGACTCAATCTCCGCGTAGGTTGCATGTTTGATAGGCAAGCGCTCGGGCACGTTTTCCTGAACGAATTGCGCATCCCTGACGGCCTCGGCAGCGGTCGCCGCAAAAGCGAGTGCGTCAGGGGTTGCATGGTCGGTCAGTGCCAATTCTTCCAACGCAGGCCAGGCTTGTTCAACGTAGGAGCGCACGACCGTCTCAGCATTTTCGTTGGGGTCAAAGACAGTCACGCTTCGGCCTGAAGCAAGAAACAACGCAGCCCAGCTTGCCCCGATCACGCCAGCCCCAAGTACAGCGGTTTTTTTAATCTCAGACATCAGAACAACCCCGGATTAAGGGGCGACGCCGCCGTCATGCCGCCATCTACGGTGAAGAGTTGGCCTGCGGCAAAAGACGCATCATCAGAGGCCAGCCATACAGCCATTGCCGCAATGTCAGCAGGTTTGCCAAAACGTTTGACCGCGTGGCGCGCCAATGCGTCAGTCTTCGCTTTCTGAGGGTCTTGAGCAAGCTCAAACCCGGCATCCAGCATGCCGGTTTCGATCCAGCCCGGACAGATCGCATTGCAGCGAATTGCCGGTCCGTGATCCACGGCGATGGACCTTGTAAGCCCGTGCACAAACGCCTTTGAGGCGTTGTAAAGCGCCATTGACGGGTCCGCGACATTGCCCGAGATCGACCCGATGTTGATGATCGAGCCGCCCTCCCGCATTTGCGGAATAAGCGCCCGGCAGACGTTGAAAACGCCCTTTGCATTCACCCCGATAACCAAATCCCAATCGGCATCAGAGCTGTCCACAACGGTCTTTTCAACCTGAACCCCAGCGTTGTTCACGACGATGTCCAATGCACGCAGCTCTTGCGCGGCTTCATCAACGGCGGCAGCATCTGACACATCCAAAGACATCCAATCAGCCCCTAAACCATCCGGTCTTGGTCCCCGGCCACAGGTGATAACTTCAGCACCCTCGGCCATGAAGACCTCAACGATAGCACGCCCAATGCCCTGCCTACCGCCTGTAACGAAAGCGCGTTTGCCAGCCAAGCGCATCAGTGTGCCACCATCACATGGCGCACGGCGGTATAAGCGTCCAAGGCATAGACGGACATATCACAACCCGTGCCAGAGCTTTTCATCGCAGCCCAAGGCATTTCAGGTGTGGCGACGCCATGCGTGTTCACCCACGTGAAGCCGTAGCGCAACTTCGAAGACATCCGCATGGCGCGACCTGTATTGTTGGTCCAGACGGATGAGGCCAATCCGAACGGGCCTGCATTTGCAACCTTCAGCGCCTCTGCTTCGTTGCTGAACCGCGAAATGGTGACGACCGGACCGAAGATTTCATTGCAAAACACCTCGGCGTCATGCGCCACATTGATCAGTACGGTGGGCTCATAAAAGAAACCCGGTCCGTCAATCACATTGCCACCCAACACAACGTCGCAGTCATCGCGTGCTCGATCGACGAACCCCGCTACGGTATTGCGTTGCGCGGCAGAGATGATCGGCCCCATTTCAGTTCCTTCGGCCTTTTGAGCCCCAACTTTGATCTGGCTGACCTGATCAACAACAGCAGCGACGACCTTGTCATAGACCGTATCCGCCACCAGCAGGCGGCAGGGCTGTGCGCAGTCCTGACCAGCATTGAAGAACGAACCATAGCGCACGGTTTCAGCAACCGCATCAATATCAGCATCGTCAAAAACAATGACCGGGGCTTTGCCGCCCAGTTCCAGATGCACATGGCGAATTTGACGAGAGGCCGCGGCCATCGCCGCAGAACCTGTCGCGTTGGAGCCGGTGATCGAGATCGCCTCGGTCCGTGGATCGTTGATCATCTGTTCGCCAATCTCACGGCCCGGTCCGTGCAGCACATTGACCACCCCTTTGGGTGCAACGCCCGCGATCAGCTCGGCGGCTTTCAGCGTGGAAAGCGGCGTTAGTTGCGAAGGTTTCAGCGTGACCGGGCAACCGGCCGCCAAAGGCGCCGCCAGTTTCCAGGCAGCCATCATCAGCGGATAGTTCCACGGCGCAATCGCGGCCACCGGTCCAACGGGATCTTTGCGGATCATGCTGGTGTGACCTGCCACATATTCGCCCGCCGCAACAGCCGACATCGTGCGGGCCGCACCGGCAAAGAACCTGAATGTATCCAACGTCAACGGCATTTCGTCATCCAGCGCCGAGGGCCAGGGCTTTCCGGCATCCAGACTTTCCAGCTCGGCCAGTTCCTCGATATTTTCTTCCAGAACGCCCGCAAGATTGATCAAGAGCTCGGACCGCTCCGTCGGGCTGGTCTGACCAAAAGTCTCAAAGGCCTCGTGGGCCCCTGCGGCCGCTGCACTTGCCTGTTCGGAGGTCGCGGAATTGATCTTGCAAATCTCTTCGCCCGTGGCTGGATTCACGACGGAGATTGGCGCGTCGTCCCCTTCAACCATTTCGCCATTGATCAACATCTTTGTTTGCATGTGGTCCTCCCTAGAACCCAACCTGATCGCCGCCCTTGAGTTCAAGGCGCACGCGTGCCTCTGCTGGCGTGGCAACTGAAAGGCCAAGATTTTCGATAATTGTGCGAATGCGGGTCACTTGCTCGGCATTCGATGTGGCAAGCTCTCCCTTGCCGATAAAGAGACTGTCTTCGAGCCCGACACGCAGATTACCACCGCGCAGCGCGCTTTGTGTCGCGAACGGCATTTGATGCCGTCCCGCTGCCAGTACGGACCATTCATAGTTTTCAGCGCCAAAAAGCTTGTCCGCCGTGTTGTGCATATGGGTCAGGTGATCGGGGTCAGCACCAACGCCCCCCAAAATGCCAAAGACCATCTGGATGAAAAACGGCGGTTTGATCAGCCCTTGATCCACGAACCATTTGACGTTGTAGAGATGGCCCAGATCGTAGCATTCGAACTCAAACTTGGTGCCATGATCGCCCCCCAGTTTCTCAATCGCATAACGGATTGTCTTGAACGTATTGGGAAAAATGAAGTCCTCGGTCATCTCAAGAAAGGGGCGTTCCCAATCGTGCTGAAATTCCGAGTATTTTCGAAGCATCGGGAAAATGCCAAAGTTCATGCTGCCCATGTTGAGCGAGGCCATTTCTGGGCTCGTTGACGTTGCAGCCAGCAGGCGTTCGTCCATCGACATGCCCAAACCGCCACCGGTTGAGACATTGACCACCGCATCGCAGGATTGCTTGATCACAGGCAGAAACTGCTTGAACAATTCAGGACGAGGATCGGGTTTGCCCGTTTCGGGGTGCCTTGCGTGCAGATGAATGATCGAGGCGCCAGCCACTGCCGCTTCAATGCTTGCTGTTGCGATCTCGGCAGGTGTGATCGGCAAGTGGGGCGACATTGAAGGCGTGTGAATGCCGCCCGTTGGGGCACAGGTGATGATGACGGGTTTCGGCATCAGAATTTCATCTGTTGCACTTGCGCGGACAGCCCCCCGTCCAGAACCCAAAGCTGGCCAGAGGCATAGCGCGCCTCATCGCTGGCCAGCCAATTGACCAGATTGGCAATGTCCGTCGGCGTCCCGTAGGTGCGCATCGGATGCACATCCCGGACGGCTTTTTGAAGCGTTCCGATGTTGCCACCGCCGCCGCCAGATCCGTCACCGTTGAAGAAGCTCTGCAGCATCGGCGTATCAATATAACCGGGGCAGATCGCATTGACGCGGATACCCTCGGGGCCGTGATCGCAGGCCATTGCGCGGGTCAGCGCATGCACCGCCCCCTTGGTCGCACAATAAGCAGCAAGGCCGGGATCAGCGATGAACCCATCGTAAGATCCAAAGTTTATCAGGCTTGCGCTGCTGCCGGATTTCGCCGCTTCGCGCATCAATGGAATGGCATATTTTGAGGCGAGAAATGTCCCCGTGGAATTGACTGCAAAGCTTTGGTTCCATTCCTCCAGCGTGGTGTCTTCGACCGTCTTTTCGATCTCGATCCCTGCTGCATTCACCAAAATATCGAGCTTGCCATGAGCACGGCGAACCTGATCCATCGCTGCGATTGCGTCCGCTTCCCGTGTGACGTCGAGCTTTACAAAGTGGCTGCCGTCATCGTCATGCATGTCCAGCGACCCTTCAGGCGTGAGATCCGCAGCGTAGACTGTCGCGCCCTCCTTGATGAAACGTGCCACTATCGCACGTCCAATCCCACCTCTTGCCCCTGTGACGAGCGCGATTTTTCCGTTCAGCATCATTGGTCTTGGTCCTTCAACGGGGGATAACGGTAGCGATTGGCGGCAATGGTCCAATCCATATTGTTGCGCACATATTGCTGGCTTGCATCTGATGGGGGGTTGTAGTCCCAAGGCGCGCTTGCACCGGCTTCCATTGCGGCGTGCAGCGCGCGGCGGGATTTCTGGGTTGCGATGATCTTGCGGCGCAACGCCTCTCCGTCCCACCGGGCAGCAACTTCGCTGGCAAAGGCTTGAGCGGCCTCAGAGTAGCCGGGATCAGATGCCAGATTTCTTGTCTCCGACGGATCAACGCTCAGATCATAAAGCTGCGGTGGATCACTGTCGCAATGAATGTATTTCAACGGGCCACGCCGGATCATGATCACGGGATAGCCCGTCATTTCAGCGCAGTATTCGCCAATGGCCTCGTCAACCGGATCTTCCTCGCCCCGCGCCAAAGGCATCAGGCTTCGACCATCGATCGGCTCGCCCACCATGCTTTCGTCGCCGCCAGCAATCTCGATGAAAGTCGGCAGCAAATCCACGAGCGACACCGCGTTTTGCGCTGTCCCCACCGCCACGCCGGGCCCTGCCATGACCAGCGGCACGCGGGCGGAATGTTCAAAGAAGTTCATCTTGTACCACAGCCCACGCTCGCCCAGCATGTCGCCGTGATCTGCCGTGACAATCACGATTGTATTGTCCAACTCACCCGTCTCTTCGAGCGTTTGAACCAACTCACCGATCTTGCTGTCAAAGTAGCTGACATTCGCCAGATAAGCGCGTCGCGCGCTACGGATCTCTTCTTCGGTCAGCGGCACATAAGTTGCTTCGATCCCGTCCAAGAGGCGGCGCGAGAACGGGTCCTGTTCTTCCAAAGCAGGCACAAAGGCCGGCATGTCGATGTCGTCGTCTGAATAGAGGTTCCACCATTCGGGCCGCGCGACATATGGATCATGCGGATGGATAAAGCTCGCGACCATCGCAAAGGGCGCATCATTCCCAAGCGCTTTGTCACGTGCCGCATCGAACAGCCAACGCTTTGCGGCAAAGCCGACCTCGTCATCGTAATCAATCTGGAACGTTGCATGCGCGAGACCGCTTTCCTTGACGGTCCGCATGTTGTGATACCACTTGTCGATCCGCTCGTCGGGCGCTTCCCAGTCTGGTGTCCATGCGAAATCCGACGGGTAAATATCGGTCGTGACGCGGTCTTCGAAGCCGTGCATTTGATCAGGGCCAACAAAGTGCATCTTGCCTGACAGGCACGTGCGATAGCCAAGCGATTTCAGATAGTGCGCGAAGGTCGGAACTGACGCCTTAAACTCGGAGGCATTATCGTAAGCCGCAATCCGAGAGATGTGTTGACCCGACATAAACGCGAAGCGCGACGGCGCGCAGAGCGGCGAATTGCAATACGCCCCATCAAAGCGCATCCCGCGCGCAGAAAGTGCATCCAGATGCGGCGTCTTGGCAACCTTATGTCCGTAAGCCCCCGTGAAATGCGGGGCCAATTGGTCCGCCATGATCACAAGGATATTGGGCCGCGTCACGCTGCACCCCTGGCATAGGCATCCAGTACCAGCCCATGAAAGTGATGCACCGCATGTTCGGATTTACCCGATCCGTCCGGATCATTGACGATCCGACCTTGGGTGAAGGCAGGCGTGCTCATCCCGCGCTGCACAGACTCGACAAGATTGATATCTTCGACCTGCAGCACCTCATCCAGATAGCGAATTGCATCCAGTTCCATCGCGTCCGGCTCAGGCGTTTCGAGGAAAAAGTCATAGGTTTCCAACGTCCGGTCCGGCCCAACAGGGATAATGTTGAGTACGATCACGCTGGAGCGCCCCGGATACCGCATCAAGCAAGTCGTCGGATAAAGCCACCACACCGCATGGGTTTTGACCGTGGCGTTCGACACGTCGTAGGCGGCATTGGGGCTGTTTCCCGCATCGGCCATGTGACTGGAATAGATGCCGTAGGTCGTGACCTTGTAGGTATCCATGTCCACAAGATCGCAGAAATCCTTATGGGCCGTTGGGCAGTGATAACACTCAAGGAAGTTATCCACGACGTTCTTCCAGTTCGATTTGATGTCGTAGGTCAAACGATGCCCAAAGGTAAGTTGATCAACATCCGGTACCCAGTGGCGCACTTCTGTTTCCAAGTTTCCAGACTGCTGAGCCAAAGAGTGTGCCTTTGGATCCAGATTGACGAATACAAATCCACAAAACTCTTCCACTTGCACCGCGTCGAGGCAAATCTCGTCTGTGCGAAAACCTTCAAGGTTCTCGGTGTGAGGCGCGCGGGCCAATCGCCCGTCCAGCTTATAGACCCAAGCATGGTACGGACACATGATCCGCGTCGTGTTGCCGTCGCCCGAAAGCAATTCATGCGCCCGGTGTTTGCAGACATTGTAGAAAGCGCGAAGCGAACCCTCTTTATCGCGCACAACGGCTATTGGTTGCCCGGCAATTTCGACGGTCACATAAGACCCCGGCTCACGTGTTTTCTCGCCATGACACACCCACTGCCACGTTCTTGAGAGGATGGATTTGAGATCAGCATAAAACCACTTTTCTTCCGTATAGGCCTCCGCTCGCAGTGAACTGGAACGCGATGGATCGGGGTCATAGCCAAGAGAAATCGTATCGGAAATTGTCATGTGAGTCCTCCCAAGATCGGGGAAGAGTATTCCAAACGAAGTTTTCAGCTATGCAAAATCGGTCATATAGTTGATATTTTTGAATTGAGCCGGTTGGCCGAAAATGAAGTCCGAGACAGAATTCACCAGTGCCGGCTGAGATTTCGCTTGTGAGAATTGAGCAGTCATTCATTCGTTGCGCGGCATCGAGTTGCTCTGGGAAACTGTTGCTTGCGACCCAAAGCATGAGCAATTGGGCTGATCCTGAACTGAGGTCGAGTTCTCGATAGGATCACGGGGAAACTGTGAAAACGGGAGATTCCAATGGAGTATTTTGCAGGTTTGGACGTATCGCTGCAATCCTGCGCGTCTTGCGGTGAATGTCCTTGACGACCCGTTCAGCCGTCGGTTTGTCGGTTCCAGCTTTCCGTCTCATCTTCACTCCTTAACGGTTCAGATGAGCCAGAAACCTTCCGTTATGCAAATCCTTCAATCAGGCCCAGAGGTGCTGATGTCAGACAGCTTTGAATGGTAGTGTCGCAAACTTTCGGATTGTCGTTGTGTCTGGCGTCAACCTGGTCCAAACGGCGCGTTTTCGGAAGCCTGCATCGGGGTTTAGAAGTTGATCAGTTTCAAAGGCGCGCATTATCCTAAATCAGTAATCGTTTATGCGGTCTATTTCTACGTTCGCTTTGGTGTCTCGTACCGCGACATGGAAGAGATCATGGCCGAGCGCGGTGTCGCAGTCGATCATGCAACGCTTAATTGATGGGTCAGCCGATATGCAGGCCTCATTGCTGAAGCAGCGCGGTATAGAAAGCGTCCCGCAGACTGTTCCTGGCGGATGGATGAAACTCTAGTAATCGAGCAACAGCTCTCTTGGCCAGTGCATGATGGCACTGGAACAATGACAGGAGAGCAAAATGGAACAGTGTTTTGTCGGATTGGACGTATCGAAAGCAGAGACGTCGATTTGCATGTGCGATGAGAATGGAGCCACCG
>NZ_JBGRUO010000046.1:0-12118 GCF_041537905.1 Ruegeria jejuensis | reverse complement strand
TCGTACAAATCCCCATAGCACAGCCGACCCAAAAGAACTAACCCCGCGATTTCCCGCCTGAGCGCTTCTCTGACGCCGGGAAACCCATCGCGCAACTCCCCCGCCAGCATGCGGCGTCCGAGAAACCTGCATCAGAGCGGCCATCGGAGCAATTGCAGCATTCCATTTGTTGGCTTGTGCAGCTGAGGCAAGGACGGCCCAATCCTGCCGTTCACCCAACATGCCAATCGCTGCTGCGCGGCCCGTCATTGCGGCCATTCGCTGCAAACGCAAAACCCTCAGCGCTCTGAACTCACGCAACACGCGCTATTGCTGACCGTCCAAAGAGGCGCGACTGAGTTTTTCAGTGCTCATGTCGCACATTAAGGTTGCATCGGCGATGTTTGCATTCGACAGCCTCCCTATCCCTACTTATCAGGCGAGGACAGACGATCAAAATGCCACTAGACTAAGTTTGCAAGGGGCTGGAGGTGTCTTTGTCAAACGAGGTTAGAAGACTTTCCGCGATAGTGGCTTCCGATATGGTTGGCTACAGTCGGCTCATGGAGTTGGACGAGACTGGAACCCTCGCACGGCAAAAAGAAGTGCTCGACCAAGTCATTAATCCCAGCGTGGCTAAGTTTGACGGTCGGATAGTAAAGACCACGGGAGACGGGGTACTGATCGAGTTTGCCAGTGCCGTAAACGCGGTTTCGTGGGCGGCTTCTGTGCAACGTGCGATGATCGTTCACGAACGCGATCAGGATATCGGCAAACGAATTTCTTATCGTATCGGGATCAATCTCGGCGACGTCCTCGTCGAGGAAGACGACATTTTCGGCGAGGGGGTGAACGTCGCTTCCCGTCTGGAAGGATTGGCTGAACCCAATGGGATAATGATCTCAGATACGGTCTTCAAAAGTGTGAAAGGCAAGCTGGATCTTGGCTTTGCCGACGCGGGCCTCAACAAGGTCAAAAACCTTTCGGAGCCGATACAAGCATTCAAAGTGCTTCTTGATCCGGCTGACGCTGGCAAAATAATTACCGGTACAGGCCCGATCTCAAGCCGAGTCAGAAAGCCATTGGTGGCAGCAGCGGCTGTCCTTTTGGTGGGCTTGTGTGCTCTCTTCGTTTCAATCTGGACTCCGAGCTTTGGCGATCCCGACGATGGGATTTTGATCGTCCCGTTTACGGCCGAAACCAGCTCTGACAGGATCGCAGCGGATGTCGTGACAGAGTTGTTTCTTCGATCCTACAGCAGGCTCAGGCAGTTGCCCTCTGCGCCGCACAGTACATCAATGGAACACAAAGGCATCGCCGTCACGTTAGAGGATCTGAAACGAGACATTGATGTCAGGTACGTTCTTGATGGGTCAGTCAGAACACACGAAGGCGCTATCGAAATCCGCGTGCGTCTCAGAGATGCAGCAAAGAGCGGTGACGGTGTCATCTGGCAGCAGATCGCCGTGGGGGCAGAAGATCAGCTGTTCGATCTCGTTGGCGAATTGAAACTCAAGGCGGCCGGTGCCTTGAAGCTTAAACTCAACCCGGTTGAGCGGCGGATTTTTGAAGAAACTCCCACAAATGACGCAAACGCGTTCCTTGCCTTTGCAAGCGCCGAAAGACTGCTGCACAGCAAGGATTTCACAGATATCGGTAAGGCTCTGCCGCTATACGAGGAAGCAATCGCGCTAGATCCCAGCTTTATCGAGGCTAAACTCGGATATGCACAAGCCAACTTTGAAATCTGGCAAGGAAGCTTCAACACAATACGCTTCACGCTGGACGCACTGAATGATGCAAAGACTATTGTCCGAGATGTGCTCAGCGCCGATCCCTCAAATTCAGTTGCTCTTGGATTGCAGGTCAGATTGCTATTGCAGCAACTCCAGAGAGGCCGCGCTTTGTCTATGGCAAGAGCGGCAGTATTCAACAACCCAACCGAACCAGGCCTTAGGCTTGTGCACGGCCTCACTCTGAATGCGGTTGGCGATTACGAGCAGGCCATCGAAGCGTTCAAACAGTACGAAGCGCTGTCCGCGAGACTCAGTTCGGGTGAAAAAGGGGATTTGGCCTGGAATTATCTCAGGGCGGGTAGCAGCGAGAAAGCGCTTTCGTTATTGCTGAGCATCCCGGAGGACGAACTGCGCGAACAGCACTTTAGGATTCTGGCGGAAGCATATTACCGTGAAGGCGACGGCGAAAAGGCACGCGAGTTTATCCAGCGCTTCCTGGCTAATAACGTATGGTTGAATTTGATGTGGATGAAGCCATGGTTCGAAATTTACGAAGATCCTAAAGTATTCAGTATCTTTTCCGACGCCATGTTGGCGTCCGGATTGCCCGAATGGCCCTACAATTTCGACAAGGGACGCGAAGGGGACCGCATCGCGCATGACGAGCTACTGATGTTGTACTCCAACCAGTTCGAAGAACGGTTCACGACGGGTCCATTTGGAGCACCTTATTCAGAAGACCGAGAAACTGACGGCACGGTCGCAATGCATTTTGGTTGGATGAATGGTATCCCCCTCACAGGGACATGGAGCATCAACGGCAATTCCATTTGCCAGAGGCTTCCTGCGGTCCACCAAGGGAGGGAACAATGCCACTTTCTTTATCGTGACGCGGACAAGTCGACCGAGATCAATCGGCATGTGTCAGCAGTCTTGTCCTTCGGTGTGATCGAATCAGAATTCACGCGTTTGGAAGAAGGAAACTGAGCGCCTCGCACTGCTAAACTCTTTTTCTTCTCCGGATCTCTGATTGAAGCTCTCTACGGACTTCGGAGGTGGTGTGGCATCTGCTGGCCCGCCCTAGCCTGCTTGGCGTTGCCATCATTATCAGTGCGGGGCTGTATATGATACATCGCGAAAGGGTTACAGCCAGACAGTTGGTCACCGAGCGCGCGGTACCTCCAATCTGGGCTGCACGCCCTCGGCACCAGAGCCGACATCCAGCAGCCAACCGAGATGCTGCGGTCGAGCCCGCTTTGCCGCCATTCGCTGCACTAGCGAGAAAGGGGGCCTGTCGAACTCACACGCTGCCCAACAAACTGAGCATTGAACCGCTTCAAAACAACGTCTGCTTTTGCGCCTTGAAGGTGCCTTTAGGCCCAGCGGTAAGCCTATAGTGAATGCGAATCCAAGTGTTGGATGATTTCGCGCCCATGCTCTTGTGAGCGCGTGCCACATGCAAGTGGTATAGATAGCAAGACGTTTGTCCAACCGAATATGGCAATCTGCTACTTGCATGTGAGACTTGATCGGAGCGCGTTGGGGCACCCTACGGTTTCAGGCGACATCCCGCCACCTCCGTGGTGCGAGGGGTTAAATTCCATCGCTAAAAGGCTAAATCAGCCTCGCAGGCCGAATGTATCTGCGATCCGTGGAGACGAGATAGATGAAATTTTTGGTTTCGATTCTGGCTGTGGTCACAGTGGTAACGGCCCCGGCAGCCTTTGCGAACAGCGGCAAGGGCAAGGGAAACAACAAGGCCAAGAGTCACAAAGAACAAGCGGTGCAAATGCCTGCGGCAGTCAATCCTGGCCGTGCGCACTGTCCGCCGGGGCTTGCCAAAAAGGCTGTCCCATGTGTGCCGCCCGGGCAACTCAAGCGCTACGGGGTCGGTGACTATATCTATGACAATTATTCTATTCTCAACGATCCGCGCCGGTGGGGTTTGCGGTCGAATGGCTACTACGTGCAGGCTGGCGGCTATGTCTATGAGGTTAGCCGCGAGACGAACCAGGTCTTTAATCTTATAGGCGCGGTTGCGGATATCCTGAACTGATACATGGCCATAATGGGGGGTAACCGAATTTAGGTTCCCCTTGCTTGGGTGTCGATCGACGATCAGTCGTCCTGTTCTATTCTGGCGTCACGCAATACCCTCAAAGCGCGAACAACAACATTAACAGAACGTGAACGGTGTGTTCTGTGAGCGTTCAAGCTGTTTCGAGCATACTAATCTTTGTTGGGCCGGGTGAACCACCAGACGCTCGGCTTCATGGAAGGGAAAACGCATGAACAAGAGTGCCATTGAGCTTCCGATGCAATCTACGCCCGCAGCACCACAACCCTCAAGGATTGCGCTGCGCAACGAAGTCCCAAATACAACGAACTCGAGCAGTGGTCGCTTCCCTCCTATCGAAAATTCTCTCTCGGAAATCATTAAAAACAAGCGACTTGATGAGGCAAAGAAGAACGTCTGAGCACCCTACCAGCGTTCTCGGTTTTACCCGCCCCCCAAACTCGGGTAATGCCGAAAGCCAAAGCCCGCTCCAAATCGGAGCGGGCTAATTTGTGTGTATTTGGGCGGTGCGGCCCGGTGCCTCAGAGGGCGGACAAAAAAGCCGGGCCAGCCGAGCCTGATAGACTTAGCTGGGCTGACCCGACCTTCTACGCCTCCGTGAGTGGCAGGGCGAAAGGTACTGAGCGCTAAAGGCCCAAAATTGATTTTACGGTGGCTTCAACCGCGTCGGTCACCGGTTTGTTGGCCGCATTTTCGAGCGCCTCACGTTCGGTTTCCGCCTGATCTTCTGCCAATTCGCTCAGGTCCTCGACCTCGGCCACCTTGTCTTCGTATTCGACAGCAGATTGCTTTTCAGCATTCAGATCTTTGGCGGTGTCAACAGACTCTTGCAGGTCGGCATTGGCGGCTTCGAGCTCTGCTTCGATCTCGGGATCAGCACCGTCGGCGTCGGCAAGTTGCCGTTCAAGCTCGGTTACCTTTTCCTTGTTCTCTCGGACATCGTTCAGCGCTGTTTCAAGATCGTCCTCGACTTCGTCGGAGGGCCGCTCAGGCGGTTCCAGGCTGTCTAGATGATCTTCGGCGTCCTGCAAGTCTTGGCGCAGTTCGTCCCCGGCAAGAACCGTATCGCGGTACGTTGCAATGCGACCGACGCGTGAATTGGGAGAAGCGTTCCGTAGTGCGGATTCGCTGGCATTGGCGGCGTTCAGTGCACCCAGTTCCGAAGGATGCGCCCCAAGAAGTTCGGCCATTGTGTCCCCGGGTGTCCGGGCCGCTGGCCGAATTGATGTGGTGACCGCAGCGGTTCTTGCAGTTTTGTGCGTTGTACGAACAGTTCTTTGGCTGGCTTTTGCCGTCTTGGCGCGGGTCTTCTTGCCACCAAACAAGCCCTTCAGAGAGAACCCATTCCGCTTAGAGGATTTCGAGCCAGATCCCTTCGACTTGGAGCTCTTGCGGTCAGATCTTCCGGCGGATTTTTGGCTATCGCTTTTACCCGCACCCGATCCGCCGCCCTTGCCTTTACCACCGCCTTTGTCACCACCGTTGCCTTTGCCACCACCATTTCCCTTACCCTCTTTCGCATATGCAAAATCGGGAACCACTACTGTCGCAACAATCGCTGTTGACCCCAACAGGGCAATTGCGATGGCGGTAGCTTTCAACACGCTGGTCCCTGTGGTTTTCATAACGGTCCTCGCAGATCGAGTGCTAATTTCGTGTTTCCAGACCCCACTAGTCGCGAGGAATCGGGCGCGGATGGTTGGCGTTCGAATCAGTGAACGCCTCCATTTGAACGCATGCTCGTTGTACTCAGGCGTAACTGGTTGTTCATCGACGGTTCACTTTGGAATCTGTAGTTTCGGGAGAGTTTTGTGCAGTAAAGAGTGTCAACGATGAGGAAGCTCTTGGCGATGATATGTATGGCTACCCTTCTCCTGACCGGAGAGGGTAACGCTGCTGCGCGCGAACTGAAGCAATCCGAACTGCGCAATGCGACCACATCGGGTGGCGCGATCCGCTTGAAGAAAGTTATCAAAGGGGTCGAAAAGGTCTTTGGCGGGACCCCCGTCGACGCGCGGGCCTTCAAAACAGACAAAGTCTATTACCGTATCCTGGTCAAGAAGCCGAACGGCAAAATCGTTAGCGTCATCGTCAACGCGCAAACCGGCGTTGTTGTGCCAAACCGATCCCGTGTCGGCCGCCAGATATCAGACGCCGCACGCTCAAATCCCGGGAACTCGGCCAACGCCAAATCCAACGGGAATGCCAGCAACAACGGCAATAACAGCAACAACGGAAATCGTGGCGCCAATGGGAACGGTGGTGGCAATGGGGGCGGAAAATCTGGCGGGAATGGCGGAGGTAACGGTGGCGGAAACTCCGGGGGGAATGGCGGAGGCAACGGGGGTGGAAATGGTGGCGGAAACTCCGGAGGCAAGGGTGGAGGCAAAAAATGATAGATAAGCCCCCGTCCGAGCATCTATGATTTCATGGCATGAGAATATTACTGGCAGAAGACGAGCCGCACCTTTGCGAGCAGATCAAAAAGCTTCTGAACGCTGAAGGCCGCGTCGTAGACATCGTCCATAGCGGTGTTGAGGCCCTGCACTTGGGGGCGACCGAACCATACGACATGATCATCCTCGACATTGGCCTGCCGGAACGCGATGGCATATCCGTTTTGCGCGAATGGCGCCGCGCAGGAGTGAAAACTCCGGTGCTGATCCTGACCGCAAGAGAGGGGTGGAGCGAGCGCGTGGATGGTTTGGATGCGGGTGCCGATGACTACATGACAAAACCATTTCATATGCCTGAACTGGCTGCGCGCGTACGCGCCATCTTGCGCCGCCAAAGCGGGCAACTAAATCCCATCATCGAGATGGGGAGTGTCGTTTTGGATACCCGCAATGGTCGGGTGACGGTAGACGGAATACCTATTGATCTGACCGCACAAGAAATTGCGGTGCTCACCTACTTGGCACATAATGCCGGGCGCATGATTTCGAGAACTGAGCTTTCCGAACATATTTACGAGTATGACGGGGATCGCGACTCGAACACCATTGCCGTGTTCATAACCCGCTTACGCAAGAAACTGGGGTCCGACCTCATCACAACGGCGCGCGGTCGTGGATATATGATAGATTCAGCCTGATGTTATCCCTGCGTCAACGGGCATTGTTAGGCGGGATAGCGTCTGGGGCCCTATCCGTTGGGGTGGGCACCCTTGCAGTGTTTTCTTACATCGATGCCAGAGTTTCAGACCGGTTCGACACCACGCTACTGGATCGCCACACACAGCTTGTTGTCGGGCTGAGCGTGGCGACAGAAGACCCCGAGGCGTTACGTAACCTGATGTTTGATCCGGCATATGGTGCGCCTTATTCTGGGCGGTATTGGCAAGTTACCAGCCGCGAAGGGCAGATATTTACTTCCCCCTCGCTCTTTGGCGAGACCATCGCCGAGCCACGCGGTTCTCCGGACGCGCCGACCATTTGGAACACTCTGGGTCCCGAAAACGAAGCGGTTCGCAGCGTTTATCAGAAAATCACTTATGAGGACGGAACGGTTTGGGGCATCAGCGTGGCCGAAAGCCGGACCCAACTGGTTGAAGAACGGCGCGCCACTCAGCGAAGCCTGTTGCCGGTATTCGCGCTGGTTGGCTTGATTGGCGTCGCCGGATCGCTGCTTCTGACGTCTGTAATCCTGAGGCCACTTCGAAAGTTGCGTAGGGATGTGGCCCACCGCTGGGAAAGGGATGAAGACCTCAAGCCTTCAGACTACCCCGAGGAAGTGTCTCCTCTGGTCCGAGACCTGAATCAGCTCCTGGGCCGCAATCGGGACATCGTGTCCGGGTCCCGACGACAAGCCGCCGACCTGGCGCATGCGCTCAAGACACCAACCGCCATTCTGCGGAACGAACTGGCAAGCTTAGCGGATGCAAGTGTTTCGATTACCACCGCGCAAGAGGCCCTGGATCGGATCGATGCACAGCTTGCTCGGTCGCTTGCGAGAATGCGGGCGATGAACACTGCGGAACTGACCCATTCACGAACAGACCTGTCAAACTCCATCAACCGGCTGACGCGGCTGTTTACCCTAATTGCTGAACGGGAAGGCAAGACTCTGGATGTCAGCTGCGATCAGGATTTGTGGGTTCGTATGGACACGCAAGACATTGAGGAGGTCTTGGGTAACTTGCTGGATAACGCGGCAAAGTGGTGCCGCAATTCCGTAAGATTAACGGCCATGCAACAAGAGGGTAACATCGAAATTCGCATCGAGGATGACGGACCAGGGATTCCCGAAGCCGCACGACGCGAAGCCCTGCGATCCGGGGGACGCTTGGACACTTCCGTCACTGGCAGTGGGCTAGGATTGGCAATAGCGGTCGATTTGCTGAATGCCTACGGGGCCAAGCTCGACTTGGGCAGATCAGGTGCACTCGGTGGGTTGGAATGCAAGGTGGTGATCCAGTCTGGGAACAAAGGCATGCCTGTGTAGTCTGGCCTAGACGGAAACTCGATCTTCTGGGACGAGCCAGATGGTCAAATTTGACGCCCTGATTGCATGTCCAAGTCGAACGACCACTATTGACAGTAAGCGCCCGATGTCATCAGGCATCTGTCATGTGCTCGACCAACGAGGTCAATTGTTTGTCACCATATCCATCCTCCCACGCCGCTTTTGTGCGGTCATGCATAATTCGGATGAAGTCAGCCGGTGCTTTCAGAGATAGACAGGTCGTCAGAGCATCCTCCTGAGCCAGTGCGTAGACCTTCAACGAAGCTTCGGCGTCGTCGTAATCTCCAACCGGAACAGTTCGGGCAAAGAGATCGTGGTAGTCATTTACCAATTTGATCGTTGCAGGGAGTTGATCTGCATAGACCTGCATCGGAACGCCTGCTTTCTGGCACACCAGCGCGCCGTATATCATCCCGAACATGAACCCTTGCCGGACAGTGAAGAGACCAGCGAAAAGTGCTGCAAGAGCCGCGGGTTGCTCACCGACTTGGGCGGACTTTCCCCCAAGGGACCTTATAACTTCGCCGTAGCGATCCCAGGTTCCGGCACTGCCTACGGTGAGGATGGTGGTGTCGCCGTTACCAATGCCTGAAGGGTAGGCGTTGATCATGCCCAGCATGTAGTCTGCGTTGTTGCCGTTAAGGAATGAGACCAATGAATCTGCATCGGACGTATCGCCAGTGCTCATGTCGCAGATTGTCTTTCCACTCAACGATACACATAGACCGCTGAGCAATTCGACGGTTTCCTTATGACTTTTGATACAGACGATGACGAAATCAGACGCTGCAACAGCATCTTCCGGGGATGTGCAAATCACTGCACCTAGCTCAGAAAATGGCTTTGTCTTACCAGGTGTTCGATTCCAGACACAGACGCTGTAACCTGCCTTGAGCAGGCAATGTGCCAACGCCGACCCCATGTTGCCTAACCCGAGTACCGCAAGCGTTACCATGGTTTCCTCCGGTTTCAGTCATTGGTGTTCCACGTCAACATGCGCAAGGATCAAGATTTCGCGTAGTTGTAAATTCTTCTGTATTGTTAGATTTTCTTACTTATGGATTGGCACACGTTTCCCTCGCTGACGTCTCTGAGAGCCTTCGCCGCCGCCGCAGAGTTTAGAAACTTGACCCGTGCAGCAGCGGCGCTGAATGTGACCCATTCCGCGGTCAGCCAACAAATCCGAGTGCTGGAACAGCATCTAGGAACCCGGCTTGTTACTCGGACGCGGCACGGTATCGCGCTGACCTCACAGGGGGAACTCTTAGCGGCGGGTTTGCTTGAAGCATTTGCCTCAATGGCGTCCCTGACCGAGAGCATATCAAGTGTAGAGGCGGTTCGCCCGCTCGTAGTCAGCGCGACGCCGATGTTTTCAAGCGCATTCCTCATGCCGCGTCTATCGGCGTTTGTTCAGGAGTTCCCGGATATTGAGCTTAGGATCGACTCAACGATCCAGGCCGTCGACCTCAAACCAGGTGGCATTGACATAGCCATCCGATACGGCACAGGGCGCTGGCCGGGACTGGTCTCGCAAATGTTGCTACCTGGCTGTCTGACAGTGGTCGCAACAAGGGAATTGATTGGAAAACGGGTGCTCGAGGACCCAATAGAATTGCTCGATTTCACTCTTCTTCAGGAACAGGCTTCTGTCGAATTTGACCTGTGGTTGGAAAAGGTTGGAATACCACCTGGTGCCCATAGAAGAGTGGTTCGCTTGCCGGGCAACATGCTGCTTGATGGAATCCGCCGGGGAGATGGTATCGGGGCGACGGTTCCGGCATTCATCTCTGATGAATTGAAGTCTGGAAAACTCGTGGCGCTATTCGATGATCCAATTCCGCAGATCGGCTATTACCTCGTCACGCTACCTGGCCCAATTCGCCCAGCGGCAAAGGTGTTTCAGAAGTGGCTTTTGAAATCAATTACCGAGTATGAGAAAAACCTTTCCAGATGGACGCCTGCTCACTTGATATAGACGGCAAAACGAGTACCGTATTGCGGTCATCAATCAGGTCAGAGAACCAGCAAAGCCGCGCTACCTGCGCAGGTCATGAGAGGGGATTTCCGAATGCCCCTCAGCGACGCCTACGGCGCCGCGAGGTCAGGGTGGCGATAGGCCTCAGGATAGACTGGGTCAGGGCGACGATCTCGCCTTCGCGCCCGGCCGGGGAGCGCAACCATTGGATGAACGGGCCCTGTAGCGCCTTACTGCGCGGTGGGTACGTGGGTGCCTTGGCCTCTCTGCCGACCTTAGAGCGATCACAGAACCTACCTGTCGGCTCCGATGCGGACGGCCCTTACCGGTCATCGGCCGGTGCTCGCCTTCGCTGCGCTGCGGCCCGTCAGACCGGACTTTCGCTGCGACCGAAAAATCTAAGGGACCATGAACTCACAGAACGCGGACAAACCGGACTTGTGCATGTGCGGCTATTGCTGACGCAGAATTTGCTCGCATGTGCGGCGGACACGTCGCTGCGATGCAGCTGATATCGCCAAAGCGGCCATTGCCGAGTGGTCTTAGAGGCCTGATTCAAAACTGCACTTTCGTTGCAATGGCGCAACAGAGGACCAAGTGACCAGCTGCTCTTTCGGTTTCGCGTAGTCGTCTCAACCCCAAGCATGCCCGGCAGGTCAGTCACCTGAAGCGGTTTGCCAACGGTCTCTACCGACAAATATCTCATTTTGCGTCCTTCGGAGGTCTGATGAGCCATGACAACAAAAGCGGGGCCAAAGCGAGGGCAAGCATGACCCGAAAGACATGATGCACACCGACAAAAGCCACGTCACGATCATAGCTCAGCGCGATAATTGACATTTCCGCCAGCCCGCCGGGCGCATAGGCAAGAACCAACGAAACCGGATCAACACCAACCCCTTGTGCGACCAGAAGCGCTGCGGTGAAGGCCGTGCCGATTTGAACTCCGACGACTATGAAGGCCGCGCCAAACGAAGCAGTCAGGCTCTTGAGCGGGGCACCTGCGAAACGCCCACCTACGTTGATTCCGATGAAAACCTGGATGACGATTGTAATTGACCCTGGAACGTTGAAATCCGACGCCCCCGAGAGGTGCAGCGCCGCGCTGATCAGCATCGGCACAATTACGATGGGCGCGGGCAACCTTCGCCAGCCGCGCGCGAAGAGTCCCGCGAGAATGCAGATCACAATCCACAGCCAGTCCTGTCCCGTCAGGGTCGCAACATTCATCGATGCGTTGCCTGTGGCTGGTTCAATTGTCGCAATCTGGCTGATCAACACGGGGATGAACAGGATCGCAAGGGCAATCCGAAGCGCGTGTATTATTGCAACGCGGGTCTGATCTGCGCCCTCTCGGTCAGACAGCAACACCATCTCTGCAATGCCTCCGGGCATCGCGCAAAGGGCAGCGGTTGTCGCCTCAAACCGCAAGATCTTGCGCAGGAAAAGGAATCCTGCCGCAAACATCACCGCAAGAGACAGGATCAAACAAAGTAATGTCGGCCACCAGGTTCCGACGGATGAAATCAATTCACTGGTAAAAGCGGCCCCCAGCATCACGCCGATGGAGGCGCGTATGATATTGAGCAGCAAACTGGGGGTTTGAACTGGCAAACGGGCCAGCGAGGCCGCCGCCGTCGCCAACATAGACCCGATCATCCAGCCTAGAGGCAGGCCGGTGCGCGAGACCACCCATCCAGCGATGCTTGCAGCGGCTATCGTCGCAAAGAGAAAGCAATATGAGCTTTGAAGGTGTAGACGCCCCCGCTGGCCTTGGTGTGCCATTGTGGGTTTACAAACAACCTGAATGGAGGCGTCTATGGATGAGATTAGCATGATTGGCCTGGATTTGGCGAAGAACGTTTTCCAGGTGCACGGGGCGGATCA
>NZ_JBGRUO010000045.1:0-12264 GCF_041537905.1 Ruegeria jejuensis | reverse complement strand
AATTGGACCGGATCCGCTAACACCTTACGGGCCAGCGGCATGTGCAAAGGCCGCGCTATAGGCCGAACACATGTCAGTACCCGAACCGATGCAGATACGGTCAAAATTACCTCTTGCGTTTTGGGCGTCTACACATGTCGCAAAATCAGACCAGTTGCTCTTTGCTGAGCAACACCCCGTCCGCATCACCATAAACCCAATCGTTCGGCTCAAACGTGACGCCACCAAATCCAATCTTTTGACCAACTTTGCCCCAGCCTTCTTTTGCGCTTTTTACCGGGCTTGTCCCAAGCGCAAATACCAGCGTATCCATCTGGTCAATCTCGATACTGTCACGTATCGCTGCATTCAAAATCAGACCGGCCCAGCCATTCTTGATTGCCAACCCGGCCAGAATGTCGCCCAGAAGTGCAATACGGGTGGACGCGCCTCCATCGACAACCAGCACGCGCCCCTCACCCGGAGTTTCCAGCTGAGCGCGCACTTCAGTGTTGTCCTCGAAACACTTCACCGTCTGCACCTGAGCCGCAAAATGGGTGCGGGTCCCGAAACGGCGAAAATGCAGATGCACTAATTCTAGGTCGTTCGCATGGTTATCAATCAGATCAGCGGTTTTCATATCGGCCTCACATATTTGAGTAAGTTGCTCTTAGGTCGGCCACGTCGGCCTCGCTCAAAAAGCGCGTCTTTCGACCGCGCAACGCCACAAGAAGCTTGGCGGTTTCTTCCAGCTCTTCTGCTGCGCACACTGCAGAGAACAGATCTTTGGCCGACACCACAGGGCCGTGGTTGGCGAGCAGAACAGCGCTGTAGGCACCCTTCAGATCGCGGATCAGGTCACCTGATTTCGGATCGCCCGGCTTGACATAGGGCACTAATTTCACCGTGCCGACCCGCATCACAACATAGGGTGTCAGCGGTGGGATGCAGTCATCAGGATTGGTGTCTTCCAAACAAGATAGCGCGGTCGCCCAAGTCGAATGAAGGTGCACCACGGCACCAGCCTGTTGGCGGGTTTCATAAAAGGCCTGATGCAAAAAGACCTCTTTGGTAGGCCGGTCGCCTGCGACATGGTTGCCCTCTAGGTCAATCTTGCTGATCCGGTCGAGGTCAATCGCGCCCAAGGTCGAGTTAGTCGGAGTCATCAGGATGCCATCAGGCAGACGGGCCGAAACATTGCCTGCCGTGCCGACAGAGAAGCCCCGGTTGAACAGCGACGCACAAAGGTCCGACATCTGTTGGCGGAGTTCTGCTTCGGTGTTCACTTTTGCCCCTCCATCATGCGCAGTGCTTTGGAGAAAAAATCGGGCGCGCCAAAATTGCCTGATTTCAGCGCAAGCGAGATCGGTTGATCGTCGCCCAAGGTCAGAACCGGAACACCCGGATCGATCTCCGCGCCGATGCGCATCGCGGGTGCGCCTAGTTCGTAGGCTACGGCCTGCGCCACTGCTCCAGAAGTTTCGCCTCCTGCAACCACGATCCGGCGATACCCGCGCTGCACCAGTGCACGTGCCGTATCGGCAAACAGATCGTCCAGTTTCGTAGCTACGGCCTCGCGACCAAACTTGGTCTGGATATCTTTCACCTCTTTGGGTGTGCCAGAGGAATAGATCAGAGGGGCGTTTCCCGTATTGTCGACGATGAAGGTCAACAGGTCATCCTTGCTGATAGTATCGTTCATGACACCGGGCACGTCGATGGCAAAGGTCGGATGAGACTTCTGGTGTTCGGCCAGCTGGCCTCGCGTGGCCCCAGAACAAGAGCCCACCAGAATGGCTTCGGGTCCTGATGTACCCTCGGCGGTCGGCGCGTTGGGTTCGGCCATCCCGTTGCGAATGAAGTTGCGCGGCAAGCCCAATGCAATGCCGGAGCCGCCCGTTACCAAAGATGCCCCCTGAAGCGCTTCGGCTAAGATCAGAAGATGCTGATCCGTCACGGCATCGGCCACGAGAAATTGTTCAGACGCGTCAGAAATTGCGGCCTGCACATGATCAGCCCCCTTCGATACAGTTGAAAGAGGCACGTGGCCGACCGAATTTTTAGTTTGCTGACGCAACCAGCGACGTAAGTCAGGATCGGTCATCGGGGTCAACGGGTGGTTCTGCATCCCGCTTTCGCTCAGCAACACGTCGCCCACGAAGAGGTGCCCCTGGTAGACCGTGCGTCCGGTTGTCGGGAAGGCCGGACAGACGACAACTCTCTGCGCATCCAGCGCAGCGCTCAAGGCGTCGGCAACCGGGCCTATATTGCCCTTGGGCGTAGAATCGAAGGTGGAGCAGTACTTAAAAAGGATCTGTTTACAGCCCTGATCCAATAGCCAGCCAAGCGCCTCGAGGCTTTCGCTTACTGCATCTTCGACCGCATTCGAGCGCGACTTCAAGCTGACAATCCCAGCGTCGATATCCGATGCTGCGGCCCCCGTCGGCACACCAGGATACTGGGCCGTACGTAGCCCACCTTCACCGTCAACGCCCTTGGCCAGCGTGTTGGCGACATCGCTGCCACCCGTGAAATCATCCGCGATAACGCCAATCAACATAGCTGAACCTCTTATTTCTGTTCGATCCGGCGGCGGATTTCTTCAATCGCAGCCTCCGGGCTGGTCAATACTGGAATATCCGTGCGAGCACGCACCGCATCCACGGCACCAGCCATAGAAAACTGGGCTAGCAAAATGACATCGGCGTCTTCAACTGTGGCGGCAGTGTCGGCAATCAAACGATTATGGGCACCATCATCGCCTGCTTTCTTTGCATCAAGCGCTCCATCGCAGAAAATCGACGAGATCTGCGCAGTGCTGCCCTTTTCGCGGGCCGCGTCGCGGAATTCATCCTCCATCCCACCGGCGGCTGGCGGGAAGGTATAGAGCATCACAACACGGTCCCCGTGGGAAAATGCCCTATCGAACATAGCTTCGTTGGGTTTCATGACAGGGATGTTAGATTCAAAGTCTGCTCGCTCGATGGCCGAGCCAAATGCCGAACAGGTAAACAGAACTCCGTCTGCTTCAGCTGCTTCTGCATAACGCGACAAATCGACGATCCGGCGAACAAGATCACCTGACAACTTGGCCGATTTCGCCCGATCAACAGACAACCCCTCTTCGAGTATCGAAATTGTCTCAGCTTCGGGCCACAGCTTCGCCGCCGCTTCTTCGATCGGATCTATTGCCACTTTTGTGGCGTGTATCAGGGCAACTCGAGGATGGTCAGCCATTGGAATTCTCTTGATAACTCGGCGACGCTGTAAGAGTGCAGCGCCGCCGTTAAGTGCGGACGATTTGTCCGCAGGGAGGAACTCTAGGCAGCGATGCTTTCTCTCGCCA
The DNA here is from genome assembly GCF_041537905.1 of Ruegeria jejuensis. Taxonomy (NCBI): domain Bacteria; kingdom Pseudomonadati; phylum Pseudomonadota; class Alphaproteobacteria; order Rhodobacterales; family Roseobacteraceae; genus Ruegeria; species Ruegeria jejuensis. Next base: position 8,939 of record NZ_JBGRUO010000045.1, on the reverse strand, counting down.
CCGTCTCGGCGACAAGGGAGCCGAAAGCATCACAGTTAACGGAACCACCCAAATCGCGGGTTCGCTTCGCTGGATCATCAATCACTGTATCAACCGCCTCTGCAATCGCGTTACCAGCATCCATCAACCTCTGGATGCCGCGCTGTTCACCCAGCCAGGTCAGCATCATGGCAGCTGACAAGATCAAAGATGTCGGGTTAGCCACGTTTTGTCCCTGGATATCTGGTGCCGATCCGTGTTGTGCCTGGGCGCAGCACAGTCCAGTTTCTGCATTGGCATTGATCGACCCGGCAAGACCGAGGGAACCGGACAGTTCCGACGCCAGATCCGACAAGATGTCGCCGTAGAAGTTGGTAGCGACCACAACGTCATACGCTTCGGGTTTGCGCACCAGCAAGGCAGCGAATGCGTCGACGATCAACTCCTCGGTTTCCACCTCTGGGAAGTCTTTTGCCACCTCGCGAAAGCATTCCAGGAACAGCCCGTCGGTCATCAGAAAAGAGTTCGCCTTGTGGATTGCCGCGATCTTCTTCTTGCGCTGCATCGCCAATTTGAATCCTTCGCGACAGATACGCATAGAACCATGTCGTGTGATTTTGCGCACCGACAGCGCCATGTCGGGATCGGGCATCATCTCACCAACGCCTTTGAACATGTTGCGATCGGGATAAAATCCTTCAGTCGCCTCTCGCATAATAACCAAATCCATACCCGGTGCTTTGTTTGGGATAAATTCGCGCGTGCGCGCAGGGCGCACGTTTGCATAGAGGTCGAGGCCAATGCGGAAACCAGCAGAAACGTTGCGACCTCCTTCGGCCAAGGGTGGGTAGTCCATGTGGGACTGAGTGCCCAGGATCACGCCGTCGAATTCCGTGCGTGCCCGGTCCAACACGCTTTCTTGCAAGGTAATACCGTGCTTCTTCAGACTATCGAAGCCCGAGATCGCTTCCTCAAAAGTCAGCCCTAAATCAAAGCGATTGTTTGCAGCTTCGACAACCTCAAGGGTCGCTGCCATGATTTCCGGCCCAATACCATCGCAAGGCAGTGTCATAATACGCATATCAGTCTCCTATGATTGGCCAGTTAGCCAAATTCTTTGGGGGGCGCCGGCTTAGTCGCCGACGAATTCTTCTTCGTTGCGGGCGGCTTCCATACGCTTCTTCATTCTGCGACCCATCAGCATGGGCAGAACGAAGCCAGCGATTGCGATAAGCCACAGGATGATCGCCAGAGGGCTGCCAACAAGGATGAACCAGTCACCATCCGAGATTGTCATGGCGCGGCGCAGGTTCACTTCCATCTGGTTGCCCAAAAGGATGCCGAGGATCACCGGCACCAACGACACGTCCAGCTTGCGCAAAACCCAGCCAGCGACACCGAAGCCAACCATCAACATTACATCAAATGTCGAGCCTGTGATCGAATAGATGCCCACGAAGGAAATCATCGCGACGATCGGCATCAGGATCCGGGTCGGAACCATCAATACTCGGGTAAAGATGCCAACCAGCGGGATGTTCATCGCCAGCAGAATGAAGTTGGCGATGAACAGCGATGCGATTAGGCCCCAGACAATGTCCGGGCTTTTCTGGAACAAGAGCGGACCCGGTGTAATGTTCAACTGTAGCAGTACTGCGAGCAAAACCGCTGTGGTTCCCGACCCCGGTACACCTAATGCCAACATCGGTACAAGCGCGCCACCGGAGGCCGCATTGTTGCCAGCTTCAGGTGCCGCAACGCCCCGTGGATCACCTTTGCCGAAGGTTTTGCCGTCACGGTCAACTGCTTGCTTTTCTAGCGAGTAAGCCAAAAACGAGCCCAGCGATGCGCCTGCTCCCGGCAGAACGCCCGAGAAAAAACCCAGACCCGTGCCGCGTGCCATCGAGGGGATGCAGCGCTTGATCATTCCGAAATCGGGCATGATGCGGCCAACCTTGGTCACTCCGGCCGCGCCAACGGCACCACCGCGATGATGTTCAAGGAAAATGAACACTTCACTCAGCGCGAACAGGCCGACGATTGCGATCAGGAAGTCGATACCATCGTAGAGATGAATGTGGTCGAACGTGAAACGTTGGGAGCCAGTTTGGCTGTCACTGCCGATCATAGCAATGCCAAGACCAAGCGCTGCTGCAAAGGCTGACTTCGCTTGGTTCGTCGATGAGATCCCACCAAGCGTTGCGAAGGCAACAGTAAACAACACGAAATACTCCGCGGGACCGAACAAAAGCGCAATCTTTACCAGCTGGGGGGCCAGAATGACCAGACCGCAAGTTGCCACGAATGCGCCAACAAATGACGCAACGCCCGACAAAGACAGCGCCTCGCCTGCCTTGCCCTGCTGAGCCATTGGATAGCCATCCAAACAGGTCATCATGGCCGGTTCATCGCCGGGGATATTCAAGAGGATCGAAGAGATACGACCGCCATACATTGCGCCGTAGTAAACACTGACAAGCAAGATCAGCGACCCCGTCGGGTCCAAACCCAGTGAGAACGCGATCGGAATCAAGATCGCGACACCATTTGCTGGGCCAAGACCCGGCAGTGCACCCATCAGCGTTCCAAGAAAACACCCGACAACCGCCAGTAGGAGGTTTTGCGGGGTGAGTGCGATTGCAAAACCGTCACCAAGAAGAGAAAGGATTTCCATGTCTAGTGCTCCTCAGAAACCAAGTGGACCTTTGGCCAAGGCAAGGCCGAGGATCAGGTGGAAAACGACATAGATACTTACCGATGTGCCGACGCCTGTGACGAGGGACCAAAGGGGTTGCGTCCCTAAGCGCCATGTCAAGTAAGCGGTTGCAAATACAGTAGAAATCAAGAAGCCAAATTCGGGAAGCGCCCAGCTGTAGATGAGCATGACAACAGCGGCGAAGACGATTTCAGCGAATTCGCGCATATGCGGCCATTCCGGTTCGTCATCGGGACGTAAAATGAAATAGAGCGAGCAGATAGCCACGATAGTGCCAACGATGTAAGGAAAAGCACGGGGCCCAACCACATCAACCATAAAGCTGTCTTTGATTGTTGATGCAGCCCAGATGTAAAAGATGGCCAAAGCCAAGCCGAAGCCGCCAAAAATGCGGTCACTCATGTTTCCCTCCCAAGAATAAAGTGAAGTGGGCTGACCCAAACCAGCGGGTCAGCCCTGATGGCATTAGTCGATGATGCCAATCTCTTTCGACAGCTTGGTTACATCTGCGATGCTACCAGCTACGAAGTTGTGCATGTCGTCGCCAAAGTTGTTGAACGGCGCGATTGCGGCGGCTTCGAGGGTCTCTTGGAAGCCCGGGTCCGCAACCATGGTCTGGATCGCATTTGACCAGAACTCTTTCGCTTCGTCCGAGGCACCTGCAGGCATGTAAAGTCCGCGCCAGTTTGCACCTACGACATCATAGCCCAATTCCTTTGCGGTCGGGATGTCTGGGTAGTTGGCCAAACGCTCTGGCGCCATGATGCCGATGATACGAATGTCACCCGACTCTAGGAAGCCCAGCATCTCAGAGAAATCGCCCGACAGAGCTTCTGTCGCACCTGAAAGCAACCCGGTCATTGCTTCGCCGCCACCGTCAAACGAGACGTATTTCAACTGTGTAACGTCTTCCATGCCAGCTTCACGGGCAACGAGCATCGGCTTGATGTGGTCAAAACTGCCGACAGAAGAGCCGCCAGCAATACCAACAGAACGCGGGTCGTCAAGGATCGCATCCATCATGTCGCTGAGGTCCTGGTATGGCGAGTCTGCACGCACAGCAATTGCGCCATATTCAGCACCGAAAGTCGCGAGGAAGTGCACATCGTCTTGCACAGCCCCTTCGTAGATGCCTTGCGCGATACGTGCGCTTGTGGACATTGATGCAGCGACGATCAGATTGTTGTCTTCGTTGCGCTCTTTGGTGACGTGCGCAAAGGCAACGCCACCACCGCCGCCGGACATGTTGGTGACCTGCATCGAGTCTTCGATGACACCCAGATCAAACAGATATTTAGCAGTCGTACGGCAGATGAAATCCCAACCGCCGCCCGGATTAGAAGGTGCGATACATTGCGGGCTTTCAGCTTTGAATTCAGCCGATGCTGTGCCCACACCGGCCAGCAAGGCAACGGTTGCGAACGCGCTTGCACGAGTAAGTTTCATGAACACGAGTGAGTCCTCCCATTGGTTCGTTGTTCGATAGCGCGAATCTCGCACTGGTGTCAGTGATTGCATATTAAGGTATCAAAAGCCAATCCAATTTTGCTTTTATACAGGTAAAAATCCACTTTTGGATGAGCGTCAAGCTAAGGCCAGATGACGAAATGACGCATAACATGCTGTTAAAGTGTACTTTTTATCGCGACCTCGAAGTTTCTGCACCCTACTTGCTTTTTGTAGCACGATCAAAAAACCAATAACTACAACGTGGGATCTGGAAAAAGATGTAGACGAAAATGCAATTTTTTGCTTTTTATACGCTATAAAGCCAGAATCTTGGGGCGCACTCTTGGCGTGAATCCAATCTGGGAAATGCCAACAAACAATCGATTGGTGATAAGGGTGCCTGGACGGACAAGCGAGCTTTCAAAAAAAATTTCAAACCGACTTCTGCATGATATCGTGTCTGGCTCTATTCTTGCGGGACAACATATCAGCGCTCAACAGGTTGCCGACAGATACGGTGTTTCACGCACGCCAGTACGCGAGGCTCTGATCAACCTAGAAAACCAGAGCGTCCTCATCCGGCAAACAAATCGCGGGTATTTTGTTGCAGACAAAATTCCTTCCAAGGTCAACGCAACCTTAGTTGATACGCCACCTGATGGACATGAAGACTATCAAGCACTGGCTAATGACTGGCTGACAAACCAGATCCCCGAGGACGTCACAGAACAATTTCTACGACAACGATACGGCTGGACCAAAACCAAGGTTAACGACCTTTTGGTCAGGGCGTCACGGGAAGGATGGACCGAACGCAAGGAGGGATATGGATGGCGCTTTTTGCCTGTCGCTAAGACTCCGGAAGCCTTCGACCAAATCTACCGTTTTCGGATGGCAATCGAACCTGCTGCAATGCTCGAACCCACCTTCGAACTCGACCACAAAGTTCTGTCTGAGCAACGGCGGATTCAGGAAGGTATGTTAAACATGGACCTCAACTCCGCTCCGGACGAGTCTTTGCTGAAGAACGGTTCGCTGTTCCATGAAGAACTGATCAAACTCTCCGGTAACCCGTTTTTCCTGATGTCATTGCAGAGGGTTAATCGGATGCGCCGTTTGATGGAATACAAGGCTGAAATTAACCGCGATCGCCTGATTGAGCAATGCTCGGAGCATCTAGAGATTCTTTCCCTTCTTGAACGCGGAAGTGTTGCCGATGCCTCGTACCGGATGCGCCAGCACCTTAGCGGAGCATTGAAACGCAAATCGCCACTGGCTTGGAGCTGGGCGGCGGACAACCATTCAGAGATCGAACAAAGCCATGTTAAACGACGCTAGAATTTTACCCACGATCCGCTCGATGGCGCTAGTTGCCCATGATCAAATGAAAGATCCCATGATCGAATGGGCGAATGCGCATAAGCCTGAACTGGAAAGATTAGAACTATTCGGTACCGGCACGACCGGGGGCCGGATAGCCAAAGAAGCGGGATTGCAAATCACTTGCTTAAAGAGCGGCCCGTTGGGAGGCGACGCCCAGATTGGGGCGTTGATAGCAGAAGAGCGTTTAGATGCTTTGGTCTTCCTGATTGATCCGCTTTCTGCCTTGCCGCACGATGTGGATGTGAAGTCGCTTTTGCGGCTAGCCACACTTTATAACACGGCTCTGGCCATCAACCCGGCAAGCGCAACGTTATTGGTACGTGCAGCAAGCATTGAACCGCCTAAAACAGTCTGAGGTTCCTGTCTTTGCAGCCGGAACATCGAAGGAGCGTCGTGATGGCGTGACGTGCCAGAAAGCAGTAGGAAAGAGGAGGATCATGATCCAGCGCGGTTGACTCGTTTGAGTAGCAAAACTAGTGAATAAATCAGATTTGGCATAAAATCATCGCAGCGATTGCGAGAAAATGCTGCATCGGCAATTACCGCAGCTACAAGAGTCCGGTTTGTCTAAGATTTTTTGATGCGGGCCAGTGCGTTAGGTTTGTGTTGGGCGGTGTGGCCCGCGTTGACAAATCTGACAAGGTGGAAGCCGCGGGAAGCGGGCGCTGCGCTATGGGGAAAGCACAGGCGTTTGCCTGTGATGTATGCTGCGGTTTTGCGGGGTTTTCCGGGTCCGGGCGCTCGTTTGCGCGGCCTTTGGCGTGCAATCGGGCACATTTTCGGGTGTTGCGGCTTTGGTTTGGCTCCCGTTGCGCCGCGTGGATAGGATTGAGCGAAAGCCTTCTTGTGACCGGCATGAAGCGTGTCGGATCGGAGGACGGGCAGAAGATGGGCTTTTCATCATGCGGCCTGCTTTCGTGGTGGCGCTCGGGTTCGGGGTATCTCGCCACGCCTGAAGGTCTCGATGATGTGCATCTGTCCGCCGCAGTCGGGGCATGGTTCGCGCAACGTCAGGGGGAATGGCGCTTCATCTGACGGTTGGTCTGGTTCCGCCGATTTGATGTCTCCGAGCAGCGCGCGGGCCCGGGCGACTTTCTCTTTGCGACCACTGCCTGCCAGGAAGCCGTAGTGGCGGATACGGTGGAACCGGTCCGGCAGGACATGCATCAGGAAGCGCCGGATGAACTCGAAGGCTGGCAAACGCATCACCTTCATGCGATCCCCGCGCTTGATCCTGTAATCCTTCCACTGGAACGCCACTGTGTTTGCATCGGCGCTGACAAGGCGGTGGTTTGAGATGGCGACACGGTGGGTGTAGCGCGCGAGGTAGACCAGCACAGCCTCGGGGCCGCCGAAGGGTGGCTTGGCGTAAACGACCCAGTCGGTTTTACGGAACGGAGCGAGCCATTCGGCGAAGGCGCTGGCGTCTGCCAATGCGGTGAGATCGCCGAAGAACCTCAGCTGCCCTGCGCGGTGCAAGGCTATCAGGCCTTCAACAAACAGCCGCCGGAACAACCGCGACAGCACGCGCACATGCAGAAAGAACCCAGACTTGCAGGCAATCCACCGGGTGTGGTCCGGTGACAAGCCTCCGCCTGGGACGATCATGTGGATATGCGGGTGATGTGTCAGCGCGGAACCCCAGGTATGCAGCACGCTGGTCATGCCGATGCGGGCACCGAGGCGTTTGGGATCGGCGGCAATGGTGGTCACCGTTTGAGCCGACGCTTTGAACAGCAAGCCGTAAACGGGCCGCTTGTTCCAGAGGGCGATCCGCGCGATCTCCGCTGGAAGCGTGAAGACCAAGTGGAAATACTCGACGGGCAGCAAGTCCTCGGCGCGCGCTGCCATCCAGTCGCGCGCTGCTGGAGACTGGCACTTTGGACAATGCCGATTTTTGCAACTGTTGTACGCAATATGCTGGTGGTCGCAGTTGGAGCAGGCCGCCACATGCCCGCCGAGGGCCTCAGTGCGGCACGCTTCTATCGCCGACATCACCTTCAGCTGCGAGAGGTTCAAATGCCCCGCATTGGCCCGCTGGTAAGCAGGACCGTGAGTTCGAAAGATGTCAGCAACCTCCAGCTTCGGGCGCGACACCGCCCGGGCGTGTCACTCCGGCCTTCGATCCCGCAACTGTGCCAGCAACTCATAGGGGCTGTCAGTGTCGCGGATCAGCTTGGTGGCGACATGGGTGTATTGCGCGGTGGTGCTGAGCTTCGCGTGACCGAGCAGAACCTGGATCACACGCACATCGGTACCAGCCTCAAGCAGATGCGTTGCAAAGCTATGGCGCAAACTATGCAGCGTGCTGCGCGGCTTTTTGATCCCGGCCAAGTGCTTGGCCGCGCTGAAGGCGCGATGCAATTGGCGCGGTGACAGCGGGTTGATCCGGGGCTTTCCCGGGAACAGCCAGCCGTCGGGCCGGGCCTCGCGCCAATAGTCGCGCAGAAGCTCCAGCAATCCGGGCGACAACATCACCTTGCGATCTTTGCCGCCCTTACCCCGCTCGACATGAATGAGCATCCGGTCGCTGTCGATATCGGTGACCTTGAGAGTGCAGACTTCGGACGCGCGTAATCCCGTGCCATAAGAAATACTGAGCGCAGCTCGGTACTTCAGCCCCGGTCCCGGCGCGACCTTCAGAAGCTCGAACACCTCTTCGGCGCTGAACACCACGGGCAGCTTGCGAGGCTCGGTGCGAAAGTGCAGGCATTCTTTCATCTCGGGGCGCTTGCACGTCGTCTCAAAAAAGAACCGCAGCCCGACAAGCCGCACGTTGTACGTCGACGGCGTGACATTCGTGTTCACCATGTGAAGCTGATAGGCGCGCAGCTCTTCGGCCGTAGCGGTATCAGGCGATCGGCCGAGAAACTCTGCAAAATATCGAACCGCCCGGATATGCGCCTTCTGAGAGCTCTCGCCCAGCCCTTTGATCCGCATATCTTCGATCATCCGCGCACGCAGTGGCGTTGTCTTCGTGTCCGCCATGGGACCCTCCTGTCTGTTGATTGAGAGACCCCAATCGTCAGACAGACACGTCCATCTCCAAAATCCCAACCCTCAGATCAGCGCAAAACCCCAGCCACAAGCGACCCTGCCGCGGCAGCGGCTTCGTCCTTGTCCCGCGACTTGATCCTTGCCTTCTAATTTCTTGCTGCGCCAGAATCGAATGGCAGATATCGCCGCCGCCCAGCAGCATCATAAAGCAAGCATGTGCAGCAGAATTCGTGCTGCGAGCGCACGCAGCGAAAAAAACAAATTCACAGGATGATGCAGGTTTCTCGGACGCCGCATGCTGGCGGGGGAGTTGCGCGATGGGTTTCCCGGCGTCAGAGAAGCGCTCAGGCGGGAAATCGCGGGGTTAGTTCTTTTGGGTCGGCTGTGCTATGGGGATTTGTACGAAGGGCTTGCC
>NZ_JBGRUO010000044.1:0-15560 GCF_041537905.1 Ruegeria jejuensis | reverse complement strand
AGCCCTCTTCGATATAGTCCTGAAACCGCGCCCGAAGCGCAGATGGCAGTGCTGCTGACATAAAACATCCTCCTAATAAGGAGGAATCACAAATCAATTGCGCTTGGAAGCCCCCGATTCACGTTTCAGGCGCGCCGCTTTAGAGCGCTATCGGTTAAGCCCCGACTTCGGCCCCATCAGCCGATATGAACTCTCGCCGGGGTGCTCTGGATCGCCCTGTGCAAGCTCAAGGCCGAAGTAGGAAAGCTGTCTGGCCATCGACGCCAGAGCGCCGCATAGGTGCGCACGGATCATCCCGGCGGAGACCCGCAATTTGTGGTCGGCAGCTACGACCTTGCACTGAAGCGCGTGGGCGGCGAATGGAGGCTGTCGTTCATGCGCTTCAATTATGAATACGCTTATGGAAACGAAACTCTCGCTGCCGAAGCCATCAAAGAGCCATCCAATGCTTAGCCGGACCACTGTCCCAAGTCACTTTCACTGGCACGAGTTCGACGTCAGTCAGCAATGGGCTCTTTGCTCTGTTTTTGACGCTCGAATGGTTTTGCCCTTTTGAAAGGCTGTCGATACTCGCCCGCCGCGTGGCAATGACCGGCGCAGCGTTAGGTTTCGGTTTTCGAAGCCGAGTGCTTCAAATGCTTTGGTCCGGATATCGTATCAATGTCGAGCTCTGGTCGCAAACTCTCTTGCACTTCGGGTTCACCGGCTGATCCGAAAAGAACACATCGATATCCGCCAGCGACCCGATTAGGACAGGTGCATCTCTTTCGAATTTCGACGTGTCAGCAACCAGGAAGACCTCCTTGCAATGTTTGATGATCGTCTTGCTTACGCGGACTTCCTGAATATCAAAATCGAGGATATCCCCCGTATGTGTCAGGGCCGAACAGCCGATGATGCCATAGTCGAAACGAAACTGTTCGATGGTTTGTTCGGCGAGATAGCCGATCAGCCCGCCGTCCGATCGCCGTAGACTACCACCCGTCACAACGACTTCAACCTTGGGGTTTTCAGACAGAATCAGAGCCACATTGATGTTGTTTGTAACAACCAGCAAACCCTCGTGGTTTAAGAGTTCATTGGCCACGGCCTCGGTCGTGGTGCCGATGTTCAGAAACAGCGAGCAATCGTTAGGGATATTTTGGGCGCAAAGCTTCGCAATATCGAACTTCGCGCCGAGATTGAGTTCGCGACGGTCGCTGTACCCGATGTTGGTAGTACTCGAAGGCAGGACCGCACCACCATGTATCCGATCCAGATGGCCATCGTCTGCAAGTTCGGAAAGATCTCGCCGAATAGTCTGAGGTGTCACCCCAAAGTGGCCAACAAGGCCTTCGACGGTAACTCGACCATCCCGCCGCGCCATGCTGATGATCTCCGGTTTTCGCAATGTGCGCGCCATGTCGAATCCCCAGTCAGCGAAGTTTTCGTTTTCCTCATTTTGCGAGTATATGCGCCTCATATCAAGCATACGCACAGTTTTGAGTGCGATTTTGCGGGTAAACTGGCCTCTCAGCGCCCGGCTATAACGTTTGTAGCACCTTCAACTCGCGTATAATTAGCATTAAAAGCAAATGGTTACGCGTAAACGAAACAAAGCGAAGATTTTTTCTTTCAATTTTGCGCGTTTTTTGCAATAACAGTGCCAAGGAACAAGATAATTCGTGATTGGGAGGAGAGTCATGAATACAGACGTTGACCTGCTGATCATTGGCGGTGGCATCAATGGGTGCGGCATTGCGCGAGACGCTGCTGGCCGAGGCATGTCTGTCGCCCTTGCGGAAATGAACGATATCGGATCGGCGACATCAGCGTCTTCGACCAAGCTGTTTCATGGTGGTCTGCGCTATTTAGAGTATTTCGAGTTCAGGCTCGTGAGAGAGTCGCTGATTGAACGCGAACGCTTACTGCGCGCTATGCCGCACATCTCATGGCCAATGCGCTTCGTGTTGCCGTTTCACTCGAGCATGCGGTTCGAATCCGAAACACCAACGTCAAAATTGCTGAATGTCTTCATGCCTTGGATGAAAGGGCGCAGGCCTGCGTGGCTGATCCGTTTTGGCTTGTTCATGTACGACAATTTGGGCGGCCGAGAAATTCTCCCCGGGACAAAAAGCATAGATCTGCACAGTGACCCGGTCGGTCGGCCTCTGAACGGAAAATTTCGCAAAGCCTACGAGTATTCTGATTGTTGGGTCGAAGATTCACGGCTGGTCGTCTTGAACGCGCGAGACGCACAAGCGCGAGGTGCGCGGATCATGCCCCGGCGCAAAGTTGTCAAGGCCGACGCGGCGGATGGCATCTGGCGTGTGACACTCAGAGACACACGGAGCGGTGACGAAGAAGAAATAACTTGTCGTATGCTGGTAAACGCGGCCGGTCCCTGGGTTGCCGAAATGGCGCAGGGTACCCTGCGCAGCAATCAACAGGCCAGCGTCCGTCTGGTCCGTGGCAGCCACATCGTGACCAAGCGATTGTTCGATCACGATAAATGCTACTTTTTCCAGGGAACCGACGGGCGTATCATCTTCGCAATCCCGTATGAGACAGACTTCACGCTGATCGGAACGACTGATGCAGATCATTCCGATCCGTCAGAAAAACCCGAATGCACCGAAGAAGAGCGGCAATATCTGCTAGGCTTTATCAATCAGTATGTCGCCACGCCAGTCACTGGCGATGACATCGTTTGGAGCTACTCTGGCGTCCGGCCGCTCTACGATGACGGAGCCAGCAGTGCGAGCGCAGCCACACGCGACTATGTGCTTAAGGTCGATGAATCGATCGGCGCTCCGTTGTTGAACATATTTGGCGGCAAGATCACGACGTATCGGCGGCTGGCAGAAAGCGCCATGAAGGAGATAAGAGGCTTTTTTCCGAAACTGTCCGAAGATTGGACAGCCGGAGTGGCTTTGCCCGGAGGTGATTTTCCTGTGCAGGGATTTGATGATCTCGTCACCAAGCTTAAGCAGCAACATGCCTTCTTGGATGATCGTTGGGCGCGCCGTTTGGCACGGGCCTACGGTACCGAAGCAATGAACATCCTCCAAGATGTTCACAGCGCCGCAGATATGGGCGAAGATTTTGGGGCAACGCTGACCGAAAAGGAAGTCCAGTGGCTTATGAACAATGAATATGCCGAAACTGCTGAAGACCTGATTTGGCGACGTAGTAAGCTAGGCCTGCACATGTCTCGCGATCAGATCGAACGGCTGGCCGATTGGATGAAAAACAAACCAGTTCAGCCCGTTGGCGCTGCAGCTGAATAAGGGGAGAATTTGATGACACTGGAGCTTAAAGGGGTCACGCGGAAGGTTGGAAGCGAGACGCATATTCACCCGACAAATCTGACGCTGGAGAAAGGAACGATGAACGTCCTGCTGGGGCCAACTTCGTCCGGAAAAACCACATTGATGCGGCTCATGGCGGGCTTGGATGCGCCGACAACCGGACATGTGTACTGGGAAGGCCAGGATGTCACAGGAGTCCGCGTGCAGGATCGCCAGATCGCTATGGTCTATCAGCAGTTCATCAACTACCCGTCGATGACTGTCTATGACAACATCGCTTCTCCGCTACGGCTGCTTGGTGCTTCAAAGTCTGAGATCGACGCCGCGGTGAAGAAATCCGCCGACCTCATGAAACTGACCCCGATGCTTGATCGCAAACCGCTGGAGCTTTCGGGTGGTCAGCAGCAGCGCTGTGCGCTTGCCAGGGCTTTGGTGAAGAATGCCGGTCTGGTGTTGCTGGATGAACCGCTCGCCAACCTCGACTACAAACTGCGCGAAGAACTGCGCGTCGAGATTCCCAAGATCTTCGAAGAATCCGGTTCCATCTTCGTCTATGCGACGACTGAACCCGAAGAAGCGCTGCTGCTGGGCGGAAACACCGCAACCCTATGGGAAGGTCGGATAACGCAATTCGGTCCGACACCAACGGTCTATCGACAGCCCGCTGACGCGACTACCGCGCGCGTGTTTAGTGACCCACCGATGAACTTCCTTTCGATCAGCAAGACCGGTGCTCAATTGATGTTTGGCGACGGCCAGAGTGTTGCAGCCGAAGGCGCGCTCGGATCTCTGGAGGATGGTCGCTACATCGCCGGTTTCCGCCCCAATCATGTCGAGATCGAACGCCATGGCGCCGATGCTATGCGGTTCGAAGCCAAACTGGTGGTCACCGAGCTGACCGGGTCCGAGACCTTTGTTCATTTGGATCATCACGGCGAGCGTTGGGTTGGCCTGGTGCATGGTGTTCATGAACTGGAGCTTGGCAGCGCGCTGAATGTCTACCTCGACCCCAGCCACGTCTACATTTTCAGCGAAGCCGGGCAGCTTGTCGCCCCGGCCTCATATGCGATTGCGGCCTGAGGAGGGGTACAATGGCAAAAATCACTCTCGATAATCTCGCGCATTCTTACTTCCCGAACCCAAAGTCGGAAGATGACTTTGCGCTCAAAGAGCTAAACCATGTCTGGGCGGACGGAGAAGCTTATGCGCTTCTTGGGTCGTCAGGCTGCGGTAAGTCCACGCTGCTCAACATCATTTCTGGATTGCTCGTGCCGAGCCAGGGGCGGATCCTTTTTGACGATGTAGACGTAACTGGGGCCTCCACGGCGGATCGCAACATCGCGCAGGTTTTCCAGTTTCCTGTTGTTTACGACACCATGACCGTTCGCGATAACCTGGCCTTTCCGCTGAAAAACCGCGGGGCGAGCGCATCGTATGTGGCGCAACGTGTTCAGCAGATCGCTGAGATGATCGGCATGGAAGCGGAACTGGACCGCCGCGCGCGAGGTCTGACGGCAGACGCCAAGCAGAAAATCTCTCTGGGTCGTGGCATGGTGCGCGAGGACGTGAACGCGCTGCTGTTTGACGAGCCGCTGACCGTGATCGACCCGCATATGAAGTGGGAGCTTCGCACGCAGCTCAAATCGCTGCACCACGAGTTTGGCCACACCATGATCTACGTGACCCACGACCAGACCGAGGCACTGACCTTCGCCGACAAGGTTGTGGTCATGTATGACGGTCGCGTGGTTCAGATCGGTACGCCCGAAGAGCTGTTTGAAAAGCCCGAGCACACATTTGTCGGCTACTTCATCGGCTCGCCCGGCATGAATGTGATCCCGGCACAGGTCGAAGGCAATATGGCGACTGTTCACGGCTCCTCGCTGCAGCTGGCGCAACGGTTCCCGACACTGAACGGGAATGTGGCACTGGGCGTGCGGCCTGAATTTGTGACCCTGACCGAAGGTGACGGCTTGCCCGTAAAAGTGCGGCGCGTCGAGGACGTGGGTCGCCACAAGATCGTGCGAGCCGAGCTTTTCGGAAATGAAATCAACATCGTAGCGAACGAGACCCTATCGATTTCACCAGACATGAATCGCGTGGTGTTCGATCCATCGCGTGTCAATGTCTATGTCGATGAGTGGCTCAAGGAAGGGGAGGCAGCCTGATGGAAAAGACGGTCAATCAAAGAGCCTGGTTTTTGATCTTACCAGTTCTGATCCTGGTTGCATTCTCAGCGGTCATCCCGCTGATGACGGTGGTCAACTACTCGGTGCAGGATACGTTCGGCAACAACCAGTTTTTCTGGGCAGGGCTTGAGTGGTTCGCCGAGATGCTCAGCAGCGAACGCATGTGGGATGCCCTGGGGCGTCAGATCATGTTCTCGGCGACCATTCTGGCAATCGAGATCCCCTTGGGTATTTTCGTTGCGCTGAACATGCCTAAAAGCGGGTTCTGGTCCAGCTTCTGCCTCGTGCTGATGTCCTTGCCGCTGCTGATCCCGTGGAACGTGGTTGGCACCATCTGGCAAATTTTCGGCCGTGTTGACATTGGTTTGCTGGGCTTTGTTCTTGATAAGCTGAACATCCCCTACAACTACACGCAGGACATCGTTTCAGCCTGGATCACCATTGTTGTAATGGATGTCTGGCACTGGACTTCTCTGGTTGCGCTGCTGGCGTTCGCGGGCCTCAAGTCCATCCCGGATGCCTACTATCAGGCGGCAAAGATCGATCAGGCCTCGCGCTGGAAAGTGTTCCGCTTTATCGAACTACCGAAAATGATGGGCGTTTTGATGATCGCCATCCTGCTGCGGTTTATGGACAGCTTCATGATCTATACGGAGCCGTTCGTTGTCACTGGCGGCGGGCCGGGCAATGCGACCACGCTGCTGTCCATCGACCTCGTGAAAATGGCCCTTGGGCAGTTCGACCTTGGACCTGCAGCGGCCTTCTCGATCATGTACTATCTCGTGATCCTGCTGATTTCCTGGGTGTTTTACACCGTCATGACCAACCTCGACAAACAGGAGGGCTAAGTAATGACTGATATTTCCGCACCCGCAAAACGGTCACGTAGCCTGCCGAAGATCAACAGCAGTGCTGTCGTGATGACGCTGTATCTCTTGTTCCTGCTGCTGCCCCTCTATTGGCTCTTGAACATGAGCCTGAAGACGAACACGGAGATTCTGAACCAGTTCACGCTTTGGCCGCGCAACCTGACATTTGACAACTACCTGACGATCCTGACGGATCCCGCATGGTACATGGGCTATGTCAATTCGCTGATCTACGTGGTCATGAACACCGTGATCAGCCTGACGGTGGCGCTGCCGGCAGCCTATGCGTTCAGCCGCTACAGCTTCATGGGGGACAAACACCTGTTCTTCTGGCTGCTCACCAACCGGATGGCGCCGCCCGCTGTTTTCGCGCTGCCGTTCTTCCAGTTCTACTCATCAGTGGGGCTGTTCGATACGCACATCGCCGTGGCACTTGCGCACTGTCTGTTCAATGTACCGCTGGCCGTCTGGATCCTTGAAGGCTTCATGCGCGGTGTGCCGAAAGAGATCGACGAGACCGCCTATATCGACGGGTACGGCTTCGGCAAGTTCTTCGTGAAGATTTTCATGCCGTTGATCGCATCCGGTATCGGTGTGGCTGCATTCTTCTGCTTCATGTTCTCATGGGTAGAGCTGCTGCTCAGTCGAACGCTGACAACTACTGCTGCCAAGCCCATTGCGGCCATCATGACCCGGACGCAAGGTGCCGCTGGTATAGACTGGGGGGTGCTTGCCGCAGCGGGTGTGCTGACCGTGGTTCCCGGTGCGCTCGTGATCTACTTCGTACGCAACTACATCGCCAAGGGCTTCGCCCTGGGTCGCGTGTAACCTGAGCCTGAAAGGAATACGATCATGGAATGGATGGCTTGGACATGGCCCACTGCTGCCTTCTTCGCAATCATCGCGTCGATATTGATCACGCTTACGGTCCTGGCAATCAAATATCCCGAAACACCCCGCGTAGGGATACTCGGTATTGAAACGACGCGCGGAGACCGTCTTTTCATCTCACTTCTCGGTTCGGCCTTTATCAATCTGGGCTGGCTGGGCGTTGTCGGTGCGAACCAAGGGCTCGCACTGATCCTCTGCCTGATTTACGCCGCTATCGTTTTCAAATGGGTGTAAATCGCAGAAAAAAGCGGCTTCAGGGTTAGCGAAACCTGAGGTCGTATATTAAAACTTAGTTCCGAAATACAGGGAGGACATAATGAAAGTATCGCTAAAATCCACCACGGCATTGATGCTGGTGGTCGGACTGCTAGGCAGTCCCGCCTTCGCCGACATGGAGGCGGCCAAGAAATTCCTGGACGATGAAATCGCAGGAGTTTCGGTATTGCCCCGTGCCGAGCAAGAAGCGGAGATGCAGTTCTTTGTTGACGCAGCAAAGCCGTTCGAAGGCATGGAGATCAAGGTTGTCTCTGAGACAATTGCGACCCACGAGTACGAAAGTCAGGTTCTGGCTCCGGCCTTCAGCGCCATCACCGGCATCAAAGTCACACATGACCTGATCGGTGAAGGCGACGTTGTTGAGAAACTGCAAACACAGATGCAATCAGGCGAAAACATCTATGACGCCTATGTCAACGACTCCGACCTGATCGGTACGCACTGGCGTTACCAGCAGGTTCGCAACCTGACCGACTGGATGTCGGGCGAAGGCCAGGACGTGACTCTGCCGACGCTGGATCTGGATGACTTCATCGGTCTATCGTTCACCACCGGCCCCGATGCCAAGCTGTATCAGCTGCCCGACCAACAGTTCGCGAACCTCTACTGGTTCCGCTATGACTGGTTCAACGACGACAAGAACAAGGCCGACTTCAAAGAGAAGTATGGCTACGATCTTGGTGTTCCGGTCAACTGGTCGGCCTATGAGGACATTGCCGAGTTTTTCACCGATCGTGACCTGAGCCATATGGGTGTCGACGGCGAAGTCTTTGGCAACATGGACTACGGCAAAAAGGACCCATCTCTGGGTTGGCGCTACACTGACGCGTGGATGTCCATGGCCGGTATGGGCGACGTTGGCGAACCCAATGGCTTCCCGGTCGACGAATGGGGTATTCGTGTTAACGACAACAACCAGCCGACTGGGTCCTGTGTTGCACGTGGCGGTGCCACCAACTCACCTGCTGCTGTCTATGCGGTCGCCAAGGCAATCGAATGGCTGCAGAAGTTCTCGCCGCCTGCCGCTGCCGGTATGACCTTCTCTGAAGCAGGTCCGATCCCGGCCCAGGGCAACATCGCTCAGCAGATGTTCTGGTACACCGCCTTCACCGCAGCAACGGTTGAGCCCGATCTGCCGGTGATGAACGAGGACGGGACACCGAAATGGCGTATGGCACCCAGCCCGCATGGCGTTTACTGGAAAGAAGGCCAGAAGATCGGCTACCAGGATGCTGGTTCCTGGACATTGATGGAATCGACCCCGGTTGATCGTGCCAAGGCGGCCTGGCTCTATGCCCAGTTCGTCACCTCCAAAACGGTTGACCTCAAGAAAGCCGATGTCGGTCTGACCTTCATCCGTGAATCGACCATCAACTCCGACCACTTCACCGAGCGCGCACCGCGCCTTGGCGGGTTGATCGAGTTCTATCGTTCTCCTGCCCGTGTGGCATGGTCGCCCACCGGCACCAACGTTCCGGATTATCCGAAGCTGGCGCAGCTATGGTGGCAGAACATCGGTGATGCGATGTCGGGTGCCAAGACTCCTCAGGAAGCACTTGATGCGCTTTGTGCAGATCAGGAAAAAGTTCTGATCCGTCTGGAGCGTGCTGGTATCCAGGGTGACATCGGTCCGAAGATGAACGAAGAGCAGGACCCGAGCTACTGGCTGAGCCAGCCCGGAGCGCCTTACCCCAAGTTGGACAATGAAAAACCTCAGGGTGAAACCATTGCCTATGACGAGTTGATCAAGTCCTGGAACTGATCGAACTCTGAAAGATGGCGCGGGGGTCTTCCTTCTTCCTCTCCCGCGCCATCAACCTAAAACTCCCCGATGGCCTAAACTTATCTTGGGCCACGGTTTTGGGCGGTGGAAGCCACCGCCCACCTTTCAACTCACTCCCAACTCCGGCGATGTTGCTATGAAATACGTGCTTTCAATAGATCAGGGAACCACATCGACGCGCGCCATCCTCTTTGATGACGCACTTGAGGTTGTCCGAAGCTCGCAAGAAGAGTTCCCGCAGATCTTCCCGCAATCCGGTTGGGTCGAACACGATCCCAATGACCTGTGGGGGACAACGGCCGGAACCTGCCGCAAAGTCATTGAACGCGCAGGCATCAAAGCAACCGATATCGTATCGATCGGGATCACCAATCAGCGCGAGACAACCCTGGTCTGGGACAAGGAAACCGGACAACCGATCTATAACGCAATCGTCTGGCAGGACCGTCGCACCGCGGATTTCTGCAAACAACTCCGGGATGCCGGGCATTCCGAGATGTTTTCGGACCGTACCGGTCTCTTGATCGATCCTTACTTCTCCGCCACCAAGCTCAAGTGGATTCTCGATAACGTCGAAGGCGCCCGCACGCGCGCCAAACGCGGCGAGTTGCTCTTTGGCACGGTTGACACTTACCTGATCTGGAAGCTGACCGGAGGCGAGGTGCATGCAACGGATGCCACCAACGCCGCGCGCACTATGCTTTATGACATCCGCAAGGGGCGCTGGTCGCAGACAATCTGCGATCTCTTTGATATCCCCATGGCCTTGCTGCCCGATGTGAAGGACAGCGCCGCTGACTTCGGGTCTTCGCGCGCAGATCTGTTCGGACACCGCATCCCGGTGATGGGCGTGGCTGGCGACCAGCAGGCCGCAACCATCGGGCAGGCCTGTTTTGAGCCGGGGATGATGAAATCCACCTACGGGACCGGTTGTTTTGCGCTGTTGAATACTGGCGAGAACCCCGTTCGGTCGAAGAACCGGCTGCTGACGACCATTGCTTATCAACTCGACGGAAAGCCGACCTATGCTCTAGAGGGGTCAATCTTTATTGCAGGGGCGGTGGTGCAATGGTTGCGTGACGGCCTGAAGATCATTCGCGAAGCATCAGAAACACAATCACTCGCGGAGCAGGCAGACGACACGCAACCCGTCATTTTGGTGCCAGCGTTCACCGGATTGGGTGCGCCTTATTGGAACCCCGAATGCCGCGGCGCGGTTTTTGGTTTGTCCCGGAATTCCGGCCCAAATGAACTAGCGCGCGCAGCCCTGGAAAGCGTTGGATACCAAACCCGCGATCTGTTGGATGCAATGCATGCAGACTGGGATTCGGATACCAGCAACAATGTTCTGCGTGTCGATGGTGGTATGAGCGCATCGAACTGGGCCATGCAGTTCCTGTCAGATATCATCGGCGCACCCGTTGATCGCCCGAAAGTACTGGAAACCACTGCCCTTGGGGCCGCCTGGCTGGCTGGCATGCGGGCCGGGCTGTATCCAAGCCAGGCCGAGTTTGCAGAGCGGTGGGCCTTGGACACCACTTTTACACCAAACATGCAGCCAAATCTGCGTGACCGGAAGTACGGCGACTGGAAACGCGCGGTCAGTTCCACGCTTAGGTATTGAGCGTGAGATGAGCACGTCATTCGACATGTCCTGCCCTGGACAAAAAGACCGACCTCGTCTGGCATGGCTCGGAAGGTGTAAACGCCCCGGCTGGCCCTGATGTGCCAATTTGGGTTTACAAACAACCTGAGCGGAGTCGTCTATGTAAGAGACTGGCTTGAATCTGGCGAACAATGGGTTTCAAGTCCATGGTTCGGATGAGATTGGCCACGCGATTTTGCGTAAGAGGCTACGCCGAAATCAGGTCCTTGAGTTTTTCGCCAAGCTGCCGAGCCGCGTGGTGGCAATGGAAGCCTCTGCCGGTGCGCATCACTGGGGCCGTAAGATTGGTGGTTTGGATCATGATATCAAGCTGATCCCTTCGGCTTACGTGAAACCTTTCGTCAAACGTCAGAAGAACGATATGGCCGATGCGGAAGCAATCTGTGACGCTGCGAGCCGACCAACGATGCGCTTTAGCTGGGCGTCATTATCCAGCGAGCTCTGCGAATTGACAGAAGCCGCTTGTCGAAGATCCGAACTGGCCCTTGCGGATCATGTTGGCCGCCCCAACGCCTGCGAGGGCTTGAAGTCGATCACCGGACATTCCCAAATAGTGTTACAGATCAAGCAATAGTTGGATCAAACAACATCAAGGTGCAACGCGCTGGCCAAAGTTTGCAACTGAACCGGAACCGTGGCGATGGAGTGAACCAGTCACTTGTGGTGATTGGCGGCAAGGCCCGTGTTTGGCCAATCCGAGGGGATTGCCTGTCAAGGCTGTCCCACATCTGAACTGCCTTGCAGATCGGCGATTGAACGCCGTCAAAGCACCGCCACACTGATATTTCAAGAAAAGAGGGTGGAAGCTAATGAATCTGTTGGGTAGGAATGTTATGCAACGTTATCGCTAACACGACAGAGTGATTTGGCAATGACTACCATTCTGACGATCACGCTCAACCCTACCGTCGATTTTGCGACGACTGCTCCGCACGTGTTGCCGGGTCCAAAGCTTCGCTGCTCTGAAGCCGAGTTTGATCCCGGCGGTGGTGGCATCAATGTAGCCAGAGCCGTCCGCATGTTGGGGGGCGAAGCAACGACATTGATTGCTATTGGTGGTCCGACAGGTGCGCAGCTCTTGGAATTGTTGGCATTTGAAGGTGGTTCCACCGTTGCGATTCAAGGTCCCGGCGAAACCCGGCGATCAGTGTCCGTAATTGATGAAAGCAATGGCAAGCAATACCGGTTTGTTCTGCCGGGGCCGGTCTGGGACGAGCAGGATGTTGAAAGAGCGCTGGTGGCGGTAGACAGGGCAGCCAGTGCGGGATCACTGGTCGTGCTTTCCGGTAGCCAACCTCCGGGTGTCGCGAAGGATTTCCCATCGATATTGGCAGGCCATGTAGAGGGGCGTAACGCGCGACTGGTCGTGGACACCTCTGGACCAGCTCTCAAACATCTGGCCGAGACTCCTCGCGAGGCGGTTTATTTGCTTCGTATGAATGTTGAAGAAGCCGAGGATCTTGCGGGCCGCCAACTACCTGCTGTTGCCGATACCACCGCGTTTGCACGCGAACTGGTGAGCGGTGGGGTTGCGCAGCTGATCGTAGTGGCGCGCGGCACTGATGGCTCGGTTCTGGTTGGCGGGGATGAAGCCTGGCACGCGGTCCCGCCCGAGGTTGAAGTTGTAAGCGCGGTAGGTGCCGGAGACAGCTTTGTTGGTGGTTTCGCACTTTGGACAGCGCGAGGAGAGCCGGTTCAGGAATGCCTAAGGACAGGTGTCGCTGCGGCCGCGGCGGCGGTGACGTCGGAAGCAACCCGTTTGTGCGACAAAATCCTTACTGAAAAGCTGCGCAGCAGAACCAAACTGACAAAAGTCTGACGGAGCTTGCGGCCTTGTAGCTCAAGTCTCGCATCAATTGGCGGTGAGACATTGTGCGTAAATGATCTGAGCCCCTGAAACTCCTCCGGTTTTGCCTAAAGCCTCACGCATGAAACCTGAAACGGGGGATTTCCAGTGTGTCTGATTTGTGATTCGTCCTTATCAGGAGGATGGATCACGTCAGCACCATTGCCGGAGGCTCTTCGTATACGGTTTCAGAGACTGATTGAAGGCGGGTTGAGCGGTCGCGCGGCGGCGTTGCGTCTACAATTGTCCGCCGCCACTGGCGTGCGGTGGGCGCGTCAGGTCCGAACCACCGGACGCGCAGAAATTGCACCTTAAGGCCGACCCAAAGGTCAGGGCAAACTGGCACCGTATCAGGCATGCTTGGAGGAATTGATCTGTCAGGATGCGGATATCACGCTGCCGGAACTGGCCGCCGCGCTTGAGGGTGCGACTTCGGTTCGCGCCCATCCCGCATCAATCGGCAAGTTCCTGGGCAAGCTCGGCTACTCTTACAAAAAAGGCAGTGGTGGCCACCGAGCGCCGTTCGGCGCGCGTAAGAAAGCGACGCTACGACTGGGAACAACGGCGCATGCCCATGATGCGTGCCCACCCTGAGCGCCTTGTGTTCATTCCCTTTCGGGACATTGCTGCGCAATGCCCTGTCGGGCAGCGGATGAAACCTCCGTCAAAACCAATCTGACCCGCCAGCGTGGCCGCTCTTTGCGCGGCGAGCGATTGGTGATGGACGCGCCGTTCGGCGCTTGGGGAACACAGACCTTTATCGCTGGATTATCAGCCGATGCACTGATCGCACCCTGGGTCATCAAAGGGGCCATGGACGGGCCTGCGTTTGCTGCATACGTCGAAAAGGTATTGGTGCCGGAACTCTCGCCCGGCACCGTGGTTATTCTGGACAACCTCGCCACCCAAAAGAATGCCGACGCAGCCAAAGCCATGCGCGACGCAGGCTGCTGGTTCCTATTTTTGCCGCCATACAGCCCCGACCTGAACCCGATAGAAATGGCCTTGGCCAAACTCGAGGCCCACCTGCGCAGGATCGGCGCAAGGACATTCTCCCAAATGTTCGATGCCATCGCAGACGTATGCGATCTGTATTCCCAAACTGAGTGCTGGAACTACCTCAAAGCTGCTGGATATGCGTCAGGTTAAAGAGGAGATGCTTTAGAGTCCGCGCGACCGAAGGACGGACCAATGAAGACGAGATTTTAGCAGACTGGCGGCGGTGCAGCATATTGCTATTGGGGCTCATTGCCGGTCGGGGAAGCGGTGCGGCACCAGGCAGAAGGACCGGACTCTCTCAGGTATTGATACCTTGAAGGCTACGACCTGATGTTGCGGTGCAGTGTTTCTCGAAACCGCCTTTATCAACGTCGCGGTATAGCTGGCTCCTATGCAAGTGCTACGCGTTCAGAACTGTCATCGAGAGGCAGCTTTCATATGTTCTGTTGCACTCCAGCCAAATACGGTCTCTGTTGCAAAAAACCACTTTTTCCGGAGGTCATAATGCCCCAAACATCCGCTACCAATCGTCGTATTGTTCTTGCCGAACGCCCAATTGGACAACCGGACGAGAAGACACTGCGCCTTGAAACCACCAGCGTTCCTGAGCCCGGCCCGGAAGAGATGCTGGTACGCACGGAATACCTGTCGCTGGATCCCTACATGCGCGGTCGAATGAATGACGCCAAATCATATGCCGAACCTGTTCCGATCGGCGGTGTTATGACCGGTCAGGTTGTCGGGCAGGTGGTCCAGTCGAACATAGAAGAGTACGAAGCCGGAGATTACGTGCTAAGCCCAAGCGGGTGGCAAGACTTTGCTGTCTCAGATGGGACCCAGATCGTCAACTTGGGAAAATCCCCCGAGAATCCATCCTGGGCGCTCGGAATTCTCGGAATGCCGGGCTACACGGCTTATGCCGGACTTCTGAAAATTGGAGAACCCAAAGCTGGCGAAACGGTTGTTGTGGCGGCGGCGGCCGGTCCGGTTGGCGCAACCGTCGGTCAGATCGCAAAGCTAAAGGGATGCCGCGTGGTGGGCATCGCAGGTGGTTCCGAAAAGTGCGCGCATGTTGTCGAAAACCTTGGGTTTGATATGTGTTTGGATCATCGCTCTGACGATCTGGCGGCACAATTGCGCGAGGCTTGCCCGGATGGAATCGACGTGTATTTCGAAAATGTGGGCGGCAAAGTTCTCTATGCCGTATTGCCGCTCTTGAACCCGTTTGCTCGGGTACCCGTCTGCGGAATGGTGTCTTGGTACAACCTGCCCAGCCTGCCGGACGGCCCGGATATGGGCCCTGCAATTATCGGCACAGTCTTGCGGATGAAAGTCAAAATGCAGGGTTTCATCATCTACGACAGTTTCGGCCCCGAAGTGTATCAGGAGTTTGCCCGCGACATGACGGGATGGCTCGAAGATGGTTCGGTGAACTACAAAGAACATGTGGTTGACGGCTTGGAGAATGCTCCGGAAGCTTTCAATCAACTGCTAGCCGGCGGGAACTTTGGAAAAATGGTTGTAAAAGTCGGTTAACCGAATACGCGGCGTGACATCGAGCGGTTCATTGAATGGTTCGGTACTGTCGCGAACTATGGTCGGCATGTGGCTTTGTTGCACAAATCTGGGTTTGAGGGCACTTCCCCCTTCCCCGGACGGAGTTATCCTTCGGGCATTGTGAGAGGTATGCCAAGAGCGGTGTAGCGGTTGAGCACCGCGATCCGGATCTGGAGCTCAGCGACTTGTCGGTC
>NZ_JBGRUO010000043.1:0-16636 GCF_041537905.1 Ruegeria jejuensis | reverse complement strand
GCAAGCCCTTCGTACAAATCCCCATAGCACAGCCGACCCAAAAGAACTAACCCCGCGATTTCCCGCCTGAGCGCTTCTCTGACGCCGGGAAACCCATCGCGCAACTCCCCCGCCAGCATGCGGCGTCCGAGAAACCTGCATCAACACTGCCATTCGAGGGTGGATAGAGGTTTCGCAGCATCAGCCGCTCCACCTGACAGTCGTCCAAATAAGAAAGACCCTGCCAAAAAGCAGGGTCTTGGTTGGTTCTGTTTAGGATCAGCTTGCGGCTTCAACCGCGCGTCTTGTCATCACGCCGACCAGGTGGGCGCGGTATTCCTGTGATCCGTGCAGGTCGCTGATCATGTTCAGATGGTTGATCCGCAAGTCCATCAGCGCGTCGGCACGGAACTCCTTGCTCAGGGCTTCTTCGGCCTCGGTCCAACGGAACACGCCGTTGTTGGAGGCTCCGGTAACCGCCACGCGAACCCCGCCGGGGAACTTCGCGACGAACACGCCGGTCAGAGCGAAGCGCGAGGCCGGTTGCAGGAACTTCTGATAGCTTGCCGCCTCGGGCACCGGGAAACTGACTGAGGTGATGATCTCATCATCTTCCAAGGCGGTTTCGAACATGCCCTGGAAATAGTCGTCCGCCGCGATATTGCGCTTGTTGGTCGAAATCGACGCGCCCGATCCCAGTGCCGCCGACGGGTAGCACGCCGCCGGGTCATTATTGGCCAGCGACCCGCCGATTGTGCCGCGATTGCGCACTGCCGGGTCACCGATCTGGCCCGCGAGGGCTGCCAGCGCCGGATAGGCCGAGGCCGCCTCTGCCGCGACCTGCGCGTGGGTGGTGGCCCCGCCTACGGTCACTGTGCCGTCGCTTGCGGACACGGCCACCATCCCCTCGACGCCGGTCAGGCTGACCAGTGTTTCCGGCGAGGCCAGCCGCTGTTTCATCGTCGGCAGCAGGGTCTGTCCGCCACCAAGCGCCTGCGCGCCCTCAACCTGCAACGCGGTCGAGGCTTCCTCGACCGTCGAGGGTTTCACAAACTCAAAATTGTACATCTTGTCTTACCTTTCCAAAGAGCGCTGATCGGCCCTTCATCTGGCTATAAATTTCCCCGGAAGCGCGAGGGGCGTCGTCCATTGTTCTCGAACCAATGGCGAACCATGAACGACCCTCGCTGCCCAACCGGATCACCCATGCATCGCTTTCCAGACGCGCGCCGGAGACACTGGCATGTCGATATGCTCCACCTTGTGCCCGGCCCGGTGCAGCGCATCAATCACCGCATTCACCACCGCAGGCGGTGATCCGATGGCGCCGGCCTCGCCGCAGCCCTTCACGCCCAGCGGGTTGTGAGTGCAGGGCGTCTGACAAGAATGGTCCACATTCATCATCGGCATGTCGTCAGCGCGCGGCATGGTGTAGTCCATGAAAGACCCGCTCAACAGCTGGCCGTTCTCGTCATAGACACAGTTTTCCATCATCGCCTGTCCGATGCCCTGGGCCAGCCCGCCATGGACTTGACCCTCGACGATCATCGGATTGATGACATTGCCGAAATCATCGGCTGCGGTGAAGCCCAGCATGTCGACTTCGCCGGTTTCGGGGTCCACTTCCACCTCGCAGATATAGGCGCCTGAGGGGTAGGTGAAGTTGGCCGGATCATAAAAGGCGCTTTCCTCAAGCCCCGGTTCGATCTCTTCCAGCGGGTAGTTATGCGGGACGTAGGCTGCCAGAGTGACATCGCCCCAGGCCACCGATTTATCCGTGCCTGCAACGCTGAACTGGCCGTCCTTCAGCTCGATATCTGCCTCCGAGGCTTCCATCAGATGAGATGCGATCTTCTTGGCCTTGTTGATGATCTTCTCGGTGGCACGCACCATGGCCGAGCCGCCCACCGCAATGGAGCGCGAACCATAGGTGCCCATGCCCATCGGTACTTTCGAGGTATCGCCATGCACGATGTCGATCTGGCTGGCATCCACGCCGATCATCTCGGCTACGACCTGTGCAAAGGTGGTCTCATGCCCTTGCCCGTGGCTGTGTGAGCCGGTGAAGACGCTGATCGAGCCGGTGGCGTTGACCCGCACGGTGGCGGATTCATAAAGCCCGGCGCGTGCGCCCAACTGACCCACAAGGTTCGACGGCGCGATGCCGCAGGCCTCGATATAATGCGCCACCCCGATGCCGCGCAGCTTGCCACGTTCTTCGCTTTCGGCGCGGCGCGCCTCGAAATCGGCATAGCCGGAGATCTCCAGCGCCTTGTCCATTGTGGCTTGGTAGTTCCCGGTGTCATAGCTGACCGCGACGGGCGTGTCATAGGGGAACTGGTCTGGCTGGATGAAGTTGATCCGGCGCAGCTCGACCGGGTCGACGCCCAGCTCACGCGCGGCCTTGTCGATGACGCGCTCCAGTTGGAAGGTCGCCTCGGGCCGCCCGGCACCGCGATAGGCGTCTACAGGGACGGTGTTGGTAAAGACTGCCTTCACGTTCACATAGATAAGCGGTGTCGTATAGTTGCCCGCCATCAGCGTGCCATGCAGCCATGTCGGCACCGACGGCGCGAAGGTCGACAGATACGCGCCCATATTGGCGTAAGTGTCGGTACGGATCGCGGTGAACTTGTGGTTCTCGTCCATCGCCAGTTCGATCTTGGTCACGTGATCGCGGCCATGCGCGTCCGAGATGAAGGCCTCGGACCGTGAACAGGTCCATTTCACGGGACGGTTCAGCGCCTTGGCGGCAAAGGTCACGAACGCCTCTTCCGCGTAGTGGAAGATTTTGGCGCCAAAGCCGCCACCAACGTCAGGAGCCACCACGCGCAGCTTGTGCTCGGGGATGCCCAGCACGAAGGCGCCCATCAGCAGCCGGATCACATGTGGGTTCTGGCTGGTAGTGTAGAGCGTGTGCTCATCATTGGCGCGGTTATAGTCTCCTAAGGCCACACGCGGTTCCATCGGGTTGGCGATGAGACGGTTATTGACCAGTTCCAGCGTGGTGACATGGGCGGCGGACTTGATCGCCTCATCCACCGCCTCGCGGTTTTCTTCGACAAAGCCCCAGTCATAGCAGAGGTTCGAGGTCAGATCGTCATGCACCTTTGTGGCACCGTCAGCGATCGCCGCTTTCATGTCCATGACCGCTTCAAGCTCATCGATGTCGATCTCGACCGCCTCGGCGGCATCGCGGGCCTGCTCTGGCGTCTCGGCAACAACCACGGCGATCGGGTCGCCCACATGGCGTACCTTGCCTTCGGCGAGGATCGGGTGCTTGGGCTCCTGCATCGCTTCGCCATGCCGGTCGGTCACCTGCCAGCCGCAGGGCATGCCACCGGCTTCCGCGAAATCGGCAGAGGTAAAGACCTTGAGCACGCCGTCCATCGCTTCGGCGGCCGAGGCGTCAATATTGTTGATCTTGCCATGCGCCACATCCGAGCGGATGAACCAGGCGTAGGCCTGGCCATTGATGTTGATGTCGTCGGTGTAATTTCCTGTTCCGGTCAGAAACCGGACGTCTTCGCGCCGCTTGCTGCTGGCGCCGATGCCACTGTCTTTAGGCATGTAATTTCTCCTCCCTGGGTCCGGTTATTCAGCGGCCACGGCCGGGACGTCCTGGCCGCTGGCGGCCAGAATGGCGCGGATGATGTTGTGATAACCGGTGCAGCGGCAGATATTGCCTTCCAGATAGTGACGGATTTCCGCCTCGCTGGGTTTGGGGTTCTCCTTGAGAAGAGCCGCCGCGCTCATCACCATGCCCGGCGTGCAGAAGCCGCATTGCAGCCCGTGATAGTCCTGAAACGCCTGCTGAATCACGTTGAGCGAGCCATCGGCATTGCTTTGGCCTTCGATCGTGTCCACCTGCGCGCCCTCGGCCTCGGCCGCGAACATGGTACAGCTTTTGACGGCCTTGCCATCCACATGCACGACGCAGGCGCCGCATTGGCTGGTGTCACAGCCCACATGGGTCCCGGTCAGCCCCAGCTCATCACGCAGAAAGGATGACAGCAATGTGCGCCCCTCTGCGTCGCCGGACCTGGGTTTCCCGTTGATCGTCATGGTCACCTTGGTCATATGACCTTTCCTCCCTAGTTATCTTGCTTGCCGCCCAGAACACGCCCGAGCCAGCCCTTTTTCTTGTCTTCCCCATCGCCATCTTGGGATGATTCATCGTTTTCGGCTACAGTTTCTTCAGCCGTCCCTTCTACAGACTGCTGAAACCTTTCGAAAAACTGGTCGGCCATCTTCTTGGCAAAGCCGTCGATGATACGGCTGCCAAGCTGCGCCAGCTTGCCGCCAACCTTGGCTTCGACATCATATTCCAGCCGTGTCGCGCCATCGTCGCCATCGCTGAGTTTCACCTTAGCGCCGCCCTTGGCAAAGCCCGCGGCACCACCCTTGCCCTCGCCGGTCAGTGTCAGGCTTTCGCCGTCAACCACATCCGAGATGGTCACCGCGCCCTTGAACGTGGCCTTCACCGGGCCGACCTTTTGCACGACGACCGCCTCGAACCCGTCGGCGGCAGACCCGGTCATCTCCTGACATCCCGGCACGCAGTCCTTGAGGGTTTCGGCAGAAAGCAGGTTGGCCCAGACCTCGGGGCGGGGAGCGGCGATTTCGCGGCTATCGCTCAGTTGCATGCTGTAATCTCCAAATTATGGGTCGAACCTATGCGCAAGGGACAGCCGGGCATATTCGACCAAAGGCGCAGTTGCGCATCTGGACCTCGCCCGTCAGACGGCACACCGGCCAGTTTCCTTGCATCTCTGCATTGCCGTTGCGACCGTTCGGCACGTAAGATGCGATATGGCATCTTGCTCGCAACCGACATGCCCGCGCAACCGAAAGAAAGAAATGAGCAGTTTGACGGAACGGCCGGCTCCTGATTTCAACTCTGCCCTGATCGTGGACGATCATCCGCTTTTCTGCGATGCGCTGTCGATGACGCTCAAGGCGTTGATCGGAATCAGCGATGTGTGGACGGCGGCCGACCTGGACAGTGCTGTGCAGACCGTAACCCGGTACGGTTCTCCCGATGTGATCGTGCTGGACCTGAACCTGCCCGATGTGAACGGGCTGGAGGGGTTGGTGCGGCTCAGGAACATCGTCAAGGCGCCGGTGATTGTGGTGTCCTCGCTGGCGGATAACCGGGTCATCAGCTCGGCCATCCATGCGGGCGCGTCAGGGTTCGTGCCCAAACACAGCCAGCGTGAGGTGTTTGAGGCCGCCTTCCGGTCACTGCGCGACGGGCAGCGCTTTCTGCCGCCGGGCCATGTTCTGCTGGACCGCGAAGAGGCGGGTCCGGACGATGCGATCTCGCGCTTGGCATCGCTGACCAAGCAGCAGGCACGTATCCTGCAGCTGATCTGTGAGGGCAAACTCAACAAGCAGATCGCCTACGACCTGTCGATTGCCGAAACCACGGTGAAGGCGCATGTCACTGCGATCATGCGCAAACTGGGGGTGCAGAGCCGAACCCAGGCGGTCCTGATCGCCAAAGGCAGCAGTTTCGGCAACAGCTTGCAAGACGGTATCTGAGCCGCGTACCATCTGCCGACAGAATTGGGAGGAGACCCGATGAGCCAGGCCCATGGTCTTGCGCGGGCGCTTGGCAGCGCCCCGGACCTCGTGCGCTCAGCCTTTGCAGATGCCAGCGATCCCGACGCAGTTGATCATATTGCACGCGATCTGAACCCCTTAGATCTGGGACTCGTGATCCTGTTCGTTTCCCCCGGGGCCGATCTGTTGCGGGTGATCGCGCGAGCAGAGCGCCTGTTCGCTTCGGCGCAGGTGGTGGGTTGCACCACCGCTGGCGAACTGTCCGAGCAGGGATATACCGATGGTGAGATCGTTGCCGTTGGTCTGCCGCGCAGCAATTTCTGCACCCGGGTTCTGCCGATTGACGATCTGGACAAGTATGACGGGCAGGGTCTGATAGATCAGATCATCCGGCATCGCAACGAGATGGTGCGCGAAACGCCGGACTGGCAATTCGAATTCACCTTCATGATGATCGACGGTCTATCGCTCAAAGAGGACGCGCTGACCGCCGATCTGGCACCCGGTCTTGGCCCTGTGCCACTTTTTGGTGGCTCGTCGGGGGACGGCACCGACTTCAACCGGACCTATATCCTCTATGACGGGGTGGCGCGGTCGAATGCTGCGGCGCTGGTTCAGGTCCGCACCAATTGCCCGATCCGGGTTTTCAACACCGATCACCTGCTGCCCACCGAACAGCGCATGGTGGTGACCGGGGCCGATCCGGCGCGCCGGATCGTGCAGGAGATCAACGCCGAGCCCGCCGCACGCGAATATGCGCGCCTGCTGGGCAAGGACCCGGAGCAACTTGACACGTTTACATTCGCGGCCCATCCGGTGGTTGTGCGGCTGGGCGGGCAGCATCATGTCCGTTCTATTCAGCGCGTCGCAGACAATGGCGATCTGGTTTTCTTTTCGGCCATCGATGAGGGGGTCGTGCTGACCTTGGCCGATCCGCGCGATATGGGCGAGCATCTGCAATCGGAACTGGATGCGCTGAATGCTGACGGGCCGCCGGATATCATTCTGGCCTGCGACTGCTTGCTGCGAAAACTTGAGGCGCAGCAAAAGCAGAAGACCGGCCAGCTGTCGCGCATTCTGTCGGAAAACCGCGTGGTCGGGTTCAGCACCTATGGCGAGCAGGTCAACTCGATGCATGTGAACCAGACCCTGACCGGCGTTGCGATCTACCCGCCAGAAGGGCGCTGAGCCATGTCGCATACGCTGATTAATCCGCAGGATTCGCTGGCTCGGCAGAACGAGAAACTGCTCAAGATTACTGAAACGCTGATGCGCCGGGTCGAGCAGAATACCGACGCCTCGGGTCTGGCCTATGCCCAGTTCCAGCGCGCAGCGATGCTGGAGGAGGAAGTCCGCGCCCGTACCCATGATCTGGAACGCGCGCTTGATCTGCTCAACGAGTCCAATGCCAAGCTGGCCATCGCCAACCGTGAGACCGAGGCTGCGCGTTCAAACCTCGCCAATGCGATCGAAACCGTGCAGGAGGGGTTCGCGCTGTTCAACGCGGATGATGAACTGGTGATGTGCAACAGCCGTTTCGGGATGCACATGCCCGATATCCGGCCACAGCTGAAACCGGGGCTGATGTTCCCCGACTATGTGCAGATCGTCAGCCAAAGCATGTTCCTGTCCCTGCCCGAGGGGGAAACGCCCGCTGACTGGGCGCAGCGGCGGATGCGGCATCATCAGGACAACTCGGTGATCTTCAACGCGCGGATGACCGGCAAACGCTGGGTTCAGGTCAGCGAACATCGCACACCCGATGGCGGCACCGTCATCCTGCAGACCGATGTGACCGACATCATGCGGCTGGAGCGCCGCGAGCGCGAGCGGATACTGGATGATCAGGCGCGGTTGATCCGCGCCACGCTGGAACATCTCAAACAGGGCGTCTGCATCTTTGACACGCAGGGCAGGCTGGTGGGCTGGAACCGCCGAGTGGGCGAGTTGCTGTCGATTCCGGTGGGCCGGTTCCAGATCGGCAACCGCTTTGCGACGATCTTCGAGCGGCTGCGCGACGATTACGGCTTTTCCGCCGATGCCTCGCCCCGGCAGGTCCAGGCCTGGGCGGAACAGGAGGGCAAGCGGCCCCCGCTTACGTTCGAGATTCAGGGGCGCGGCGGACGGGTTCTGACCGTCTTCATGCAGCAAATGCCAGATGGCGGCTTTGTGATCAGCTTTACCGATGTCACTTCCGAGCGGCGGGCGATACGGGCCGTGACCGAGGCCAAAGAGACGCTGGAGCAACGGGTTCTGGACCGCACGCTTGAGCTTGAGGATGCGCTGGCAGAAGCCGAGCGCGCCAACGCCTCGAAATCGCGCTTCGTCGCGGCGGCCTCGCATGACCTGCTGCAACCGCTCTCGGCTGCCAAGCTGTATCTGTCGTCGCTTGAACAGGAATTGGCCGGGGACCGGTCGGGCGCGATGGCCTCCAAGGCGGCCAATGCCCTGCAGAGCGTCGAGAACATCCTGGGCGCGCTGCTCGATATTTCGAAGCTGGATTCGGGGCAGGCCAGCGTGCATCTGGTGCCGATCTCGTTGAATCTGATGCTGAGCCAGCTCTGCGACGAGTTGCGCCCGATGGCCCATGCCAAGGGGCTGGAATTCCGGGTGCTGCGCAGTAGGGCGCATGTAGTCAGCGACGCCACTTATCTGCAACGTATCCTACAGAACCTCATTTCGAACGCGATCCGCTACACCGAAGGTGGCCGCGTGCTGGTGGGCGCACGGCATCTGAAGAACTCGGTGCGGGTCGAGGTCTGGGATACCGGGCCGGGTATCGCTGAGCATGAGCAGGACCAGATCTTTGGTGAATTTCAGCGGCTGAACGCCACCGCCAGCGCCGCCGATGGGATGGGCCTGGGTCTGGCCATCGTGGAGCGGGCCTGCGCGCTGCTGGGCCATCCGCTGGGTCTGTCGTCTTGGCCGGGCAGGGGGACGGTGTTTTCGGTCGAACTGCCAAGGGTAGGGGGGCCTGATGTGCCGGTCACCGATGCAGTGCCCATTGAGCAGGCAGAGAGTGGCCTGATCGCCCATCGGATCGTGCTGCTGATCGAGAACGACGCAGAGCTGCGCAATGCGCTGACCGTAACGATGGAGCAATGGGGCCTCGATGTGCTGGCCTGCTGTGGTGAGGACGAGGCCATCGCCTTGCTGGACGAAATCGGCGTCGCACCCGATGTGGTGGTCGCGGATATGCAGTTGGATGACGGGCGGCTGGGCTCTGATGCGGTTATGGCGCTGCGCAGCCGCTTCGGGCCGCTGCCAGCCTGTTTGATCTCGGCCAATCGCAGCGTTGCCTTAAAAGACGCGGCGGGTGGGCTGGGCGCGCTTCTGCTGCATAAGCCGTTTGATCCGGCCGCACTAAAGGCGTATCTGGCAGGTCTGCCCGGTTGAACACCGAGGTGTTCCGGGCGACAGAGCGGAGGCAGCGATGAAGATCATCATAGATACCGATCCGGGCGTGGATGACGCGATGGCGATCTTTTACGCCCACGCCGCGCCCGATATCGAACTGGTGGGGCTGACCACCGTATTCGGCAACGTCTGGGTCGAACAGGCCACCCGCAACGCCAACTACCTGATGGAGTTTCTGGGCGCGGATTGCCCTGTGGCGCAGGGAGCCTCAGAGCCATATGAGATCACCGGCTTCAAACCCTCGGCGCATGTACACGGGCCCGAAGGCTTCGGTGATCATGTGGAGATCGAGACCGCGCGCGCGCCAATCGTGGAAAGCGCCGCTGAATTTCTGGTCCGCATGGCGCGCGAAAACCCTGGCGAGATCGTGGTTTGCGCTGTGTCCCCGTTGACCAATATCGCCGATGCGATCCGGCTGGACTCCGATTTTGCCGCCAATGTCGGTCGCATCGTCATCATGGGCGGGGCCGTCGATGTGCCCGGCAATATCCGCGACTGTGCCGAGGCCAATATCTTTCACGACCCGCACGCCGCCGCCGAGGTGTTCGCCTCAGGTGCCAAGATCACCCTCGTCGGGCTGGATGTGACCATGCAGACACTGTGTTTGCGCGAGGATTTCACGGCGCTGGCCGAAGCCGCGCCCAAGGCCGGCGGCTTCCTGCTAAAGATCAGCGAGTTCTACCACAATTTCTATGAAACGGTGGCGGGCAAGACCGGCTGCGCCATGCATGACGCCACGGCGGTGATCGCCGCCACCCATATGGAGCTTTTCACCACTGAATCCAGCGGCTTAACCGTAGACCTGAGCGATACGGCTCTGGGCAAAACTACTCGCGCCCCGTCAAACCCTCCCGTTGAGATCTGTCTGGATATTGATGCAGATGCTGTGAAGGCGCGTTTCTTCGACGTTGTTGCCCGCTTGGGCTAGAGTCGCATCATGATCATCTGCAATCTTGGTTTATGAGCGACAGCTGAACCGCGACTCCTTTTGGCGTTGAGGGTACCGCCTCGAAGGCGCGCTTCGCAGCGTGCAGGATCGGCTCCGCCTGAAGGTAAGGCTGTTGTTCGCGGATGGAGAAGTCTGGACGGCGAAGTACGAAGGTGCCTTGCCAGCTCGGTTCGAGTGGCATGACGAGGTCAGCGAGGAGCTCTCGACGACTGTACTCGACGTGATGCTGGATGAACGCGCGGCAGAGCTGAGACGCCGGATCAGCGAGCTTCCCATACCGGATTTGGCATCCGATGAAAAATGCGTAGACTTCTTGTCGCTCACACAAAGGACGGTGAACGCCGATTGCACGGCGATAAAGCCGCCGGTCGCTAAGTGAAGGCGACCACGAAAGAGGCAAGTTTCCGGTCATGGCCCCATCGGCTTGATGACCGATCGCGTGGCGGTCGGCCCTTCAATTTACGAGGAAGAGGCCACATGACGGCACCACGTATCCACGACCCACTACATATCAGGAGCTTGAAGCTGGGGACAGCCGCCTGCTCAGGTCAAACCTCTCCTGATGGATCGACAACTATGACGGCTCGGGGACGGAATGGCGCCGGAACTTCGAACGAACCTTCGCGGCTGGAGGGGTCGGCGCCATCATCTCGTCGCACGTACCGATCCACACGAGCGGACGCATTTTGCTGAATTACGCGCATATGGATTGCGACGCGCGAATCCCGTTCTGGGATTCGGTCGTCAGAGAGGTCGCGGCGGCGACGCCCGAGGGTCGCGAGTTGCCATGCCAGTACATAATGCAGCTCTCGCACTCCGGGCGGCAGCAGGCCAGCCGGGAGAAGAAAACAGCGCGCGCGGCGGAGCGTCCCAGCACGCTCTACAATCGTTGCCTCCTGGCTGTGCTCGAATACCCAAGGCAAGTTGACAGCCTTGCGAGTGCCCACGCTATTCGGATCCCAGTCCCGGTGCTATCTGTCTGACAGTGCTTCTTATGAGAGGTCGGATTTCTTTTCGACCAATGACAGGGCCAGATAAGCCGCAATCGCATTTAATGCGGCTAGAGCAGTCAGCGGTATCAGAACGCTTTGTATCTGCGCCACTATTCCAAGAACACTAGCGAATATGATCCCACCGATGCCTGCAACCGCATCCGAGAGTGCGACCATATAGGGGCGATTGGAGGCCGACGACATCGACAGGAGATACAGATAGCGCCCTTCGGTCTCCCCACCGATCCCGAAAGACAGAAAAAAGATCGTAGTGGCATAGACCCACGGGTTGCTGGCCAAGCCGAATAGATCGAATCCAATCGCCATAAGGGACGAAAAGCACGCGATTATAGATGCGCAGGCAATTGTGTACCGGATCGACTTCTGAACAATGCGCCGCCACAACACCGCCCCAAGTGCTCTGCCGGCGCTTGTTGCTGTAACAAAGATGCTCAGAATATGCGGCGTTGAAAGGTGAAAAGTTGCTGCATGAATTGTGTAGAATGGCGTGGCCAGTTCAACCGACAAGAAGAACACTCGTGCGACCAGAAAACGGCGAAACCAAGCATATTGAAGCGCCAGAGACCAGCCATGCGCGACTTGCTTGGTAAAGGCCTCTTTCTCTTTCGCATTCGCGGACTTGCTAACCTGGTCGGCCGTCTTTGTAAGCACCAGCCGAAACATGCAGAAGCATGAGACCAAAAGCGCCAGCACGCCTAACCAAAGCAAAACGCGATGCCGCTCGAAGGGAGTTTCTCCAGCCATCAGCGTTCGCGTTATCCACACAATTGCAATGGCCAGAACGCAGCTTAGCGCCAGTTGGGTGAAAACTATCTGGCCGCGCTCTTCTTCTTCAAGCTCCGACCCATAGATGTGGTTGCTCCCCAATGCCCAGACCCCGTAGCAGCAGCCAACAATTAGGGCTACCGCCAAAAAGAAAACCATAACAATCCCGTTGGGAAGCGCCGCGCCCGACAACGCCAGAATGGCCAAGACCAACGCGATCACAAGGTTTGGCAGTATCATCGCCTTCTTTGAGCGATCTCCCAGTTTCACGTATGGTGACATCGTGGCTTCAGCGACAATCCGAGCACCTTTTACACAAGGAAGAAGCAGCCCGGCGAGAAACTGAGGCGCCCCCAATGAGAGATATAGAAATGGAAGAACAATGCTCGGGCTTGCTAGAATGTCCGATAGGGAGTCCGCAATGCCACCCCAAAGAAGGTAGGCGCGGTTCTTCTTTCCGCTAGCCGCCGATTTCTTATCCGAGTCGATCATCGCCTCGCCAATTGCTCTGACAAGTCTGTAGCTCTAGACTGGTTGGCGCACCTTGTCTTTGTTGGCAAAACAAGACACCTAACCATAGTGTTCTACTCCATCGAAAGGTAGGTCGGCCACCATGAGTATCTCGGAACTGTTTGACACCGCCATTGCTCGACTCGAAGCACAGGAAACAAAGGCTTTCAACCCTAAGTATGGTGTAGGAGCCTACCGATACGAGGGCACATGCTGCCTTTTTGGCGGAATGATCGAAGATGATTTCTCCGAGCCCGAAATGGAGGCGCATCAAGATGATAAGGGCAGTTTGGTCGCTCGCACACCAGTCCACAAGAAGCCGGTACTGGAAGCGATCCAGGCATCTACGGGCGTCAACCTGCTTGACGGCCTGACGGTTGAAGATATCGAGACCATTCATGGAATTCACGAAGTGAAGTGGCAACCCGGGCATTCTTTCAAGGCGCTTCTCCCCGCCGAAATATCAGCCAAAATATGGAGCTCTATGCCTGCGCAGTAGAAAAACCGGCGTCACATTGCCGAACGCTCACTGGCTTGGGAGGCGTGGAAGCCCCCGCCGGTCTAGCTGTGCCATCGTGCAGCTAAAAGTTGTCCTGACTGGCGACGTCAATGGCGCAGCGGACGAGGTTCAGCGCGGCATCTTGGTCGTTCCCTAAGACGACCGAAGCTCAGGCGGCGTTTCACCGATAAAGAAGAACGAATGTCGACGATCATCCGTTGTGCGTGCAAAGAAAAGGCCGTCATCAAGCCGTCGGTAATACATGTCAAGTGCATCACCATTCGCTGCGCTAGGCCATTGAGAATGAATGGTGTCCGCCTCAGAAATCCACCATTTTCCAATCTCAAGAGGTTCGTTTTCAATCCGCAACAGCCCTCTGCCCTCGGGTTCAAAGGCCAAAACATAAACCTTTCCTTTGTTGGTTGTCCCATAGGCCGATTTATGAGCAACGTCGTTTTGAAGTTCCGCGGAACTCATCCGGTTGTGAGCGTCAATGACCGGGTTGTCGCTGGAGTGATCGAGAAGTTGTTCCCTAACTGCGCCGAGCATCGACTCGATTGACATATCTGCCGCGCGGGCCAACGCGGGAAATCCGCAAAGATACGCCGCCCCAGCAGCCACCAGCTCCCGTCTGGATATGGACATCTAACAGCGCTCCGAATGAGTTCATTCGCAGGTATTCAACACTATTGGAGAAATTCAAACAACGGGACTTTGGCGGCGCCGGTTTGTATGTTCGAGATAGTGGGGTTTTCCAAAGTCGTGATTTGCACGTGCGGCGAATGCCGGGATGTCGGGAACTTGCGGCAAAACTTGCCGAAGCTTCGGATCAGAACGCTCTGCTCCAAAGCAAAGAAATCCGAAAACACTTGATGCAATGGCATCCGATCTGGATGACTTGAGCGAATGGAAACGCACACGCGAAATCATGCTCGGCTCTTGGCGGTTATCTCGTTGTCGGGGTTCCTGACAGGCTTTGACTACACAGCTTTGACCATTGCTATTCCCAAGCTGGGGCAAGAGTTCCAAAGCACATATTCGATCACGTCTTGGGTACTTCTGGCTTATGCGTTGATTTTCGCATCTTTTGCGATGCCTGCGGGCAACCTGATACGGATCTTTGGGGGCCGTAAGCTGCTGATGGCCGGGTTCCTGATTTATGCCGTTAGCTCAGTCTGTTGCACCCTTGCACCCGGTATACTCTCACTTGCGCTGTTTCGCGCTCTGCAAGCCATCGGTGGGGTGATCCTGTTTGTTTCCGGACCTGCGCTCGTCCGGTTGCACATGGGCGAAGATGCGCGCGGGCTTGGATATGGCATCGCAGCACTGGCCCCTACCATAGGGATTTTTTCCGGTCCTGCTTTGGGGGCATTGATCCTGTCAGAGTTGAGCTGGCGGTGGATTTTTGTTGTTAACCTGCCTGTCTGCCTCGTTGGTATCAGTATCGTTGCGTTGATGTCTCCGCTGCGTGCGTCCAACGTGGGCAAAAAACAGTTCGACATACCGGGATCGCTAATGCTGTTGAGCGGTCTTGGGTTGTTGGTTTTTGCGCTGAACCGTGGCACCGAACTCGGGTGGGCCTCGCATTACATCCTTATTGCATTTGCTATTTCTGCAATCAATTTGGTCGTCTTTGCCGTCTGGGAGCTTCGAAGCGCTCGGGCGGCCTTTGAGCTGCGGCTGCTGAAGGTTGCCGTGTTCCGGAACGGAGCCTTCGCGATATTCCTCTATCTGTTCTTGTATGGGGGGCTAAGCTTTTCGTTTCCCATTTTCCTCAACCAGATCAAAGACGTCGATATCGCGACAGTCGGGTGGATAATGTCGGTGCAACCGATGACGATACTGGCGACAACGTTTGGGGTGGGCACAATCGCA
This sequence comes from Ruegeria jejuensis, assembly GCF_041537905.1. NCBI lineage: Bacteria > Pseudomonadati > Pseudomonadota > Alphaproteobacteria > Rhodobacterales > Roseobacteraceae > Ruegeria > Ruegeria jejuensis. Next base: position 2,064 of record NZ_JBGRUO010000043.1, on the reverse strand, counting down.
GCTGTTCTATCGTCAGGATGGCGCGCGGGCATTGGGGTGGCACTAATTGTTGCGAGCATGGCGTTGGCCTTGCAGGACCACCGCGCGACCGGGTTGTGGCTGGTTTCACTTGTGCTATTTGCGCTAGGTCTCGCACAAACGCTGTTTCTGCCCGCAATGCTTGAAAGATCGCTGGAACCCATCAAACAGGAGCGAGCAGCGCAAGCGACCGGTGTTCTAACCACGCTGCGCACGATGGGGCAATTGTTTGGTGTCGTTGTGTTCGAGACAATTCTGTCAAGCCGAGTCGGCGCCGACAACACGCAAGTGACACCCACACACGGAGATCACTTGTCATTCTTATCCCTTTTCTGGCTGGCGATGCTCGTCGCTTTGCTTGCGGGCGTATGTGTTTTGGCGCAGAACGTGGGGCGTCCCAAGTCACTCTCACCGGAGCTGTAACGCCCATGACAGATCTCAACGCGCTCGCACGCGCTGCGCGCCCGGGTCTCTTCGAAACCATGCGCGAGCCAGAGTTGTTGATCGTTTTGGTCCTTGCCAACTTGATGACGCCTGCGTTGTGGGCCACGCGCGACAAGATCATTGCGCGCGCCGAAAAGCGACCAGAAGGCCCTGGAGAAACCCGCGAACACAGGCTGCTGAACGAGGCGCTTCATTTCGTGGACAACCATTTCACACATCTTGTTCCAATGGACCTTGTAGAGGCCGCAGGTGTCATTGATATCGATGCGGCACGGATTTGGGTTGGTGCGAAACATGTCGATCAGGCCCTGGCAGACATTGAAACGGAAATGTCCTATCGGTACGTACATGGAACCGTGGAAGCAGGAGCCGATCCCACTCCGCTGTTTCGCGAAGGCCATTTTCCCAACTACAGCTACATGACGATAGAAGGCATGAGGGCGCAACGCGCCCTGCTGCATCGCACGCGACATAAGCCGATCGGGGTATCTGTCTGTGCGGATGAGGCATCATTGCTGGTCGCGCTTGTGTGTAGCTTGGGCGAGGTCTCCTTGCGCGAGTTTGCCATCCTTGGGTCTGCGGCACATTACTCGGTGCTATTTTTCGGAGCAGGTGATCGATATTTCTGGACCAACGGAAAGCGAGAGTTTTTTGATAAGACACGGTGGCGCCAGTTGGTTGCATCGGGCCAAGAGGGGAACGCACAGGAAGTATATAATCGTCGACAAGTCTCCGTGGAACGGATCATCAGCCCGCGTGGTACCGCATTTTTGCAGGAGGCGAGGTCATCGCTGAGCGCGGGGGAAGCGGTGAAAATCGACCGGGCTGCAAGAGACTTCTTTGGAACAGATTTGATCCAACTGGCACCACTTCTGGATTTGCAGATCAAAGGAGAGATGAAAGAGACACTTTCTCAATCATTTGACAGCCTAGAAGGTGCACAAAGCGCGGCGGAGGTTCGCTCGCTTGTTGGCAAACTTGCGCGACGCTTCTCCGGATCAGTGTACGAAAAGTCCTTGTATTGTCTGCGAGAAATTACTGTCGCGCACCCTGAGGCGTACTTGGTGGCGGCGATCAATGGGTCCAAATTGCGCGCCGCCGCGCAAGATGTAACCTCTTTCGACGATGGGCTGGACTACATCAAAGGTATTTCCAACAAAACGTCGGCGCGCGAGCACCCAGATCACATCTGCATGCCAGACGAAACCATCTTGTTCCAACGCGGTGATTATCGCGACCGGGCCTTGCTCCTTTTCGCGCTTCTCGTTGCTGCGCCCGGTATGTCCTTAGTGGATCGATCCGAGGCGCGGCTGGACATTGGACCGACACGGGCGTTTGTGTCCTGGCAAGGTCGAAGCTTTGAGACGCGATCTTGGCAGTTCGCAGACCTCGACGAAACGCAGGTCATGACCATTCAAAGCAGCTTGGATATGGTGACGCCAAGCGCTGGCTGGACACCGTTAGTGTCCGAGCACGTGGTGTAATTTCCATGCCTTCAACGGTGTAATGCCGGGTGGCCATCGAGGTGTATGGTCGGGTGGAGTTTTACGACTTCAACCACGAACCACGCGAGGACCCCGATGACCAAACCAACCATGGACC
>NZ_JBGRUO010000042.1:0-18843 GCF_041537905.1 Ruegeria jejuensis | reverse complement strand
ATGGGAAAACCCTCTGTCAATCGAGGCAAAATCACCTCGATCAACAGGAAACTCCCAACTCAACAAACCGCGAAACATATCCCGCGTAAGCACAACTCACGCCAAACAGAGCCCATATCGCGGAGCGATTTAGTGCGTGAGCCCTTAGCGGAAGTGTCAAAATCTCGCTGCGTGCGCTCGCAGCGGCAAATTTTCTGCACAAGCAAGAAATTCCATGACGCGCGCGACGGCGATTCCGGCCATTCGCCAGATAGCGTATGGACATGGCCAAAGGCCGGATCCGCTCGCGACGCCAGTTCGATGGTTTGGCGGGCAAATATCCGGACCGAACCTCGGGGAATCCACCGGTCGCAGAGATTTTCCCCGTCGCATATCCCGCGTTGTCACCAAAACCTGGGAGATGAAGGCGGTTCCTGACCAAAGAACAGGGGCGCAGCCCTGCCAACGGCCGGGGGCGTAGGCAAAAACCCGACGACTGATGGGGCGGGTGCGGGTTTTCGAACCGAGGCAAAGCATCTGCCGGAGCCTAGAGTCGCAATCCCATGATCCGAGGCCGGAACGGTATGCGCGAATCGCCCTCCAGATAACTTCTGGTTGAAAATTAACAATAATTATGCTACGTCAACAGCGTTTGATTGGTACGGCAGGATCAAGGAAGTCACTATAGGCGAGCAGTTTTGACCAACTGATATTTAAGGAAGTCAATATGTTTGAAGCACGCAGACTTGGTATCCAGATACCATGTGGCACGGTTACGGTAAGCGAACCGCAGCAGCCGCAAATGCAACAACAGGCCATCGGATTTTTCCCAGGAAATCAATGCTATAACGTTTACACGGTCTGTTTCGGGGCAAGCTGGATTTGCTATTGGCCCAGTTGCATTCAGACCAACGTGGGGTGCTCGTGGACCCTGGCCGCGCAGGCCCAGCCGAACCTTTCCATCGTCCCGGCCGAAGCACTGCCGGATCTCAAGGCACAACTGGAAGCGCAGCTGAAGGAGGTCGATGAGGCCGAGCGACAGTTGAAGGAGTATCAGGCGCGTTCTGCCGAGAAGGAAGAGTGACAGGGCCTTGCGTGGTTGATTTGCCGCATCCGGTACCGCTGGACACCGCCACGTTTCGCGCGAACCCCCGCTATGACCTCGTCGAATGGGGACGCCTGAACGCGGCGGAATACGCTGTCATCCGTGGCGGCGAAAGCCCGGAAAACCTCTTTGGTGTTCTGCGTCCCCGGTCGGGGGATGTGGATGACGATCTGCGTTCGGTTTCGCCTGATACGGCCCTGCTGGTCATGGTGCTGCGAACGCCTGCGCCTTTGCCGACCTACCTTCGGGCACAGCTTGGGGACAAGCTTGGGTCGGTGATCGGGCGGCTATTGCTTGATCGTGTGCTGGAGGTGGAACACGATGGGCGTTTTGTGTCGGGCTCTGAGGCGGCGGGCCTGTTGTCACCTGGAGGGCAGACAGGCGGCGAGGGCCGGATCGGCGCGCTGTCGATTGCGGCGATGCGCTATGCCCAGTCGCTTGACTTGCCGGACAATCAGCTTGCCCCACGGCTCTATCTTTACGGGCGCAGGCCATATTGCCCGGCGCTGGTGCGCCGAATGCCGGATACTGCCGCCGTCGCCGTGGCACTTGGGTTGGAGAACGGCGGGGCGCTATCGCGGGATCTGGATTCAGGATGGATGGAAGACCGCAGCAAGGCGCGCGCGGTGTCAGGCTGGCGGTCCTGGCGCAGGCGCGGCACCCGCAGGACACTTGGACAGTTGCTCCGCATCTACAAGCTTTATGTAAGTGCCGATCTTGATCACATCGCGTCAGCGCTTGCGGCGATCGTCGGATCAGGCGTGGTGGCCCGCACGGCCAAGGCGTTCAAGATCGCCGGGCGACTTTATGATCTGTGCCGCGCCGACAGGCTGATCCTTTACTTCGATGCGCTTGAGGACCTGCAACAGGCGGCCTTCGATCTGAGGGATCGGTTGCAGGGTTGTCCCGCCGATGGCGTCCCCTTTACCGCCACCATCGCGGGTGATGGTCTGCTTTCGTGGGGGGTGGACCCGCTTCTGATCGGCAACCGCCCCACCGACGCGGTGAGCTGGCGACTGATCGTGACCGAGCGGCTGGGCCGGTATCTTGGCGAGGCTCGCAAGCAGCGCGTCGAAGGCTACGAGCCTTGGCAGGTCGCCCTGCAACGCCTGCGTCTGTCCGGCATTGACGGCGGCACCTGGACCCCGGCGGAAAGTGACTGGGCCAAGGGGGGCGTGCGTTCGTGAAGCGGCACCCAACCGAATGGGCAAGGACCGCAGGGACGGCGATGTCGGCACCGCTTTGGTCTATGACAAGGCTCACTGTGCTCGGTTTGGAGGGAGTTCGATGACCGTAGACGTTCGCTATGTCCTTCCCCCCGATCTCTTGATCCTGCCGGTCACGGAACTGGCACGGGACCTGCGCGATCGATTCGACCATCAAGAGGGTGATTTCGCCCTGACCCGCCCCAGATCGCGTGCGGTCTCAAGCGTTATAGACGCCGGGACGGCCCGGCTTCTGGAAGAGTTCAAGGCGCCTCGCACGATTGTCGATGCGGTGATCGCCTTCAGTTCGACCGAGAAGATCGATCCGCGCGCGACCCTTGAGGACGCCTTTCCGGTACTTCGGGGCTTCATGCTCGAAGGATATCTTGTCGCGGCAGATTCCGAACTGGCGGCATCTGGTGACACGCTTTTGTCGCCCGGCGATCACGTCGACGGCCATGAGATCTTGGAACTGGTGCATGCCGTCAGCGATTCAGAGATTTACCTGGCCAGAAAAGACCCAGCTTACCATGTTGCCCTAAAGTTTGCCCGTCCTTCCCTTGGCCCGTCGCACGCATCCTTGCTGCGAGAGGCGGAGATCCTGAAACGGCTGGATGGCGGCGTGAACCCCCATTTGCTGGGACAGGGTGAACATGGCGAATGCGCGTACATTGTCCTGACCTGGCACTTTGGCGTCGACATTCAGAAAGCCAGCTCGGATGCGCGTCAGTCGGCAGGCCGTGACCGGGGGGCGACATTGCTTGACCTCGCGGTGAACGTGCTTGCGGCCTATGCCCATCTGCACGGCCAGGGCCTGCTGCACGGCGACGTCCACCCGCGTAACCTGCTGGTCGATTCCAAGAATAACGTCACGATCCTCGACTACGGCCTTGGGGTGGATTGCGACCCCGGCCATCGCCCCGAAAACACTCCCCGGCGCGGTATCGATTTTTTCATGGAGCCGGAAATCGCCGCGGCGCGGCTTGGCGGTGGCCCGCTTTCCCCGCCGACAGTCGCTGGCGAACAATATTCCATCGCCGCACTTTTGTATCTGCTGCTGACGGGTGAGCAATGTATCGACTTTCCCCTCGAAGAGGAAATGATGCTTGGGGCACTGCTGGAACAACCACCGCTTAGCTTTGCCCACCACGGCGCGATGCCCTTGCCCGCCGTGGAGGGCTGCCTGAATCAGGCGCTGTCCAAGAAACCCTCAGAGCGGTTCGCGACGACGCAGGACTTCCTCGACGCCTTCCTGCAGGCCGCCTCGCAGGACCGACAGGGGCTGGCCGCGGGCAATCGCCATCCAATCATCCCGAAACCGGCAGATTCCGTCCTTGACGACGTGCTTTCCCGCCTTGCCGTACCGGGAGACCTCTTCGCCGGCGGGCTTGCCGCACCGACGGCCTCTTGCATGAACGGTGGCGCGGGTTTTGCCTATGCCCTGCTACGGATCGCGGCGGCGCGCGATGACAGCAGCCTGCTTCCCCTCGCTGACCTCTGGGCGACGCAGGCGGGGGCCGCGGCAGAGGAAGGCGGGGCAGCCTTCTGGAACGACGAACTTGATATTGTTCCCGAAACCGTCGGCAGGGATTCGCTTTACCACGCCGCCAGCGGGGTGCACTGCGTCCGGGCGCTGGTCGCTTTGGGTCTGGGCGACGTTTGGACTTGCCAGCCTGCGCTTGACGCCTATGTCGCTGCAGCCGAGCGGCATTGCGCCGAGACCGACGTCGCCTTCGGCAAGGCAGGTCTGCTGATCGGCACTACGATCCTTTTCCAGGCGCTGACGGCGCAGCCCGACCTGATCGACACACGACGACTGCGCGCTGTCGGGAATGCGCTTCAGGGGGATATCTGGCGGCTTATCGACGAGCAGCCGGCGATCAGCGATAGCGACGACATCCGGTCGATCGGCATGGCCCACGGCTGGGCGGGAATGCTTTACGCCATCCTTTTGTGGTCGCAGACGATGGAAGGCACCGCACCTGCGGGTCTGTGCGCGCGGCTCGACGAATTGGCCGATCTTGGCCGTCCGTTTGGCAGGGGGCTGCGCTGGCCTGTCGAGGCGGGACGGCCCGCGGCGGACAATTCGCTGGCGGGAAGCTGGTGTAATGGCGCGGCGGGTTTCGTGCACCTCTGGACAGCCGCGCATGAGGTTTTTGACGACAGCACATTCCTCGATCTTGCAACCTTGGCCGCGTGGACGGCTTTCGATTGGCCAGCCGAAACGGGCGACCTGTGCTGCGGGCTGGGGGGCCGCGCCTACGCGCTCTTGCGCATCTACCAGCACACCGAGGAACCGGCCTGGCTGGCCCGCACGCGCGAGTTGGCTGCCCGCGCCGCGGCCAGCGTTCGCACCTCCGCCCTTCGTCGGGACAGTCTTTACCGGGGCGAAGTCGGTGTAGCCGCGCTTGAAGCGGACCTTCTCCAGCCGCAACACGCCTGCATGCCACTTTTCCAACCCGAAGGCTGGAATACATTCGGCAGGTCGTCGGAATAGTGCTGTCGAACACCAGGACCCCAGCCCCGCTGTCATGGTCACGTAAATCGCGGGACTCTCTACCGATTTTCCTTTTTGTTTTCAGTGGTATATTGGTAAGGTTATCATTGGAATGGTAAGTGTCCGTCATCGAAGTTTTGGAACATGTGCGTTTGGTCATTGCTGTGATCCCTGAAAACGTCCTCGTTTGAGGTTAGAGCTTTCCGCTAGACTGAGACAGGGGAGTGATCCCCTGTCATCACAACAAGTGTACCTCTAATCCATTGACCCAATCATACCCTTGCCAGATCGGACGTCGGTATAGGCATAGCGTCTAACTGCTCAACCTGTGGTATGCTGGTCCGATAGTGTCCGGCGGTCCTCACTTAACCGCCAGCGCCGAATATTGTTACGGAATTAATTTTTGAGGTGAAACATGGCTTTTGCAACAGACCGGGTTGGGTCCGTCTGGCCCGACGGTATTGTCCCTTACACTATCAGCGACGACTTCAGTGATGATCAGCGCGACGAAGTCGAGGCTGCGATTGAGCACTGGAACACACGCACGATCATGCGACTGCGACCGATGACAGCCGCCGATGCCGACTTTGTTCATTTCGAACCGGCGGAAGGGTTTTGCCGCTCAGCCATCGGTCGCCAGCCTGGCGGGCAAGCGGTGCGCTGTGATGTGCTTGATGGCTTCCACCGTGGAAACATCATTCATGAAATTGGGCATGCAGTAGGTTTCCGGCACGAACATACCAGACCCGACCGAAACATGTTTGTTTCCATTCAAGGGGGCAACATCGAACCCGATGAAGCTAGCAACTTCGACTTCAGTACCGGACGAGTGCTCACCGGCTATGATTACGGTTCGATCATGCACTACGGGCGGCGAGCCTTTGCCATCGATGATGATGAGGACACCATCACACCCATTGACCCCGATGCAGAGATCGGCCAGCGCAACGGGCTGAGCCCGCTGGACCTGCTGGGTGTTTGTCTGATCTATGGTGCGCCGCATTACGCCGTCGCTTGGCAAGACGACGATGACGATGACGGTGAAGCCGATATCTGGCTTGCAGGGTTGTCTGCTTGGGGCAGTTATTGCGGCGGCCAGCAGCGTAGGCTGCACAGCACAAGAGGCCACCAGTCCCGCCCTACACTGGGTCTGGATGGTCAGCGCAATGCGATGGTGGCCTGGGAGAATACGTCGAGCGGCGTGCGCCACATATCCCGACGTGGCTTCCGTGCCGATGGAACGCAACTCTTTGGTGGTCACCGGGCAAGCTCCGATGCGTCATCCAATAACCGTGACCCCGATATTGCGGTTTCACCAGATGGAAGTTTCTTGTTGGCCTGGCAGGAGACCAGAGACGGCGTAATCCGGATCATGGCGCGCGGCTACAATGCAGACGGTACGACGCGTATTCCACTTCAGGCGCTTGCAACGTCGGACACTGGAACACCTGCGGCTCCGGCACTTGGACTTGTGGGCACTGGTGGCTTTGTTTGTGCCTGGGCCGAGTTGTCGGCGAATGACAGTATCTCCATACGCTGCAGACGCTTCGATGATGATGGCATTGCGACAGGTCCGGAAACCGTTGTTGCAACTGGCCTGGGTGACCAGGAGGCACATCCGCGCGTCGCGGTTGATGGTCTGGGCCGTGCCTATGGGTTCTGTTGCAAACTTTCGGCCATTGACGCTTTCGGAATTAACGAGTGAATGACTGTCGGTCGTATCAAGTCGAAAGCCAGATCATGATTTCCTTCAAAGGTGCACAATATCCGAAAGATGTGATCCTATTCGCAGTATTCTTCTACGTTCGATACGGCGTGTCCTACCGCGATCTGGAAGAGATCATGGCAGAGCGAGGTGTTTCCGTCGATCACACCACACTGAACCGCTGGGTGACACGATACTCTTGCGCAATCGCTGAAACAGCACGCCGGCGCAAAGGCCCATGCGACCGCTCCTGGCGAATGGATGAAACGTATATTAAAGTAAAGGGATCATGGGTTTACCTCTACCGAGCGGTCGACAAACACGGCAAAACTCTCGATTTCATGCTTTCACACCGTCGGAACAAGCCTGCCGCCACAAAATTCTTTGCTCGAATGCTGGAGGTCAACGGCCTTCCACGTAAGATCGTCATCGACAAAAGTGGCGCCAACACAGCTGGTATCAAGGCGATCAACAAAATGCTGAAAGGCTTTGGCTGCCCGATACCAATTGAGATGGTGAGGCGGAAACACCTGAACAACATCGTGGAACAGGACCATCGTTTCATCAAGAGACGCATCCGGCCAATGCTAGGGTTCAAGGCGTTTGCTTCAGCGGCGGCAACCCTCGACGGAATCGAAGTGGCACACATGATCCGCAAAGGTCAAATCACTCCCGGAGTCTGTCCGTTTCGGCAATTTGCAGAGCTGGTCGCTTAGCCCGCCGGTAAAATGCTATCGCTGTCGCCAGTAAAAACTTCGCAACAGATCCGACCTTCCACCACCATCTAAAGTTGTCGAAATGGCCGGATTGTGAGACAATTCCGGCGGTGGGTTCAATCCCAACCCGGTTTAATAGGCGAACAGCCGGAACCGGCAGTTACCCGTTTTCCAGGCGAAATTGACAGGGGTCGATATGAGCACCGGAAAAGCACTTGATGAGCTGAAATCTTCGATTTCTCTATCGCGAAAGCAACCTTTCAATTTCGCAATTTGTCTGGGCAAAGCCGCGACCGCGACCGTTTTCAAAACGGACCGGAAACAACCGCCTGAGGCGCTGGTTCGATTGGCGAAGAAAGAAGGCGAAACCCAAAAAGTCGCGTTCGGAACCTTTCAGACCGAAGGTGCGGTGGTTGCCCTGACCTGTTTAGAGGATCCACCGCCGGGCTTGGCCAAGGCAACAAAGAAATTCCTGCACTCCATCGGACTTAAGTTGAAGGTTGTCTTGTTGGACATCACCGGTGCCATAATCGAGGATAGTGATGCAGAGCTGCCAAAGCTTGCGGCGGACGCACAGAGTCAATCCGATGGTGCGAGCGAAACGATTGAGCTAATTGCGGTCAAGCGAGCGCTGGCAGAGCGAATGCCCGACATCCTGATGGCGCTCAAAAACTCACCGAAACGAGATCCGATTATCACTCGGTTGAAGGCGGATCTGGCAGCAGGAAATGCTCAGAGCGTGGTTCGGTTGATGCAGGCTGTATTGAAACCCTCGTCGGAGGATATGCGGCCGAAGGAGGTTCAGAGGACGCAGATTTTTGTCGTTGATCCCACTGGGAAATTGCACACGGTCCAAATCCCCCTGACAACCAACGCGGGTAAATTGATGGGCGCGATCCTTAAGAAAATCGGAGCTCCTGCTGATCTTGAATTTCGCGCTAAGGCGGGAGGTCACGACATCAAGCTAAACGACACCCTGGCAGCCAACGGCATTACCAAAGAGGCGACGATCACGATGATGTTGCAACTGCTCGGTGGTGGCAAAAATGGGGGTGGCTCCGAAAAGCCTTCCAATGAGGAGGTCGATCAGAGCGACGAAGAAGTAACATCCAAGAAGAAGCGGAAGGTCGGGTCCGAAGACTACGAAGGCGATTTCGAGTGGGACGAAGAAGGCCAAGGCAACGTTCCCAAGAAAAAGAAGGATGGCAACGCGAAGAAAGAATTCAAAAACGGAGTTCTTCCGAAACCTGAAATCACGGATGCGGAGGTCGAGAATCTTCTGTCTGAGGTGGGTGTGCTTGATGAAAATATTAAGACCTATTTGGCTTCCCTTGCCACGTCCGCGGACAACCGGACACAAAACAGGCCGCTGGGTCGGGAACCGGCCGCCGTTGCCTGTCACCGGTTGAGTCAGCTTGAAGATGAAGAACTGAAAGAAATGAACCCGCTGATGTTGGCTGCCTGTTTACGATCCGAGCTTGATTGCTTCTGGCATGACATCGATGTTCCTGGTGTTGGCGGAATAGACAACGTCGTGACCAAGGCGGGAGTCAGATCCGTATACGAAGGCGATCCACTGCTCGTGAAAGGCGTGCGTCTCAATGGGCGGCCGGCCCCGAAACATGGTGGAAAAAACGGTCAGCACAGTTCTGCTTTTTTGATGTGTACCGAGGCGATACAGACCGCTTGCTGCAATCTTGAAGTGGGCAAGGCGAAAGAAAACATGGCCGTACTCTTCAAGAACCTTCTGAAGTACCCCGCGTTTTCCGACCCGACATTCGGCGCGCTGGTGGACCCTGCGCTGCGGAGCGAGGTTGAGCGAATGTCGTCTAAGAAAAATCTGGAGCCATTGACGTTGGACAGCGCCATTCGTTTCTATCTTGAAGTCAGAGAAACACTGCCGGGTGCGTCCCTCGCCAGCGACATGAACAAAGGCGCAAGCCCGAAGAACACAGAAGGTCATGGTGAAGGGGCGTGCCGCGACCAGCTAAACGAGTTCGAAGCCGCCTTGGGGGGTGAACTCCTGGACGAAAATGGCCAGCCCTTCGATTTCAAAGCCGCGCTGATTTACTGCTATGGAGAGCCTGACCTGGATAAGGGTACTCAGGAGGCGTTCGACAAAGAGGTTCGCAAAGACTTCCTAGAACTGGTTTCAGGGCTTTTGGATGATGGCAGCCTGATGCGCCTGACGAATGCGCGAGAGCAGCTTGCCAAGGCCAATGGCATATCGGAGGACGACGCCAAGGCCGCCTGCCTGAATTTGGCTCAGATGCAGATCGAGACCTATCTGATGAACTTGCGGCAAACCAACCCGCGCCTTTTCGCGGCGGAGATGCCCTACCTCGAGAAACTGGTGGTTGACCAGGATGAGGATAAGGCTCGGGACGATGAGATGCGCGACATCGAGCCGGTCCAATTGCCCTCGGTCGGCTTCGAGATCGCACGGCACCTTTTGCAGCAGATTGGTCTAGCTGACGACATTCTGGATGAGACGGCGCGAGAAATGATTAACGTCACCGAGACGCTAACACCTTTCCCCCATGCGACCAAAATTGATGATCGTTTTGGCGCAGCGGATGTTGTTTGCGAAATCATCGAAGATGAAGATGGCGGTCATGCGCTGACATTTTCCGGTCGTCCCAAGGTGAAGACACAAGGCGGGTCCGAAGGTGACCACACAGTCAGCATGAAGATGATGGGCCGTGGTCTTGAGGGCGCGCTGCTGGTGTCAGACCAGAATAGTCCGCAAAAGAAACGACTACCGACCAAGGCGGAGTTGCTGGCAGCGGTAAAGCGCCTGATCTCACATTTCGAACAGGATCTTGTCGACGACTTGTTCGCCGATGTCATGGAGCAAGATGACGAAACGCCTCTGCCCGAACAGTATCGCGAGCGTGCTCGGGAGAAACTCGCGGAACTCACCGAGATCTGTGGATTGGGCGACAAGGAGCAAGAGGAAAAGATCCCACGCCCTCGTCGGCTTTTGATCGGTGACGATAATGCCGTGGTTGACCCAGCAGACCTGTCCGAGATCGCGGAACTGGCCATGGCGGTCTGCAACAACAATCCGATTGGTCGCAGTTTTGATGGCGTCCCCGGTGGTCACGATGAGGCGGGGTGCTATGCTCGTCTTAGCAATCTTCTAAATCAGGATCTGATGGCGATCACAATTGACGAATGGACGTCGATGGGGCTGTCGCGCGACGATATCGAAGTGGGGACAAAGATTGGAACCCGGTTTTTCTATAGCGAGGAACAGGTTCTACGGATGTTGGCTCTTGCCCACCAAGAAGATGAATGGACGGCGCAGGAATGCAAAGATGAGTACGACGAACGCGTGGAGGAGGTGATCAATAAGAACCTGATAGGACTTTTTGACACGAAGGCCGTCGCCAACGATCTGGAGAAAAAGAGCGGTTTCCCCAAGAACAAAATTCTGTACGTGAAGCGCCAGATCATGGATTTTTTCTTCTTTTTCGACAACGACATGCCGACAATCCGTGATTTGTCGCTAAACGACATAGAGGCCATCGTTGAGACCATGCTCAGTCTTATTGCAGAAGGGAAATCCTCCAAGCCTCAAGCCTACAGCGGCGTGAGGAATGACGACGAAGACGACTACGAAGACAGTCAAATGTCTGATGTCGAAGAAGGCGAAGTCGAGAACACTCTTACGATCGACGGGGTGAAAGTGAAGGATTTGGCTGAAGAGCTCGCCAACGAACTGCGCCCGAAAACTGAGCAATAAGCTGTCAAACTTCAAACTTGATCTGACGGACGGCTTTGAAGGTGTTGTCTAATCATACCGTGTGCACGATGAGTTGAGGCGGAAACCGGTGGCGCTTGCGCGCCAGCATCCTTGCGAGCCAGGAACCCGGGGCGGCTCCTTTTTGCTCGGCCCATCTAACCACGGCGCTGGCACCAATAATAAGGAGGCGTCGCAACGTCCGGTTTCCCATCTTTGATGTGCGCCCCAGGCGCTGTTTGCCGCCAGTCGAGTGCTGGAGTGGGGTTAGGCCTACCCATGCTGCAAAATCGCGGCCCCGTCTGAATGTCGAAGGAGGTGGCGCGAGGGCAGCAAGCGCTGTCGCGATAATCGGGCCAACGCCTGGTATCGCGGTCAACCTCCGGCATGTTTCATCTTCCTTGGCACGCTGTGCAATTTGCGCCTCCAACTGCCTGATACGGCCATTCAAAGCATCAAGCGTATCGACGAACATGCTCAGGAGAGGGCGGGACATTTCCGGCAGTTCAATGGTGCCGTCTTCAACCGCAGAAACAAGTTTACGGACATGCGTTGGGCCTTTCGCAACCACAAAACCGAACTCTGATAGGTGGCCCCGCAAGGCATTGATGATCTGCGTGCGTTGCCGGACCAACAGATCCCGCGCTTTGAAAGCCAGGGCCGCAGCCTGATTGTCTTCGCTACGGACCTGCACAAACCGCATCGTTGGTCGCAGGGCTGCCTCGCAAATGGCTTCCGCGTCGATCGCATCGCTCTTACTGCGTTTCACAAAAGGTTTGACATAGTTCGGTGCGATCAAACGCACGGTATGGCCCAGTGCCTCAAACTCTCGCCCCCAATAATGGCTTCCGGAACAGGCCTCCATCGCAATGGTGCACGCTGGCAGTTTGCCAACGAAAGACAGAAGTTTGTTGCGCCTGAGCCGTTTGCGAAAAACCACCTCGCCCGCGGAGCTGCATCCATGAAGTTGAAACACATTCTTCGCCAGGTCTATGCCGACAAGGTCTAAGTCCGCCATTTTGCTAACCTCCTGATGGCTTCCATCTCCAAGACCTAACAGATGAGAGATCAGGGGATGTCCATTCCATCACAGCCCCGTAGCTTACTCCGGCCCAACACACTGAAGATTTTTACACCGCTCGAGCCAGTCGCACCTGAGAAATGCCGCAGAACGCACCGTCGACGGTCTCTGGCATCGCATCGGTGAGGTTGTCGACTTCGTGACGCCCAATCACGCTCAGAATTATTTCAATGCCGCAGGATATGCGCCATACTGAGCGAGTCACGCGCTAGTAGAATAGTGTGTTGCAGGAGCACGGTGCGACAACGCCTCGCTCATTCTCTGCTAAGGTGTCAGCAGCACAGTAAATGCGAGGTATATCATGCCAATAGACCCAGAGAGCAGCCATCGACGACCCGGCCTCACCCGGCGCACCTTTACCGCCGGAACTCTCGCGGGCGTATCGGTGCTCGCGGCCCCGGCCATCATCAGCGGCCCCGCGCGTGCCGAGATCAAGGCAGGCGACAAACTGGTCGTCGGCATCTGGGGCGGCGCCCAAGAGCGCATCACCAAGAAGTTCATCGCCGAGCCGCTCGTCGAGAAATACGGCGTCGAGATCGAGTACGTCCTCGGCGGTACGGTGGAGCGCTGGGCGCGCGCCTATGCCGAGCGCGGCCAACCGTCCTTCGATGTCATTTACCTCAACATCTTTGAGTCGCGTCGGGCGGTGACCGACGGTGTCACCCAGGCGCCGAAGCCCGAGGTCGCCGGGTTCGACGACCTCTACGAACTCGCCAAGAAGGGCGGCTATGGCGTCGCGTTCAATTCCGTGACGCCAGTCTACAATCAGACGATGGTGGATGCGCCCATCACGTCATGGCTCGATCTCTGGCGGCCGGACCTTGCCGGCAAGCTCGCATGGCCGAGCTATCCGGGCGCGCAGGGCACGGCGGCGCTCCTGATGGCCGCCCGCACCCACGGCGGCGACGAGTTCAACATTGACCCGGGTTTCGAGGCGATCGCGGAGCTGAAAATCGTTCACTGCGTTCCAGTCGCGCCAGTCCCAGCTTGCGGCATGTTCGAAGCTGGCGCGGCGGCGGCGAGCGTCGACTTCGGCTCCTTCACCCAGAAGTTCGCCGACACCGTGAACCCCGACATCATCGTGTCTAACCCCACCGAGGGGATGCCGGTGGCGCTGAACGTGGCCTGCATCACGGAAGGCACCCGGAACCAGGCGCTCGCGGAGGAGTGGGTGTCGCTCCATCTTTCTCCCGAATGCCAGTTGGCCTACGCTGAAGAGATCTATTACGGGCCGACCATCAAGTCGCTGGAGCTTCCCGGCGCGCTCGCCGAAAAGGTGATCTACGGCGAAGAGGAGGTGGCCCGGCTCATAGACTTCGACTGGGACCACATCATCAAGATGCAGCCTGAATGGGCCTCACGCTACAACCGCGAGATCGCCCGCTGAGTGAAGCGTTGCCTGCGTCAGCCGCCCCGAGGATCGTTGGCGTCGGCGCTAGGAAGCGCGGCGGAATGTGGGGATCGCTCGCCGCTGTGCCGCTCCTCCTCTGGCTTGCCATCGGGTTCCTTACCCCGATGGCATGGTGATCCTCCTGTCGCTGCAGGCCGAAACAGGCATCTTCGCGCCCATCTCGCTGACATAACTCGATGCGATGTCCGCTTTGGTAATGCTGCAACGCAGCGGCTCGAGTACTGGCCAGTGTCCTGTGTGGATGGCTCCTGCATTACAAGAGATTTCTGAGACTGCGATGGTCTGTCAGTACAGTCGTGTGTCCGGCCTGTTTGCGTGGCGGTTGCCACTGGCCCTGATGAGTTCCGCGAGCAAGGTTCCTATCGGCTAAACGACCTCGGGGGCCGCGACATTCGTCGGAGTGTCCTTACTCTTGGTTGACTTCGTTTCGCATCATCACATCAATCGTCTTGCATCTCTCGGCAGGATCAAGCGATCGGCTGCCGGTATTCCTCCTGTTTCGTCAGTAGCGCCCAGATGATCCGAGCGGATTTGTTGGCCATGGTGACTGTCGCCAGCCGGAAGGGCTTTTCGTCTAGAAGCTTTGCAGTCCAGGTGTCGGCTTTCTCTGGGCTGTTCTTGGCCATGAGCGCGCGCGACGTCATTCCGATGATCAGCAGTTTTCGGATGTATCGGTCACCCTTCTTCGTGATCCGCCCGAGGCGCTCTCGACCGCCGCTGGATTTGTTCAGCGGTGTCAGGCCCAACCAGGCGGCTAAATCGCGGCCAGTCTCGAACTGTTTTGCATCGCCAATGGTGGCAACAACGGCCGACGCGGTGATCGGTCCGATCCCCGGCATGCGCATCAACCTACGTGCATCGGCTTCCAGCCATGCATGTTGTTCGATCAGTTTGGTCAGCCCATCAACCCGCACATTGAGCCCGTTCAGTTGATGACACATCACACCAAGAATGCCGCCCGCGATCTCGGGCATTTCCAACTGGTCTTCGGTGCCGTGCTCTCGCGCGAACTTGGACACAGCTTCTATACCCGTCGGTAGGATGTGACCAAACTCACGAAGGATACTGCGGATCATGTTTACGACCTGGGTACGTTGCCGGACGACAAGATCGCGCGCCCGATGAATAGCAAGGACCGCCTGCTGGTCTTCCGATTTGATCTCGACGAAACGCATGGTCGGGCGACGCACTGCCTCGCAGATCGCTTCGGCATCGGCTGCATCGGTCTTGCCGCGCTTCACGTAAGGTTTGACGTAGGCTGCTGGCATGAGCCGAACGTCATGGCCGAGCTCACGCAACTTGCGTCCCCAGTGATGGGATGACCCGCAGGCCTCCATACCAACCACACAGCGCGGCAATGTCTCGAAGAAGGCGATCAGCTTCGCGCGTTTGATCTTCTTGTTGATGATCCGACGCCCCGTGGCTGAAACACAGTGCACCTGAAAAACGTCCTTGGCCAAATCCAGGCCCACAGTCTTTACTGTCATTGGGTGGCTCCTTCCCTAGCAGTCGATGACAACTGCACTTTGGCACGTTCGATGCCGGTGCAGCAGGAGCCATCCACCTCATCCGCTCAGGGCCGTCCAAGGAAGATGAATGAGGGAGCAGCTTCGGGCTATGGAGTTGTCTCTGCAACTACTATCTTTTCATTGCCTGCTGGAGAATCGTCAGGAACCGCCCAAATGGGTCTGCGAAAAAAGGATGCGTGGCGGCAGGTTGGAAAGTCTACCGGAACTTGACATGGGGAGCTGATGAAGAATGGTCAAGAGGAATTTTCTGGTGACCGGGGCAAACAAGGGCATTGGGTTTGCCATCGCTGAACGGATTCTCGAAGAGGCCGATGACACGTTCGTGTTCCTCGGCTCAAGGGATCCCGATCGAGGTGCGGCCGCTGTTGAAAGTCTTCGGCAGGGCGGGGCGGGTCGAAGCGGCCGGGTCCAAGCCGTCGAGCTCGACGTAGCGAGCGATGAATCTGTTGGTCGAGCGGCACAGAAGGTGCGAGAGGCATGTGGCAGCGAGAAGCTCTATGGCATCGTCAACAACGCAGGCATCGGCTTTGGCTCCAACGATCTGGGTAATGTGCTCAACGTGAACACACGGGGTGTCCAGCGGGTATGCACCACATTCATTCCACGTCTCGCTGATGGCGGTCGGATCGTGAATGTTACGTCCGCTGCTGGCCCGAACTTTGTGGCCACATGTAGCCGGGAACAACAAACCTTCTTCACGCGCCCGGACGTGACTTGGGACGAGATCGAGAGGCTGATGGAAGAGTGCATTGCCATCGCCAATGATGCGGATGCGTTCTCATCTCGAGGATTAGGCGACGGCTCGGCCTATGGATTGTCAAAGGCCTGCGCCAACGCCTATACACTCCACCTGGCGCGGGAGTACCCTCAGTTTGTCATCAATGCCTGCACGCCCGGTTTCATCGCGACGGACCTGACCCGTCGATATATTGAAGGCAGGGGAAAACCTCCTGAGGAGTTGGGCATGAAATCCCCGCGAGATGGCGCCAACTCGGCGATTTTCCTTTTGTTTGGAAAGCCGGAGGGTAGCGGGCATTATTACGGAAGTGATGCCAAACGCAGCCCTTTGGATCGCTACCGAGCACCGGGAAGCCCTCCGCATGCAGACAATTGAGGGGTGTGGGGCTCCCCTCCACCATACCAAACTCCGCTTCTGTGAGACCGCACCGTCACGACGGATTTGTTGTTAAGTGTCTCTTCTGGTCCACCCGAGCAGTTAGATCGATGACTAACACGGGGCAATGCTGCAACGCCTCCGAGGTCGGCTGTGATGCAGGTTTCTCGGACGCCGCATGCTGGCGGGGGAGTTGCGCGATGGGTTTCCCGGCGTCAGAGAAGCGCTCAGGCGGGAAATCGCGGGGTTAGTTCTTTTGGGTCGGCTGTGCTATGGGGATTTGTACGAAGGGCTTGCCTGGGGTCTGATCTGGCCTACCCGTTGAAGGGTTTCTGTCAGGTTTCCCTTACCAGCATTTGGGCGATATGCGTGTTGTTTTGTCTCTTTCGCCGGCCTGTGCCGCGTCGATAATCCGATCAGTGCATGACGATGGGTGCGCAGTTGAGCTCGGCTGCGGCTGAAGGTGTCTATAAACAAGTTGCGCGCGCGTTTCATGCGGCGGCCTTTTTTGGTTTTGGCGGCGCTCTGGGGTGCTGGGCTGGCGCGATTGCCTCGACGATGATCAGTTGCCCGCCACAGCATGGACAGGGCAGTGCGAGGACCCTGGGGGGCTGATCGATGTCGCATTCACTTGCATCACCGGCGTCTTCCCGACTTGGCGTTCTGGCCCCGAGCAGGCCCCAGATCCTAGTGATATTGGCGGCGCGGTTGCCATTTCCGTAGAAACCGTAGTGGCGGATGCGGTGCTGGCCCTTGGGCAGCACATGGATGAGGAACCGGCGGATGAACTCGTCGGTCGCCAGGGTCATGGTGGTGTGCCGGCCCGAACCTTTTGCGCGGTAGTTCTTGACCTTAAAGGTCACGCTGTCGGCATCGAACCGGATCAGGCGGCTGTTTGAGATGGCGACGCGGTGCGTGTAGCGAGACAGGTAGGCTAGCACGGCCTTTGGTCCGGCGAAGGGTTCTTTGGCGTAGACGACCCAGTCGATTTTGCGCAGCGGCTGCAGGAATGCGTTGAAGGCGGCAGGATTGTTAAGCTCGGCATGGTTGCCGAAGAACTGCAGCTTCCCGGCCCCGTGCAACTTGTCCAGCCTGTCCAGGATGAGCCCCCGGTAAAGCCGGGACAGGACCCGGACGGACAAAAAGAAGTTCCTGCGGCAGGCGATCCAGCTGCTGCCATCGGTCGACAATCCACCCCCTGGAACGATCATGTGGACATGAGGGTGGTGCGTCATCGCAGAGCCCCAGGTATGGAGCACGGATGTGATCCCAACGCGCGCGCCAAGGTGCTTGGGGTCGGCGGCGATCCTGATCACCGTGTCCGCGCTCGCCCGCATCAGCAGGTTGTAGAGTTCACGCTTGTTGGTGCGCGCGATGTCGGCGATCGGCTTCGGCAGGGTGAAGACCAGGTGGAAATACCGCACGGGCAGCAGTTCGGCCTCGCGCGCTGCCAGCCAGGCCTTTGCCGCACCCGCCTGACATTTGGGGCAATGGCGATTGCGGCAGGAATTATAGGCGATGTGTTCATGCACGCAGTCTTCACATCGCGCAACATGGCCGCCGAGCACCGCCGTGCGGCAGCGCTCGATCGCGCTCATCACCTTCAACTGGTCGAGGCTGACATGGCCGGCATTGGCCGCTCGCCAGGCAGCACCGTGGGCGCGGAAGATATCCGCAACCTCCAGCTTTGCTCGTGCCAACGCGGGCTATGAAGCGCCTTTCTTGCCCTTTTTGCGTTTGGCCACCTGGCTCAGGTTGTCCAGGGGGCTCTCCACTGCTGAGATCATGCCCGTGGCAACGCTGGCATAGCGTGCCGTCGTGGTCAGCTTGGTATGGCCCAAGAGTGCCTGTATGACCCTGATATCGACACCGCGTTCAAGGAGGTGCGTCGCAAAACTGTGCCGGAGCGTGTGCAACGTGACCGGCTTGGTAATGGCCGCCGCCTTTGCGGCTTGCTTGAACAGCCGCGAGATCTGGCGTGGCGACAGATGCTTGCCATTATACCCGGGGAAGATCACCCGGTCAGGTCCCGCCGCGCCTTGGTCCTGACTGGTCGGACGTTCCTTCCACCAGTTGCGCAGAAGGCCAAGAATATCGCCGGGCAACATCACGTTGCGATCCTTGCGGCCTTTGGACTGTACGATGCGGATGATCTTCTGTTCCCCGTCGATATCACCGACCCTGAGCCGAACGACCTCGCCCGCGCGCATGCCGCAGCCATAGGCCAGCGACAGCATCACCCGCGCCTTCAAGCTCGGCGCCATGGCCAGGATACGCCTGACCTCGTTGCGGCTCAGCACCAACGGGACCTTGACGGGCTCCTTCAAACTGAAGATCTCCGACACAAGATCATGCCGCCGCAGTGTGACCCGGAACAGAAACTTCACCCCGGTCATCGTGCGATTGCGGGTGCAGATGCTGGTGCCGGTCTCCATCAAATGCTGCTGGAAGGCGCGCACTTCATCTGGTGTGGCCGTCTCCGGCGACCGCCCCAGCCAGGCCGCAAATCGCTTGCAGGCCCGCAAGTGACCAACCTGAGACGCCGGTCCCAGATTGCGCGATGACATATCGGCGATCATGCGCACGCGAAGGGGTGTCGTTGGTGTGGAATGCTGAACGTTCATGGGAAAACCCTCTGTCAATCGAGGCAAAATCACCTCGATCAACAGGAAACTCCCAACTCAACAAACCGCGAAACATATCCCGCGTAAGCACAACTCACGCCAAACAGAGCCCATATCGCGGAGCGATTTAGT
>NZ_JBGRUO010000041.1:0-20437 GCF_041537905.1 Ruegeria jejuensis | reverse complement strand
TCCCGAATTTGCAACGCTGGCGTACCGTGCCAAAATGGCAAGAACCATAGTCCTAAAAAAGCAGTCTAAAGATCGGCAAATTCCTGCGTGAAACAATGCAGGACCGCTCCATATTCCGCCTATCAGAACCTCGCGAAAAATCGTTGAAAGTCCGGTTACAGACACTATCAGACCCCGATCTGCGGCACTGAACATACCGCTTTCGAACCCTTGTCAGTCACCGGTCCCAACGACCCGTCGACCTTGGGGATAAATCTCCAAAATGGCAGATTAAGGCCGGGACATTGGCAAAACTGTGTCTCAGTCTTCACAATGGGTTGGCCCATTTTGAGGCAGGTCTTTTCAGGAGGTTGAAGCCTGTGATCCATCCAGTTTCTCCAATGTCTCCAGGACGGATATTGTCGTTTCCGGAGGCATGACCCGACTGACGGTCCGGCCGCTGCCGAGGCAGGTGCCGACCTCATCGATTTCGAATTGTAAGCCACTTCCATGAAACTGGGCCGAGATTTTTGCGTGGCCGGGCAAAACGGCCCGAATCATGCGCTTTGCCTTCTGCCCGTAAAGCGAATTAGACAGGCGCGCGCGCAAAGAAGGTCCGGGCACGGCACCAGGTTCTGCAAAGCGGACCGGGGATACGGTGCCATATCCGGCCTGGATGAAGGGCGCCTCCAGCGTGATCCGGGACTTCGAGCCCGACAGCACCAGCATGTTGCGCATCTGCGTGGCGTGGCTGACGCTGATCGTTGACAGCGCCGCCTCCCCCTCCCCCGCATGGCTCAACACAAAGGCGGCGGTTCTGGAGCTTCCCGTGGCCGAGCGTTCGACACTGCCGCCCTCCAGCTGAAACGGTCCCAGCAGAAACTCTGCAATCGACATCCCATAGCAGCCGAGATCATGCAGGGCGCCGCCGCCCAGGGCCGGATCGGTGATCGGATCGCCCGGTCTTTCGGTGCGGGCAAAGCCCAGCGAGGCTTCCAGATGCGCCACCTGCCCCAACTCGCCTGCGGCGATGCGTTGGCGCAGATCAGCCATGATCGGCAGGAACCTTGTCCACATCGCCTCCATGCAGAAGACATTGGCTGCCGCTGCCGCCGCAGCGACCTCGCGCGCCTCAGCGGCGTTACAGGCAAACGGTTTCTCGCAGAGCACGGCTTTGCCGGCGTTGATCGCAATCAGGCTGTGGTCTTTGTGCAGTGCGTTGGGGGTTGCAACATAAATCGCATCCACCTGGTCGGAGTCGGCCAGGTCGCGATAGTCGTCAAAGACCTTGGTGCCGGGGAACAGCTGTGCGAAGCTTTGGGCGTTTTCGGAGCTGCGGGAGGCCACTGCGGCAAGCACCCCGGTCCGGCTGAACCGCATGTCTTGGGCAAATCGTCGGGCGATGCCGCCAGAACCGAATATCCCCCATCGAATTTTTGACCCTGTCAATTCTGGCCCTGTCACGGGTTTTCGCCTTCTTTTCCGGTGTCCTTCATGCGGTCTGTGCCTGCCAGAAACGGCAACCTTGCGGACCCGCGAATGAGAACCTGTTCGCCCAGTTTGCCTAAAAGATCGCCGATCACTGCGGGCGGTGCGTAAAAGCAGCGCAACGCGTCGACAGGATCGCGGGCCTTGACGGCATCGATCATGCGGAACCAGTGCCATTTCTTCAGTGTTTCGATGTAATGCTCCCGGAGAGCGGCGCGATCCCCGGCCGACAGGTCTGTGCGGGCCATCAAGGTCTGGTCCGCCTGGACCAGCGCGCCAAGGTCGCGGGCCGAATGCTGCCCGCTCAGCGAGGTCGGTCGTGTCACGGCGACATAACCTGCCGGATCGGTCAGGCAGAAACGTGCGCCCTGCGACAATGCCGAGGCATAGAGCATGTAATCCTCGCCCAGGCGCATATCGGCGTCATAGCGCAGGCCGGTCCGGTTGAGGAAGGCGGTGGAGATCAACGGCTTCAGAAATCCCAACTCCCGGCGCCCGCCATGCCGGCTCGACAGGTTGCCGCGCACGAAGCCGGAAAAGTCGAGGGTCTGGAGGCCGATATCCGTTTGTGACCACAATCGGGTCCGGGGCCCGTCGACATCACTTTCGGGAACCTTCAAGAGGTCATCGGCGACAAAATCCCAATCACCCTGCTCTGCGATGTGCAAAAGCTGCGCCAGGCGCCCGGGCTCCATGAAGTCATCGGAATCCAGCGGCGTGACATAAGGCGCCGAGATATGGTCCAGCGCGCGGTTGCGGGCTGCGGCGGGGCCGCGGTTTTCGGGCTGGGACAGCACCTGCACGCGATCGTCTTCGGCAGCGAGGGCTCTGGCGCAGTCCAGAGTGCCATCCTGCGACGCGTCATCCACGATCACCACCTCGACACAAACCCGGTCCTGGGCGAGCGCCGAGGTGACCGCTCTGCGAAGGGTCGATTGCGCATTCCAGGTCGGGATGATCACGGCAATCCGGGCCTGTGTTCCGGGCTCGGTCACAGCCGGGTCACCGGCACATTTTCAGGGGGCATGGCAGGCCCGTCCGCCGTTGCCCAAGCGCATCGGCAACGGATCGAAAACGTTGAAACACCACTAAGTGTTGCATACCCTGCCCATGCAGGACACAAACTGTGTATCATTCGGACCCGCAATTGAACCTCTTCAAATCGCCTAAACCGTAGTTGAGCCCCATGACCGATGCAACGGTAATCATAGCGGCGTGGAACGCTGCAGACACGATCAGCAGGTCGGTGGACAGCGCGCTTGCGCAGCAATCGGTATCCGTCGGAATCGTGATCGCCGATGACGCCTCCGATGAGGATATCGCCTCCCGGCTGCCGAAGTGCGAAGAGATCACCTTTCACCGTCTGGAGGAAAACGGCGGCCCTAGCGCGGCCCGCAATGCCGCGCTTGATCTGGCCAGGGGGGATTGGGCCTGTGTTCTGGATTCCGACGATACCATGTTGCCGGACCGGCTGGCGGGAATGATCGCGATGGCGGATCGGCTTGAGGCGGATATCGTTCTGGGAAATTTCCTCAGGGTCGACGGGGAAGGTCAGCCGCTTGACGGGGCACCGTTCCTGCCCCCGGAGGGGATCGACCCGGACCAACCGGTCACGCTGGAGGACTATGTCGCGGACAATCTGGTGTCCCGCACCTCCAGAAGCGCGGGTTATCTCAAACCTCTTATCCGCCGCGCGTTTCTGGAGCGGACGGGGCTGCGATACGATCCCACCTTGCGCAATGGCGAAGATTGCCATCTGATCTTCAACGCCTTGGCAATGGGAGCGAAGGTACATATCCGGCCCGAGGCTGACTATCTCTACACGGTGCGCGAAGGGTCGGTGTCCTACCGCATCAATCCCGATCATTTCGAGGCTCTGATCAAGGCGGATCGGGCTTTTGTCGCGCGCCATGACGGGCATCTCAGCGCCAGGGCGACCGACCTGTTTCGCCGCCGGGAAACCGGGTTGCGGAACATGATGAACTCGGAGCGGGTCTTGCAGGCCCTGAAGTCGAGACGCTTGCCCGAGGCCATCCGGCTTGCCGGGCAGCATCCCGCAGCACTGCCCAGGGTGGGGCGCCAGATCGCCGAGGGGCTGGGCAAGAGACTTAAGGGGGAAAAATGATGCCAACCTTCCAGTTGACTCTCTGTGCCGATTGCAGCGACATGAAAAAAATAAATATGGGGCAGCCGGATCTTAACAGGATCCGCGCATGAGACATCATTAAGGTGGCCAGCATCTTGCTTCCTCCAGAGGGCAATTCCAAGGACCAGCGCGCATCCCGACGAGCGACGATCCTGATGCACCGGCGCATAAACAACCTTCAGTCAGGCAGTGGTGTGCATCTGATGTGCTTGTGCACCTGCCTGGCCGACGCAGATTATGAAATCCGGATCGTGCTCGCTCCGATCACCAGTTTTGGCAGAATTCCCTTCTGCAAGCCTGATCGGATACTTGCCGATCGCAGCATTACGGTTGACTGGCCCGGAACGGTTCAGATCGCCGGTGTGTATTTTTCAACCCGCCTGACCGTCTGGATGAAAGCCCTGCGCCGGGCCGCCATTCAGGTGCTCTCCGTGCCGCGTCGCTGGCTTGGCGGCGCCCACCAGCCCTATCCCAGCGACCTGAGCAAGGTGCTGGAGCCGCCGGAGGCGCGCGAGGTTCAGGAGGCGGCGAACCGGGTGCCCGGTGATCTGGTCGTCGCGGAGTATTCCTCGCTGGCGCCGCTGCTTGGCGGCTGCAGCTCCAGGAAACGCGCGGTGCTGATGCATGATCTGTTTTCCAGCCGGGCCCGGTCGTTCCAGCAGGCCGGTCGGACGCCGGACCACATTCCGATCAGCGTCGAGCAGGAATGCGACCGCCTGCGGCAGGCCGATCTGTGCATCCATGCCTCGCAGATCGAAGCGGGGCAGTTGCAGCAGAAGCTTCCCGACATACGCCACATCTGGATGCGCCCGGTCCTCGCCGACAACAAGGGCACCGCCGACGGCGCCCCCCGTGTCGTGTTCATAGGTGTCAGCCATGGCGGCAACCGGGCGGCGCTGGATCTGATCCTGACCGAGATCTGGCCGCGTGTCCGGGCCGAGGTGACATGCGAGCTCTGGATCGTCGGGGAAATCTCGCAATGGGTCACGGACAGGCCCGAGGGCGTGCGCTGTTTCAGCTTCATGGAAGATCTGCGCGTGCTGGGGAACGGAAACACGATCGGTATCGCGCCGATGCTGGTAACCAGCGGGATCAGCATCAAGATCGGAACCTATCTCGAACTTGGAATGCGGGTTCTCACCTTCAACAAGACGCTTGAAGCCTATGGGGATACCCTGGACGGGTTGGTGACCGCCGTGGACACGCCCGAGGAGTTTGCGTCAACGCTGATCGCCATGCTGAGCGATCAGGACGGCACCGCGCAGTGCCGCCAGAATGTGGTGTCAGATCTGCAATCGCGTATGAGCAATGACGCGCTTCTGGAATATCTCAGGGCCGACTGAGCGCCGGTATCTCAGCCCGGCGGGGCGGTTTCGGGCACACTCAGGGTCTGCTCGACGGTGATGATATCCCCAGGAATGACGATCGTGTCGGGCCCTTCGAAGATCCGCCGGTCCGCGCCATTGCCGCGCTGCACGCGGAAGCTGCGTTCATATTGCCGGTTCTCGTCGGTAAATCCAACTACCGCGCCGCGCTCCAGCAGCATTCGGCGTGCCGTGTCGCGACGGCTGCTCAGCATCTCGATACGCGCATTCACGTTCTGAAGTTCCACCGCAGCCTGGGTGGCCCGGTTTGCCTTGAGGGCCACAACGTCGCGCTCGGCCTCCTTGACGCTTTGCTGGGCCCGGTAGAAACTGTTCTGCAGATCAAGGGTTTTGGCCTCGATATCAAACACGCCTTTCTGCGCCTGGGTCAGTTGCGGTGCCCGCGCCAGTCCCTTGTCGACAAGCGATTGCGTATTCTTCAGGTATTCCTCGGCCAGCTTCAGTTGTTCCTGCTGGCCTTCGATCTTCCTTTCCAGGGTTTCGATCTCGGTCATCAGCAACGTGATGAGTTCGCTCAGCGAGGCCTGCTCGCGTTCCAGCGCGGTTTTGCGCGCGGCGAAAATCCTGCGCTCTTCCTCCAGCAGCAGATCCAGAGGCGCGGAGCCGGCAACCGGCACAAGCGTGTCGGGAAATTGCAGGCTGTCGTGCTCCTCGACCTCGGCGCGCAGCCGGATCGAGGTGATGCGCGCGCGCAGCAGCTCGGTCTGGATCTGTTCCAGCGCTCCCGTCTCGCGCATGATCGCCAGCGTGTCGATGCCCACCTCGTCCAGGCGCTGCCCGCCCCCGGCCAGCGCAAAGGCCTGGAGCGCGGTCAGCCCGGGCCGGGCCGGATACGCGCCGGGATTGTCCACATCACCCATGATGAAGAAGGGGCCATATTGCACCACCTCGATGGCGATTGACGGGGCGCTGTTGCTGCGGACCTGTACTTGCAGTGCGTCGGCAACCTCGTCGGCAAGCTCCTCGGGGGTGTGCCCCTCTGCCATGATGCGGCCGGCAAGCGGCACCATGATGCGCCCCCCGCTCTGAACCAGAAACTCGCCGCTGACCGCCTGCCAGATGACATAATCGCGCTCATCCTCGTCCCAGATCACCACCCGCAGGCTGACCTTGTCGCCCGGTGACAGGCGATGGATGTTCGGATCGTCCAGCGACTGGGCATATCCCCAGCTTGCGCCGGTCAGGGTTACGAGGCAAAAGACGAGCAGTCGAAGCATGTTCCATTCCTTCCGCAAACCGCGGCAACATTACACTGGTAAACAGGCACCTGCCCCGACCATATAGCGCTAGACATATGAAAATGTCCCATGTTTCTTTAGCTGGGGCCGCCCAACAGTATTTCACTTAAGGAACGTTTCGTTGCAAGGTTCTATTTCGGCTATCATTCCGACCTTCAACAGAAGCAGCTATCTGGGCGAGGCCGTTGAGGCGCTGCTGAACCAGACCCGCCCCCTGAGCCAGATCCTCATCTGGGACGATGGATCGACCGACGATACGCCCGATGTCGCCCGCAGGTTGCTGAGCGCGGATCGCTCCGGTGTGCTTGCGTATTTTCGGGCGGAAAACCAGGGAAAATCCGCCGCGCTGAACGCGGCGATGAAGGAGGTTCGGGGCGATTATGTGTGGATATGCGACGATGACGACATCGCCTGTCCCGATGCCGCCGAAAAGCTGGGTCATGTTCTTGATACCGGCACGGCCGGGATCGCAGCGGGCGCGCATGTCCGGTTTTCCGTGGCGGCGGACAGTGCGGAAAAAACCTTTTTCGGAACCGGCTACTGGCCCGATCTGTCTTCGGGCAGCGTCATCCGGCATCTGCTCGAAGATATCTTCTTTTTTCAGAACGCCTCTCTGGTCAGAAGGTCCTGTTACGAAACAATCGGCCCGTTTCGCGAGGATTTAAGCCGATCCATAGACTATGAAATGTTCGTCCGGCTGGGCACGCGGTTTCCGATCGAGATGATTGACGATGTCGTGTTCTTCCAGCGCAAGCATGAGGGGCTGCGTGGTCCGGCAGCACAGCAGCATGCCGCGGCCAGCTCCGAGGCGGTCTGGTTCGAGGCGGATCGGGCAATCTTTGCGGATCTGCGCCCCCGCCTGCCGATTGCGTTTTATGCGGCTCTGTTCAAGGCGGATTCCCAGGATCTGGCGCTGCGCGCGGGGCATCTGCAGCGGGGCTGTGTCTATGCGCGCCGCGGCGACTGGGCAGCGGCAATCGAGGATTTTGAAATAGCGGTGGACATGGACCCGTCCCGGGGGTTGTCTGCGACCGAAATCGGGATCGCTCTTCGGACCATGGCTGGAAAACACGGCAGTACACAGGCTTATCTCTCTCCGGTGCGCGAGCAATTGCTGGCTCTGGCGCGCAGAGGGACGGCTGGCAAGACCCTGGTCAATGCGTTCGGGCGCGGATCGCTCTGGCGGGCGCGGGAGGCTCTGGAAAATCGGGACTTCATGCAATTCTCGCGCATTGCCGTGTTTTGCGCGCGCGCGGGGATCCGTCCCCGGCCCTCTCTGCAGGCTGCGGATCTGTGCGAACGGGACTATCCGCAAGCCGAGGCCTATCGCTGGTGAGTGAAAACATGCGCAATATTGATCCGGACCGCGTCGTTGTTCTGATCCCGACCCTGAACGAGGCGGCGCATATCGAGGCCGTGCTGTGCGATCTCATTCAGGATGATCCCGTGGCGTCGCGCTGCCCGGTCATCGTGGCCGATGGCGGCAGCGAAGATGACACCTGCGAGATCGTTTCGAAACTTGCGGAGCGCTTCGACAATCTGCGCCTGATCCACAATCCCGGGAAAACCCAGGCCGCCGCGATGAACCTGCTGCTGCAGCCCGAGTTTGACGGGTTCGACATCGCCATCAGGTGCGATGCGCATGCAGCCTACCCGACCGGCTATGTCAGCGGGCTGGCCCATTGCCTTGTGGAAAAAGACGTGGCTTCGGTCGTGGTGCCGATGGATGCCATTGCCGATAGTGGCGGCTGTTTTCAGCGCGGTCTGGTCTGGGTGGCCGACAGCAAGCTGGGCGCCGGTGGCTCGCCCCATCGCGGCGGCACGGCTTCGGGCTATTACGATCACGGCCATCACGCCGCCTTCCGGATGTCCAGTTTCCGGGCTTTGGGCGGGTATGATGTGGGGTTCCGGGCCAATGAAGATGCCGAATATGACATGCGGCTGATCCGCCGAGGCGACAGGATCTGGCTGAATGCCGATCTGCGCATCGGCTATTTCCCGCGCCGCTCGGCCAGACGCCTCTGGAAGCAATATTGGAATTACGGGGTCGGGCGCGCCCAGACCTGCCTGAAACACAGGGTTCGGCCTGGTCTCCGCCAACTGATCCCGGCAATTCACACGGGCCTTGTCCTGCTGAGCCTGCTCGCCTTGCCGGTGACCCGGGTTCTTCTGCTCTGGCCGCTTTTTTACGGCATTGTCATCCTGTGCATCGGTCTGCAGGTCGCATGGAAACACCGCTCTGCCTGCGGGATGGCGGCCAGCCTTGCGCTGGCCACGATGCATCTGGCCTGGGGGATGGGCTTCCTGTCACGCCTGGTGCAGGGCGGGCCGTCGGCGCAGATGCCTGCACAGACCGAAAAAACACCTTGAGGCGCGCATCTGATGTCCACCATCGCTTTCTTTGGCCATAATTCCAATGAACCCGCCATCCGCCGTCGCGCCCGGGCCTTCCAGAGCGCGGGGCATGATGTGGTGGGCTTCATGCCGCATCGGGGGGTGAAACAGGCCACGGACTGGCCGCTCATCGATCTGGGAGAGACCCGCGACAACGCCTATGGCCAGAGGGTCATGTCGATCTTTCGCGGTGCAGATATTGCGGCCCGGGAACGGGACATTCTGGCGAATTGCGATGCCATCTATGCGCGCAACCTGGATATGCTGGCCGTTGCGGTGCGCGCGCGCCGCAAACTGGGGCTGGAGAGGCCGCTGATCTACGAATGTCTGGATGTGCATCACCGCCTGACCGGCCCGTCGCTGGTCGCCCGCCTGCTGCGCCGTTTTGAACGGCGCCTGCTGCACCATTGCGCCCTGGTGGTGATTTCCTCGCCACGCTTCGAGAGCGAGCATTTCGCGGTGCATTATCCGGGCGCCTACCGGGCCTTTCTGCTGGAAAACCTGATGATCGAGGGCGATGATTTCCCCGACCGTCCGGATCCTGAGCCGGTTGAGCGACCCTCTGGCGCGCCGCTGCGGATCGGATGGTTCGGCAATCTGCGCTGCCGGCGCTCGCTTGATCTGCTGCTGGGGCTGGCGCGCCAGTTCCCCGATGACGTCACCATCACGCTGCGCGGCTATCCCGCTCCGGGCGTGTTTGACAATTTCGAGGGTGAGATTGCGCCTTACAAAAACGTCTCTTTCGGCGGGCGCTATTCCGCACCGGGCGATCTGTCGGCCATGTATGGCGCGGTTGATCTGGTCTGGGCCGGGGATTGGTACGAAGAGGGGGCCAATTCGCTCTGGCTGCTGCCCAACCGGATCTATGAAGGGGGCTATTTCGCGACCCCCTCGCTGGCGCCGGACGGGACCGAGACCGCGCGCTGGCTGCGAGACCATGGCAGCGGCATCCTGCTGGCAGCGCCGGTGGACCGCGCCCTGGAGGCCGAGATCGCCAGTCTGCTCAAGGATCGCGCCCCGCTGCAGCAGTTGCGGGGCCAGTTGCTATCCCTGCCCAGAAGCGTCTTTGTTGAAACTGCGGAAACAACGACGACGCTTCTTCAGGCCGCCGGGATAGGGCCCGAGTGAGCGCAGGGTGGCGTACAGGCCATCAAATGCCGGATTTCAGGCGGCTAAAGGCGTGGAGCCTGCCAGCCTGCCATTGGCGGGGCCTTCTGCCCGGTTCGTGCAATCTGGATTCCCGGCGGGACGCAGGTTAGTCTGCGGCGGTGTTGGCCGCCGTTGTTTATGTGTTGAGATCATCCAATGATCGAAGGGTTCAGAACTTTGACGAGATTACCCGATTTCATTATCGGCGGCGCGCCTAAATGCGGGACGACATCGCTGCATTTCATTCTCGGGCAAAGCCCGCAGATCGGCCTGCCCGACGCTGAAATTCACTATTTCGACGCCGATGATCCGATCGCGCATCCCGATTTCCTGGACGCGCGGGGGCCGGATCTGAAATGGTTCGACACCCGCCTCACGCACAAACCCAATCTTGACTGGTATGCCTCGCGGTTTTCAGACTTTCAGGACAAGCTGCTGATCGGAGAGGATTCCACCACCTACCTGTTCTCGCCCGTGGCGGCCCGGCGCATCAAGGACCTGCTGCCCGATATCCGCCTGGTCTTTTTGCTGCGCGACCCGGTCAAGCGCGCCTATTCGCAATATTGGCACCTGGTCTGCAGCGCGCGTCTGAGCTGCAGTTTCGAACAAGCGCTGAGCCAGCACAGCTCGATCATCCTGGGATCGACCTATGCGCCCCATATCGCCCAGTATTTCGACGTGTTCGGGCGCGAAAACGTGCATATCGCCGTGTTCGAGGATTTTCTGGCCGACAAACAGGCCTTCCTTGATGGCGTCACCGCCCATATCGGCGCCCCCCGGATGGATGTCGAAACACTGCAAACCTGGTTCAATCGCACCTATTATCCGACCTGGCCCAAAGGGCAGCAATGGCTGAACCGGATTGGCGGTCGGATCGTTGCCGGGCGCTACCGCAATCACATGGGCCAGGAGACGGGGCTGGCGGAGAAAATCCGCAACAAGCTGCACTATCACTGGTTCCGGCGCATCAACCCCATTCTGCTCAAGGCGGAAAAGCCGCCCGCCATGCGGTCCGAAACCGCCGCATACCTCGCGCATCACCTGTCAGACCGCAATGCCGGGCTGTCGGATCTGCTGGGCCGGGATCTTTCGACGGTGTGGCCGGGGTTTCGCGGATGACCACCTCGCGGGCGGATATCGTTCTTGTCTATGATCCCAGATTCTCGGGCGGGACCGCCACGGCGATGCTGGCCGATGTCAGGGCGTTTCACGGATCCGGCGCGACGGTGGGCCTGCTGCCGGTCACCTCGGGGTTTTTTACCGGCGAGGGAGACAGGCCCAATGCCGCCGTGTTGGACCTGGCGGACCTGCAGGGGTTCGAGTTGCTGAAACCGGGCACTACGGTGATTGCGGAGAGCGTTTTCTTTCACCATCCGCTGACCTTCTTTCACAAGGTGGTCGAGACCGCCGAGATCCGGGCCCAAACATCGGTTCTGGTCGCCCATCATCCGCCATTCCGCGGCGATGGCTCGCTTGAATATGACCCGATCGCCACGACCCGGACCATCAGACGGGCCTTTGGCACCAGCCCCATGTGGGCGCCCGTTTCAGGGGTGATCCGCCAGCATCTGCGCAGCTTCCTGCCCTTTCTGCGGCTGACCGGTTCGGATTGGGTGAACGCCTTTGATGCGGGCGATTGGGCACCCCGCCGTCAGGTCTTTGACGGCCCTGTTGCGACCGTGGGGCGCCATAGCCGCGAAGACGTGCTGAAATGGCCGGATCGGGCCGCGGATGTGATGGCGTCGGTGGCGCCGCCCGGACCGGGTTGGCACACGCGGGTCATGGGCTGCCCGGTGCAGGCGCTGGAGGCAGCGGGCGTCGATCCGGGCGGTTGGGAGATCGTCCCGTTCAACGGGGAACCGGTGGACCGCTTTCTGGACAGTCTTGACGTGTTTTCCTATTTCCACAGCGACAGATGGATCGAAGCCTTTGGCCGCACCGTACTGGAGGCGATGCTGATGGAGCGGCCCTGTATCCTGGATCACAGGCTGCGCGAAACCTTCGGGCCGCTGGCGCAATATGCCGCGCCGGCGCAGGTTCCCGATCTGCTGAATGCGCTGCGCAATGATCCTGTCGGCACGCGCAGCCGCTGCGCCGAGATCCGCCAGACCGTCGCTGATCGCTACGCAAGTGCGGCGATACCGGACAGGCTGCGCGCCCTGCAGCGCGATCCGGGCACGTCGCGCCGCGACGGGCCGGTCCAGGCATCCCCTCTTGTGACCCTGCGCAAGCTGGCCGGGCTCGCCCGGCGCGCATACAACACTGCGCGCGAGACAGAGGATGGGACAGCGCAATGACACGGGTCAGCCTCTCGGACGCCCAGGCGGCGGAGTATGACACCTGCGTTATCGGTGCCGGGGCTGCCGGGCTTGCGCTGGCTTTCGCTCTGGGGCGGTCGGGGCAGCGGGTTCTGGTCATCGAACAGGGCGGTTTCGACACTGGCGAGATCGACACGGCCGAGGACCGGGACGAGATCCTGTCACCCCAGACCCATGATCCCCGCCAACTCACCAACCGCGAGGCGGTAGGTGGATCGCTTCTGGGATGGGGTGGGCGCTGCATGCCGTTCGACCCCGAAGACTTTGCCGCCGGCTCGCACCGGCATGTGCATCCCTGGCCGATCCCGTTTGACGATTATGCACGCTGGGTCACGCCTGCGGCCGAATTTCTGGATACCGACCCGGTGTTCCACGCACCCGCCCCATCCGGATGGCCCGCTGTTGAGGGGGTGAGCGTCGAGCGGATCGAGCGGCTGAATGCGCTGGAGCAGGCTGATGCGCTTCAGGACCGGCTGAAGCAGGATGATGTGCCGGTCGATCTGCTCAGCCAGGCGCAGCTGCTGTCCATGTGCTGGGAGGGCGGTGTGCAGAGCCGGGTGCAGGCCCTGCAGATCCTGCAGGACGGGCAGGTCGCCACCCTGCCCTGCCGACAGGTCGTTCTGGCCTGTGGCGGGCTCGAGAGCACCCGCCTTCTGTTGCTGGAACAAGCCGCGCAGCCCTCTGTCTTTCAGGGATCATCCGAGGCGCTTGGACGGTATTACATGGGGCATCTGACCGGCGCGGTTGCCGAGCTCACGTTCCGCGATCCCGAGATATGCGAAGGTTTCGGATATCAGAGCGAAAACGGTCAGAGCCCCTATCGGCGGCGTTTTGTCCTGACCGGTGGGGCGCCGTCCAATGTCGCATTCTGGGTTGAAAACCTCACCCCGACCGACCCGCGGCACGGATCGGGTGAAATTTCGGCCAAACATCTGCTGAAACATCCCGATCGCTTTGAGAATGTGGGCCCTCACATCGCCAATATCCTGCGCGACCCGGCCGGGATGTTCGATGCTGTGCGCTCGGGTGCAAAACGGCTGGCCCCGGCAAGTGTCCGGCGCCCGCAGCGGTTGGTGGCTCATGGAAGGGGTCCCTATGCCCTGGCCTATCACGCCGAACATTTCCCCGAACATGACAGCCGCGTCATGTTGTCGGACAGCACGGACCACACCGGTCGGCGCCGGCTGAAGGTTGATTTCCGCTATGGAAAACGCACGGTGCAGGCACTGGTCGACAGCCACAAGCTGCTGGCCCGCAGGCTGCAGGCGGGAGATGCCGCAGAGATGGTGCTGCCCGAGGATGACACCCTTGCCGAGGCCATCATCCGCAAATCCCGTGACGGCTATCACCAGATCGGGCTGACACGCATGTCCGATGATCCGGGAGATGGCATTGTCGACACCAATTGCCGTGTCCACGGCACCAAAAACCTCTTTATTGCCTCCGCATCGGTGTTCCCGGTCTCCGGGCAGGCCAACCCGACCTTGTCCGTTGTTGCCATGGCGCTGCGTCTGGCCGATCATATACGGGATCAGCACCAGACAGGATCCGCAGCATGAGCGGAACGACGACATATCAACCTTCTGCCCGGGAGGTGTTCGAACACCGGCGGGACCATGTCCTGGTCACGGTCTGGTTCTTCGTCACCTTCAAGCAGTTCCGGTATGACGAGTTGATCCTGTATCCGCTGGCCCTTTATTTCGGCTGGGCGTTCTTGCGGGATTTCAACAGACTTTTTCCGCTGATCGCGCGCAGCTTCGTGCTGTTCGTCTTCCCCGCCTGGTGGCTGTTATCGGTGCTCTGGGGGGATCAGACGGGACTTATCATAAAGTCGGGTATGCAACTGATACTCACGATCATGATCTGTTATTGCATTGTGACCCGCCTGAGCGCGCGCGACATCTTCATATCGCTTCTCATTACATCAGCCTATTACGGCGTCATGAGCTTCCTGGCCCCCTATATGGGAACGGGAACCATCGCCCGGGGGGTATTTTCGAGCAAGAACACCATGGGGACCGCCATGGTCATTCTGTGGCTCGCGTCGCTCTGCGTGCTGGTCGATCCTGGTTTCTCGCGCAAGCTCAGGCTGCTCGCCGTGGCAACGGCGGGCCTCGCAGCCCTACAGATTCACAGGGCGGATTCCGCAACGGCGGTGCTGCTTGCGATCGGCATTCTCGGGCTGGTGTTCCTGCTGGGTATCGTGCCCCGATCCGGCATTCTGAGGCGCCCCTGGTTCTATGTGGCGGTTCTGGCGGTTCTGGGTGCTCTGTTTCTGGCCTCTGCATGGTTTTTTTCGTCGCAGACGGTCGATCCGGTCAATGCAGTCCTTGGCGCCTTCGGCAAGGATGGCACTCTGACGGGCCGGACGGTGCTGTGGCAATATGCGACCCGACAGATCGAGCAGACTCCGCTTCTTGGCGTCGGGGCCGGAGGGTTCTGGACCCCCTATGACAAACTGTCCGAGGCCAGCCGCATCTATGAGGAATTCCACAAGGCGACATATGCCACCTTCTCGTTTCACAATTCCTATTACGAGATTGCCGTGCATCAGGGTCTGATCGGATTGTTTTTCTGTGTCCTGACCGTTGCCTGGACCATCGGCTCTATCCTGATTGCCAAGGATAAATCCGACCCGATTGCGTCTGTTTTCTTCCTGTGCGTCTGTGCCGTGACCCTGGCTCGGAGCATGACGGAATCGGATTTGCTCGCGCCGTTTGCGCTTTTGACGATACTGTTCCTGACAGGTGGATTGATGTCGCACCGATCTGTATCGGCTTCTGACCGTCCGCAGGCAAGCGGCGGGAGTCCATCTGTCGAATTCCGCAGAAATCGCGCCGGGCTCTCTAAAACCGGGGTCGCGCTGCCCGGATGACCCATCCCCACACCAAAGGCTGGGTTCCGGAGCTTTCCGATTGGGACTGAGGGTTTAGCGACAGCACGAAGGCCGCAAAGATCACTTGGACTTATGAATCTTGTAACCCATTAAGGAAATTGCAAAAAAACCAATAGCTGATGCGATCACTGTTCCTGTAATGAATGCTATCAATGAAGCGGTCACCGATTGCTCCGGTGGAATGCCGAACTGTGCCAAAACAAAGCTGAAAGCCGCCTCTCTCGGTCCAACGCCCGCCATCGAGATTGGAACAATTTCGATCAGGCTCACCATAGGCAGGGCGACAAGAAACATTACCACGGAAATGTTCGCGCCAATGGCGCTCGCGCAGGCCCAAAGAAATATCCCCCGAAATATCTGGAGCAGGAAGGCAAGAACAAGCGCGATCCTAATGACCTTACCATTCCTATATGTATCCAGGGCGTTGAAGAATTTTTCTACTTGATCGCGAACAATCTGCAGGCGCGGCCAGTAAATGAGTTTCAATATTGCCGCGCGCATACGCCTATTCATTATCATACCGGCACCTAAGAGCATGACTAAGACACCTCCGCTTGCCCAAAGCCGCAAATCGCTATTTGTGCTGTCCGCAACGAAGGCCAGAGCAACAAGCGCCAAAATGAATTGCGACATGAGCGACATCAGCCGATCAACGATCACGGACGCGGTGGCGACCGCCAAGCTGGACTCGCGTGCAAGGCCGCCAACACGGATGGCTTCCGCACCGATCGTTCCGGGCAGAAACAATCCTGCATACGAGCTGAAGAAGGTCAGTTGTACAAAAACCTTAAACGGAATTCCCAACTGACGATCGACCAGGAAGCTCCAACGGAATGCATTGAACAACATCAACGCGACACCCAGCAAAATAGTAAAGAATATCCATTCGGGGCTTATTTCGCGCAATGATCTATAGAAAGCCGCCATGTCGATTTGATACGCCAGCAGGCCTAGCAGGACGATGCTGCCTAGGATGCGGACAATCGGCGAATTTATCTTCAGCTTCAATAAACGGGTGCTCCAGACAATCGGCGTTTCACCTTGCTCAAGAATATTTGGGAGCGCGACATGCGTCTTGTGCCCGGCAGGCGCATCAAAAAATCACCTTTCAGCCGGACAGAGAACATCGGATCATCCCCTGACCGGTTACAGCGCTGCCCCTGCCGAAGGCCCCAAAAACAACTTTCGTAACCAGTTCGTTTCGCAATATCGACAGCCAATTGAGAGCCAATCGTATAAGGAAAACAAAGATGTCGCACCGATGCCTGAGGAATACGACTCTCGATCTCTGCCTTGGAGACACGCAGACTGTTTTCGATTGCCGCTTCAGTCTCAGCGCTTGTCTCGAACCGCCCCAAAGCCGGTAGTTTCTGTCGCCACTTTTCAACAACAGCCTCAAGTTTCTGCGGCCATTCGGAATCCTGGAAAAAAGCTGGCCCAGCCATGCGCACGGTTGTCAGAAGATTCTGCACAAAGCTCTCGTTAGGCAGGAACGCTGGTTTGCCCGACATACGTGACGCGGCTTCAAAAATCGGATAGCCCAGTAGAGCGGTTTTTGAAGCGGTCGGATTCGGTTCGTGTCCCGGTGCAACCGGAACATCAAAAAGTGCGGTGGCTGTGTCCGGTGTCACAAAACCAAGCAATTTATCTGATACAGGCACACGATGGTGAAAATGCGTGTGCGATTGAAAATCAACGCAACCCGCACGTGCTATTTCTGCGATGTCTGACCAAGTCATTAAATCCAGATCCTGCCGATCGGCCGCGACGGCCTGAGCAGAACCTCTGTCCCGGATATAACCGGGAATGAGGAACACCACTGCTTGCATATTGTAC
This sequence comes from Ruegeria jejuensis, assembly GCF_041537905.1. NCBI lineage: Bacteria > Pseudomonadati > Pseudomonadota > Alphaproteobacteria > Rhodobacterales > Roseobacteraceae > Ruegeria > Ruegeria jejuensis. Next base: position 3,608 of record NZ_JBGRUO010000041.1, on the reverse strand, counting down.
GCCTGCAGCAGAGGGAATGCGGTGCTATACACGCTCGCGCGCCCGTCATCTATCGTCAGCATGACCGCTCGTGCCGGTGCCGGTCGCCGCCCTTTCAGAATTTCCAAATACGTATCGCAATCAATGGTCTGGTAACCATTTTCCGACAGATACAGCAGGTGGGCTTCGAACTCTTCCGGGTCAATGCTGTGATATACAAAAACCGGAATCTCCCCTTGGGTTTCATTGGCGGTTCGCGCATGCACAAACCGCGGATATGATCCGAGAACATGGTGTCTCAGTTCGTCAATCACTTCTGCAAAAATTTGCCTGCCTCCACGTCCTGAAGCGATTGCTGCCTGATGCAATCACAGAATAACCTTGACCATTGACCAGTAAATACGAAGCATGTTCCCGGCCAGATTCAGCAGCGCATTCATACTGGCTTTGCTGCTTTTGCTCGGGAGATCTGGCAGCCCAGATACGAATAGATCCCGGTCCCGTACCGTGCGCATTTTTTGTAACCGTCGGCGATCACGGCAGATTTGCGCGCGAATCCGAAGAACGCTGCGCCAGGCTTGCGTATACTCCCTGAATTTTCCAGCTGCCACAACATAGCCCAATAACAGGCATTCAAAGATAACAAGAATGGGAAACAGACTGATCAGTGTGCTCATCTGATAGTTGGTACCGAGAAAGACAAGCCGATTATGTATCATACCGTGAATACGGGGGACCGTGCGGATACGATTGTGATAGACCATGGCATCAGGTACGGCAAAGCAAGCAAGCCCCATCATCCTTAAACGATGGTGTAACTCTCCATCGTCTCCCCAGCCAATCACGAGGTTTTCGTTGAAGAAGCCGATATCCTTGATCTTTTTCTTGTCCAGCAATGCAATTCCGCCTCCAACAGCCTGGCGCGGTCCCCTCTTCTGCAGAACATCCAAAGGCTCCTTCCGGTATGCTGCAGAACAACAAAGACAGTGCATTTGATGACCAAAGATGAACACCTCCTCCGAGCCATCGTTGAACAGGACTGCCGGTGTGCAGGCTGCGGCCTCGGGCCGGGATCTCATCACGTCCAGCAAGGCGGTCACGGCACTCCGATGAAATGAAATATCATTATCCGTTACCAGAACAAATCGATGCGTTGCGCACTGAATTCCAGCGTTACGTACAATGGATGTACGGCCGGTGTTTTGGGGAAGCGGTTCTATCCGGATTTGCGGGTAGTGCTGTTTGAGAAACTCCAGCCCGTCGTCAGTCGAGCCATCATCAACGACAATGTACTCCGACGGGGGGGTATCCAGTCGCTCCAGTGAGTCCAAGGTTTGTTGTAAGACGTCGCGCCCATTGTAGTTGATGATGACGCAGGAAAAAGCGGGCATTTCCTGTATGGTGTCTGGTTCGTCCATTTTGACTCTCAACTCACTCGTTCACCCAACTTGCGTCGGATCAGGCCATTTAAGAAACGCAAATCGCAAACATTCACTTTCATGTACGTCCTGCAGGTTGCGCCGCTTGCATGCGTTCGCACAAGCGCTGAAGAGGAAGGATTTCGCAACCCGTTGATATCGAGTGCGATACTTCACTCTTAATCACTGTTTCCGAAATACGTTTGGGCTGTTCGTGTTCTTGCCGTTTCGGGTAAGGGCGCACATACCCTTCAAGGGTGTGATCCGCCATGGCCCGTGCGCAGGAATTTGTTTCCAACCCCGCCAGTATATCCCATATCACTTGAAACCTATTTGACGCAGCCCCTGACCGTTCACGCGTGCCTCATGGAAAGCGTACAGTTTCGCATGCTTTCAAGCAAAATTTTCCAAAAAATCGTTCCATTCGTTTCGAGTTGCACTCTGTAAGTTGGTTTGGCCAGTCAAATGAAGCCTTCATGGGACTGGCCATTCTTTTTATCCCAACAAGATGTCAGGGTCCTGAACGAACAGCACCAGCGACGTGTCCGAGGTGATCTCATAGCTGCCGCCGCCAAGCGAGTTGCCCTTGAGCAGCTCGGAACTGGCACCATCCACCTCGATATCGGACCCGTTGATGGTGATGACGACGCCCGTTCCATCAAGCTGATCCGCCACCGTAGCCGGGCCAAGTGACTGCTCAAAGACCAAGCGGTCGGAACCCTGGTCGCCGAAATCCAGAATGACATCGGCCGAGAGGGCATTCAGGGCGAAATCCGCGCCGAAGATGAAGCTGTCATCGCCCTCTCCTCCGGTCAGGGTATCGGCCCCGGTGCCGCCATCGAGGCGGTCGGTTCCCGCGCCGCCCAGCAGGTTGTCGTCACCCGCGCCACCGCGCACCACATCGTTGCCGTTGCCGCCGTCCAGAAGGTTCGCCAGCGCGTCACCGATCAGAAGGTCCCCGGCCTCGCCGCCAATGACATTCACAGCATCCAGCGAGATTGCCGATCCTTCGATCGTTCCGGCCGAGAAGCCAATCTCTTCTTCCAGCAGATCGACCGCCGCCTGCGCATAAAGCGCATCCCCCGCATCGGTGAAATGCACCTGATCCGGCAGCAATTCACTCTCCGTGATCGGGGGTTCGAACAGATGCAGCGTCGGGTGCGTGGCAGCTTCCGAATTCACGATCTGGCGAATGCCCGGAACGAAGGTGCCGTTGCCCGCGTCTCCGGCGACCATTTCGCCATTGACCATGCTGTAGCCTTCATTGGTTGCCGTAACCAGATCCGCGAATTCGGGCTTCGCCGGCACCAGCGAGATAACCAGATGACGGTCCTGCGCCCCGTCCAGAGCGTAGAACTGATCGATCAAGGCCTGAATCCCGGCCAGCACCTGATCGACTTTCGTTGGGCCGTTCAGGTCATTCGTGCCCATCATGAACCAGGTCACATCGGGATTGATCTCGTCGACGGTCAACGAGAAATTCATCGGAGCGCTCGGATCATCGGTCAGTGATTCCGCCAGGGAATGGCCCGGTGTGGCATTGTGATCCCGGTCGATCATGCCTTCGGGGCCATCGTTGAAGCGGCCGACATAGTCGATCCAGATATTGTTTGCGGATAGGGTGTCGAACAGGTCGTCACGGAAACCGCCTTCGACATCCGGATTTCCGAATTTGTACCCTTGCGTCAGCGAATCCCCGAAGGCCATGACCGTTGCCGCATATGCGTAGCTCGACTGCGACAGATCGACAGTCAGCGCCCGGCTCTCGCCAGTGAAATCGCGTTGCCCCACGGACAGGAAGACGGTCGCGCTATCGGTGCTTTTGCCATCACTGATCGTATAGTCGAAACTGTCGCTGCCGACATATCCGGCATTCGGCGTATAGACGACCTCGCCATTCACGATGGCCACGGATCCATTGCTGGGCTGAACGGCAATTCCACTGATCTCCAGCGTTGTTAAATAATCGGCATCCGGATCCACATCGTTGCTCAAAACATTGATCGACCAGGATCCTGAACTTTCCACGCTGACAGAGTCATCATTCGCAACTGGCGGTGGATCTGTCGTCAGCAGCCGTCCGTTTGCTTCCATGCTGGCTTCGGTACCGGCGAGGTTTTTGACGCCGGTGAGCAGGGCGACCTGGACAAAGCCGCTGGCGCCGTCGGGGTTGATCTCGAGCAGCGTGTCATTGCCAACCGTGGTGAAGCG
>NZ_JBGRUO010000040.1:0-21626 GCF_041537905.1 Ruegeria jejuensis | reverse complement strand
CGCATTGAGATCATGTTCGGACGCCTGAAGGATTGGCGGCGCGTCGCCACCCGATATGACAGATGCCCAAAGGTATTCCTCTCGGCCATCGCTCTCGCTGCTACAGTCCTATTCTGGCTGTAAATCAATGAGTCTGGAGCCTAACAAGCGCTCGCAAAGACATTGGCAAAGATTTTTTGACTTATTGCCTCTTTAATTATCCCGATCCGAGCGGCGTGCGACTTTGGTTCCAATTGTGGCGATTTTGTGTTGTTTTTTTTGCAGGATTTGGGCAACCCTACGTGGGCATTTGATTTTTTGTTTGGGGGAAATAGAAAGATGCCTGTTCTGTCGGTTCAAAATACGCGGATTATCGAGCAAAATAGCAGTTTCGAGTATCTGTTTGTTCGAGTCTCGTTGGATGCGGTCGCCACGGCGCCGGTTACATTCTCTTACTACACGCAAGACGGGACGGCCGAATCCGGGCCAGACTACAGCCCAAGCGCCCGAACCGTCACAATCCCGGCAGGCGAGAGTTTCGTGGACGTGCGTCTTTCCATCATCGGAGATACCGCGATCGAAGGCGACGAGAGTTTTGAATTCGTGCTCTTGCCATCAGCGAATTCCTCCCTGCCGGATGACGCGGCGGCGATGGTGGCGACGATCACCATTGCGGACAATGATGATGGAGCTGCCGATGCGCCTGCCGGGACTACCGGGCCCGGAAGGCTCATTTTCGGTCCCGACCGGGAGCCAGGTCCGCTGCCGACAGTTACAGCGCATGATCTGAAGATCATCGAAAGCGACAGCAGCTTCGACTATGCCTATTTTCTGCTGACACTTGACCGCCCGGCGACGGCGCAGATTACCCTCAGCTATTACTTGCAGGAAGGGACGGCGACGGCGGGCGCCGACTTCAGTGCGGCCGCAAGCACGGCGACAATCGCTGCGGGAGAGCAATCAACTTGGATTCGGGTGGCTGTAACCGGTGACACGAATGCTGAAGAAGATGAAGATTTCCAGCTGGTGCTGACAAATATCAACAATGGCGTCTTTGCTGGCGGCGGCGAGATACTGACCGCGACGGCGACCATTCTGGATGACGATACCGGGCCCATCTCTGAGCCGGGAGGCGTTGGCGACCCGGGCGAGGCGATCCAGGGACCGGATAAGTTCGGTACGCTCCCGACCATTCGGTTCCACGATGTCAAAGTGATCGAGGGCGACAGTAGCTTCAAATATGTTTATGTACCTTACACGCTGGATGCTCCCGCACCGGCACAGATCAAGGTTGATTACTATACCCAGGCTGGCAGCGCGTCTAATACGCAGGGCGATTTTGGGGATGCGGCGAGCACGTTGACCATCCCCGCGGGCCAGGAAAGCGGGTGGCTGCGCTTTAGTGTAAACGGCGACACCGCGATCGAAGGTGACGAGAGTTTCTCGGTTGTGTTCACCAATCTGCAAAACGCGGACTTCGAAGGTGGCACCGCCGTGATGCAGGCCGAGGTCACGATACTGGACAATGACAGTGGCCCGCTCACGGGGCCTGCCGGTATCGGTGATCCCGCCGATCAGTTGCCGACGCCGGTCTCAACTGCGACTGATGTGCCGGTTCTGCAGATCTCCGATGTCTCGGTCTTCGAAGGCGACAGCAGCTTTGCGTATGCAGAGTTTCTGATCACGCTGGATCGCCCTGCGCCGACAAGGATCACTGGCCAATATGTCTTTGATGACGGCACGGCCTCGAAAACCCAGGGTGATTTCAGTGGTAGAGAGGGCAATTTCACTATCGAGGCGGGAACGGAAAGCACCTATCTGCGCGTTGCTGTTACCGGGGACACACGGATTGAGGGGGACGAAGCTTTCAACCTCGTCCTGACCGGGCTGCAGAATGCCACATTCTATGGCAACGGCCCGGCGCTGGTTGCGCAGGGCACGATCATCGGCAATGACTCTGGTGTGCCATCGCAGGACGCCGGGATCGGTGACGTCGCCAAGCCGGTTCTCGGCCCGCCTGTGTCTGAGGCTGGTGTCGTTCTGGATGTGGTGTCAACCTCGATCCTGGAAGGCAACAGCAGTTTTGCTTACGCTTACGTCTATGTCCTGCTTTCCGAGCCTGCGAAGACCGATGTGCAGGTAAACTGGAGTACCGTCGAGAATGCCGATGCCCAGAGCGGCATCGATTTTGGAGCGACCGGAAGCACATTGACGATCCCGGCAGGTGCCAGCAGCGGCCGCGTTCGGGTCAGCATCGTTGGTGACACCGCGATCGAAGGAGACGAGACTTTCGGCGTTGAGTTCTCTTCTCCGACCGGGGCGGTTCTGGTCAATGGGCAGGCAACGCTCATGGCTGAGGTGCGCATTGCCGGAAATGACGGCGCTGGCACGCCTTCCACTGGTCCGGATTTTGATTTCGGTACGCCTGCAAATGGCGATCCCAACTATTTGCTTGGAACAAACGGCAAGGATGGAATCCGCGGATTTGGTGGCAATGACACGATCGTCGGCCTTGCCGGAAACGACAATCTGGTTGGCGATGCCGGAAACGACGTCTTGCTCGGCGGTATTGGGGCAGATCGCTTGGTCGGAGGATTGGGCAACGACCGTATGACCGGTGGTTTTGGCGCCGATACCTTTGTGTTGACCTGGGGAATGGGCCGCGACAGAGTCACTGATTTCAATCACGGTGTTGACCGTCTTGATTTCAACGCATTGTCACCGGCGCAGAAGGCGGGTGCGTATTTTGTCAAAAGCGGATCCAATCTGGTGGTGCACCTGAGCGATGGTTCGACCATGGCGCTTGGCAATGCGCCTGTGATTAGCGGCAACGGCAATAACAACCGGCTCGTTGGCACCGTTAAGGATGATTTCATTCAGGGCTTTGCTGGCAACGATACGCTTGATGGCGGCGGCGGGCACGACATGCTGCTCGGCCATAAGGGGGCGGATACGCTGCGCGGTGGCGCCGGAAACGATACTCTGAATGGTGGAGACGGTAACGATCTGCTTTCGGGTGGAAATGGAAGCGATGCGCATAACGCAGGCGGGGGAAACAACGTCGTCTTTGCCGGGAAAGGCAATGACTATGTGACTGCCCTTGGGGGCACCGATAGGCTGTTGGGTGGCACCGGTAACGACACGCTCAACGGAGGCGGGGGCAACGATACGATCAGCGGCGGAGATGGTGCGGACCGGATTGGAGGCGGTGCCGGAAATGATGTGCTGACGGGCGGAAAGGGTCGTGACACGATCTGGGGGAATGCGGGGAACGACAATATCGATGCCGGGGCGCAAAATGACAGCGTGGTTGGCGGCAGCGGCAACGACACGATTCTCGGCGGCGATGGCAGTGACTCCGTCTTTGGCGACGATGGCAGGGACAGTCTGACGGGCGGCAACGGCAATGACCTGTTGAACGGCGGAGGCTGGTCCGATGAAATCTTTGGCGGAGGCGGAAACGACACGTTGATCGGATCCGGCGGCAATGACGAGCTCTGGTCGGGCGCAGGCAATGACGTTGCATATGGCGGAGACGGGAAGGATACCCTGCTTGGCTTCGCCGGAAATGACAATCTTTGGGGAGGCAACGGGGCGGATCAGCTTGACGGCGGTGCTGGTAATGACACGCTGCGCGGAGGTGCCGGAGCGGATGTGCTCGTCTTCTCAACCGGAGAGGATCGCGTGCTGGCGTTTTCCGATGGAGACAAAATTGACCTGTCTGGCGTCGCTTCGATCAATAACTTTTTCGATCTTCAAAACAACCATCTGTCGGGACCGGTGAATGCGGTGATCGACGATGGGTTCGGCAACACGATGACTCTGGTCAGCGTGGGGGCGGGGACACTGGACGCGGGTGATTTCATCTTCTGATCGCCAGATGTTTATGATTAAGAGCGGCCCGGGTGAGATTGCCCGGGTCGATCTCTGTTCGAAGGGTTGAACCGGGATTGAGCTGATCTGATTGCTTCGCGGAGGCGCATCAATTGGTAGTCAGATCGGCCCAGACCAGACGGTGGCGGCTGGCATTGACCGCGTGCTCATACATCGGATCGCCAGGCGTAGGCCAGAAGACACCCGATCCCGCCACCTGCCAATCGCGGGAGGGCAGGATGTAATCGACCCGCATTCGCCCCGGTCCCACCCAGTCCACCGTGTCCAGCGCGTTGGGCGTCTTGTGGCCTTGATCCGGGGCCTGTTCGGCGCCCCGGCTGTGGGGGGCGGGGTCCTGCAGTTTCGGATGGGTCAATAAAGAGCGTATCGCCGCGCCAAGCCCGTCGCTGTCATGAGGGTCCAGATTGGCGCCACCTAACAGAATCAGCCGCGCTTCGGGTGGTGGGCCGAATTGACCATCAAGAAAGTGGTGCCAAAACAGTATCTCGTCCTTGTTGCGCAAACCGTTACGATCCTCGGGCCCATCAAAAACCGGCGGGCCGGCCTGAAAGGTCAAGAGATCGATCCGGCCGGTTGGCGTCTCGATCGGCACAACCCAATGGGCGGTCGATGACAGGCGCTGGGCCTCCTGCGCCTCTGCGGACGGGAAAGGCAGGCCATCCACCTGCGGCAAGGTCGCCCCGGGCAGATCGCGCCAGAGCAAGGTCGAGAAATCCCGAACCTCTTCGTGCAGGATCGGATGCTTGGACAGGATCGCGATACCAGCCTGCCCCGCGAAGGCGCCATATCCCTGCGCATCGCCGGGCCCGCCGGTCAGACCGTCTCCGTCGAGGTCGAGATCGGTTGCCATCCCGCTATTTGGACGCAGATGCAGGATATGGTTAAACCGGACCCCCGCATCCGCAAGCTTGTCTGTCAGGGCGTTCAGGGCATTGGCCTCATAGTCCCAGTCGATGCTTTGCAAAGCAATGATGTCGGGGTTCACCTGAATGATGTTCTGGATCACCTGCCCGATACGCGGATCGCGTTCCGTTTCAATATCACGCATGAGAAGGCCAGGACCGTCCCGGCTCAGTTCAGTGTTGTAGGTGGCTACGCGCAATGGTTGCGCGCTTGTGACTGCTGGCAGCGCTAGTAGCAGCGCCAGCGCCAGGCGGATCATGCGGTTTGCATGGCCTCGGTATCCGCGTCGGCATAGGCGCGGCGGCGCTTTTCCTCGATCAGTTCGGCAACGCGCATCATAGCCATTCCGCGCATGACCATGCTGGCGGGCAGGAAGGCCCAGGCGCTAACCACCCAGATCAAAGTGTGCGGGTTATCCATTGGGAAGGGGTTTATGAAGTTAGATGCGATCTTGATGATGGCCGGGATCACGAAGGGCAGCAGAAAGCCGATGACCATGTTGGCGCGCCCGTCTTTCTGCAGCCGCGCCACCACGTCACCGCCGGTGGTGGGATCAAAGAGCGGCAGGTTGATCCAGACGTTGAACGCGCCGTTGCCGGTAGGCCAGCCGCGCACCCGGATCGTGAAATAGAAGGTCAAGATCGTCGTCAGCGACAGCACATAGGCCAGACCGGCCGAAAGACGGACCGCGTTGATCGTATCCAGCGAGCTGTGATCGGGCAGCATCAGCACGATCAGGCGGACCGGAGAATAAGGGAAATCGACCATATGCGCAGTCAGCAGACCAAGGCCCGAGAACAGGGCGGTCACATTGGTCGGTTCATATTGGTTCTTTATGATCAAGGTCAAGAATGTGACCATCGACATCAGGGCCACAAATCGCAGACGGTTCAGCGGCGGAGCGTCCCGGAATTCGACAAAACTCGGAAATGCCGAGTTGTATTCGGCAAATGTCAGGATAAACCCCAGGATCGCGACAAGAACCACGATCTCGACCGAGCTTGTGAGATAGCCCGGCAGGTAGAGTGCTGGAGTGGCAACCATCACAGCCACAAGCAAGCCGCGCGTCGCCGCGCCGGTGATACGTCCAATCACAATTCGACCCCTTCAAAGCGGACGGGTCGATGCATTGCCGATCCCGTTCCCAACTTGGCCCTTCCCGTAAAGGGCGAGTATCGTTTTGAGCAATTTGCGCAGGATTCCGCTCATCACTCAAGTGGAACCCCTTACTAACAGGTGATTCCAGGCAAAAAAGTGGCAAAACTGGTGCGTTCTTGCATCAATCCCGGCAAAGTGCCCAAATTGATCAGAGAACGAGCACTACATCTTGTGGTAGGCGAGACCCGAAGCGCATCGGCGAACTTTCTCGCCCTCTCTGGGTTGCGTGATTCGAATCTGTGCTACCGCAGGATATCACCAGATTCGCATTGCCTGAATCAGCCGACCATGGAGCAAATCGAACTTGCGGCGCTGGAAACCGCTACTGGCATACTTCGCCTCGGTGATGGATAGCCAGTCGATTAGCAATCGGGTGCGGATGCAGAAATCGAGAATGTCGATATCAATCGGATGGTGATACTGGCGCAGGAACATCTCTTTGTTGAGGCGCAGAATGCCGCTGCGGTCCAGATCGTCCGGTGTGGCGGGACGAAAGACATCCATCTTGAGAAAATCAACGATGTCATAGATCAGGTGTTTCTCGGTCGCCTCGGTAAAGTCGATGCCATAGGTTGAACCCTTGCCAAGCAGTAGGTTTCCACCATGGAAATCCCCGTGTGCAAAACCGCTTGTATCGTGTCGCCCAGTCAGGCTCTCGCCTTGCCTTCTCAGCATGTTGATCATCGGCGCGTAGCTGGTTGCGGTGGCCTGGGGCGTGCCATGCACCAGAGTGGCGATTTCATCGAACATCCATTGCGGCCGGAATTCGGTGCTGGTCTGTTCTTTGTAGCCGTGCAGGTTGTGAAGCCATGCTCCCCCACGCCGATAGACCTGCGCCGCCTGGTTGTTATCTGGGGAATCGTAAATCAAGTTTGTTGCGGTTGGCCGGTCGAGATATTCGGTGACAAAGAACAGCCCCGAAGGCGACAGATACTCGGGGCGTATGATGCGGGTGGTTTCGAACTGGAGGAAATGATCGTAGAGCTTGCTCAATACGGTGTATTCGTCTCGAAGACGACCAGTCTGATCCCCTGTCCGGTCAATTTTTAGAGAATAGTTGATGTCACCGATGACGACGCGGAACACCTGCCGGTCGTCCGGAAAATCCGCCGATCTGTAGATGCAGGTAAAAGCCAGATCACCTTTGGTGCCAACAGCCCGGCTGAATTCGTCAACAAAACCGGCGATCAGGTCTTGGTCGAAGTTGAACAGGTCGGGCACTAGGCGGCCTCCCTGTTGCATGTGGTGAAGGGCAAACGGAAAAGGCCGCGCAGTTGCGCGGCCTTATATTCTAGCACCTCAACCACTCAGACCCAGGGGCGCTCTTGGGCCGCTTTGCTTTCAAAAGCGTCAATGGCATGGGCCTTTTCCATGGTCTGGCCGATATCGTCCAGCCCGTGGAGCAGGCAGTGCTTTTTATGCGCATCGACCTCGAACTCTATGATGACACCATCGGAGGTGATGATCTCCTGCACGTCCAGATGGACCGAGATGCGGGCATTCTCGCCCTTGTGGGCGTCTTCCATGATGATGTCGTGGTGCTCTTCGGCGACAACAATCGGAAGGATGCCGTTCTTGAAGCAGTTGTTGTAGAAGATGTCGGCGAAGCTGGTCGAGATCACGCAGCGGATGCCGAAATCCTTGATTGCCCAGGGCGCGTGTTCGCGCGACGAGCCGCAGCCGAAATTGTCGCCCGCCACCAGAATCTCGGCCTGGCGATAGGCGGGTTGGTTCAGAACAAAGTCTTCCTTTTCGCCGCCGTGGTCATGGTAGCGCATCTCATCAAACAGGTTCTTGCCGAGGCCAGAGCGTTTGATGGTCTTCAGGTGGACTTTGGGGATGATCATATCGGTGTCGATATTGATCAGGGGCATGGGGGCAGCCACACCGGTGAGTCTTTCGAACTTGTCCATTTTTGTTACTCCCGCGGTCGGGACAGCCCCCGGACCGCTTAGCTTTCCTTGATTTCCGTGTCGGTGGCTTCGCCGTCATTCTTGCGCAGGAACAGCGCCATGAAGATCAGGCCGAAACCGTTGAACAGCATTTCGATACCCAAGAGAATTCCGAGCAGTTTCAGCAACCATGTGGGGTCTTCGCTGGCATACATCCAGATGATCCCCGCCAGAATGATCGACAGAATACCGGAAATGAGCGTCGGCGCAAAAAGCGCCGTACTGCGCATCTGGAACGACAGGATGATCCGCGCGATGCCGCCTGCCATGAACAGGATCAGCACCACCGTGGCCAGCGTCAGCGTCCCTTCCAGCGGGTGCGCCAGAAACGACCAGCCCAGGAACAGCATGACCGCGCCCATGATGATGGCCAGAACCTTGCGGCCTGTGCCCTCGACCGAGAAGCCGCCCACCAATTGCAACCCACCGCTGATCAGCAGCAGGATACCGGTGAGCAGCGTCACGGTGACCGAAGCCACCACCGGCGCCCCCAGAACGATAACGCCGAAGATAATCGACAGCAGTCCCAGCAGGAACCATTTCAACCAGTCGCTCATGTCTCTCTTTCCTCAAAAAGCCAAGTCTTGAGCGTAGCTTACATCAGTTCCCGCACGTCCGTAAGCCTTCCCGTAATGGCAGCGGCGGCGGCCATGGCGGGTGACAACAGATGGGTGCGACCGCCACGTCCCTGACGCCCCTCGAAGTTGCGGTTCGAGGTGGCGGCACAGCGCTCCCCTGGTTGCAATTGGTCGGGGTTCATCGCCAGACACATCGAACATCCCGCAAGCCGCCATTCAAAGCCCGCATCACGGAACACCTGCGCAACGCCTTCTTCTTCGGCCTGCGCCCGAACAAGGCCCGAGCCGGGAACGACCATGGCGCGCATACCGTCCTTGACCTTCTTGCCCTTCAGGATCTCGGCTGCGGCGCGCAGATCTTCGATCCGGCCATTGGTGCAGGACCCGATGAAGACGGTGTCGATCTCGATCTCGTTCAGGGGCGTGCCGGGCTCAAGACCCATATAGTCCAGCGACCGTTTTGCCGCGTCCACCTTGCCGCCTTCGAAATCCTCCGGGCGGGGCACGGTGGCGGTGATCGGCAGCACATCCTCGGGCGAGGTGCCCCAGGTCACGACTGGTGCGATGTCTTCACCGCGCAGGGTCACAACCTTGTCCCAATGGGCGTCGTCATCGGAATAGAGTGTCTTCCACCAGGCAAGTGCGGCTTCCCATTGCGCGCCTTTGGGGGCGTGCGGGCGACCTTTGACATAGTCGAAGGTGGTTTCGTCCGGGGCGATCAGACCGGCGCGCGCGCCGCCTTCGATCGCCATGTTGCACACGGTCATGCGGCCTTCCATCGTGAGGTCACGAATCGCCTCGCCGCAATATTCGATCACATAGCCGGTGCCACCGGCGGTGCCCGTCTCGCCGATCACGGCCAACGTGATATCCTTGGCGGTCACGCCCGGGTTCAGCTTGCCGGTGATCTCGACCTTCATGTTCTTGGATTTCTTCTGGATCAGCGTCTGGGTGGCCAGCACGTGTTCGACCTCGGACGTGCCGATACCATGGGCCAGCGAGCCGAAGGCGCCGTGGGTGGCGGTATGCGAGTCGCCGCAGACCACGGTCATACCGGGCAGGGTCCAGCCCTGCTCGGGTCCGACGATATGCACGATGCCTTGCCGCACGTCATTGACCGGGTAGTAGTTGATGCCAAAATCCTTGGCATTCTTGTCGAGCGCCTCGACCTGAATGCGGCTTTCTTCATTATCGATGCCGTTGACGCGGTCCGGCGTGGTCGGAACATTGTGGTCCGGCACGGCGATGGTCTTTTCCGGCGCGCGAACCGGGCGGCCTGCCATGCGCAGCCCTTCAAAGGCCTGCGGGCTGGTCACCTCGTGCACCAGATGGCGGTCGATATAGAGCAGGCAGGTGCCATCATCGGCCTCGTGGGCGACATGGGCATCCCAGATCTTGTCATAGAGTGTTTTGGGGGACATCGGTCCTCTCCCGTATATTTTCAGAATTGCTGGCGAAAGGCTGGACGCCGCTTATAGGCGGGCCAGCACCGTGCGGGCAGCCCCAAAGAACCGTTCGCGCAGTCGCGCGCGGTCTTGCAGATCAAGGGTTGGGGCCGTATCGGGTCTCATGGCGCCCAGATACAGTTCCGGGCCGCATCTATCAAGGTCTGCGCGCGTTTTGCGGTGCCGTTGGGGCACATTCCTGCGATGAGGTGCCGGGTTTCATTGAAATGTGATGAAGCCGGGGTTAAATTTAAGATACCTCAGCGCCGGAGGTTTGGCGGCGCGCTGCAAAGGAGGACAATGTCCTGTCTCTTTATCCAGAGGCGGCAATTACCGCCGATGAACGGGCCGGTTTGATGGCCCAATCCCAGCTTACCAGCGAAAAGCTGCTAGAGCGTATCCTTTCTTCTCTGACAGACGACAAGGCCGAAGATGTTGTGCAGATCGATCTGCGCGGCAAGACCGAGATCGGTGATTACATGGTGATCGTCTCGGGTCGCTCGACCCGTCAGGTCGCGGCCATGGCAGAGAAACTGTCGGATCGCATCAAGCAGGAATTTGGATTCACCGCCAAGGTCGAAGGCAAGGATGCCGGCGACTGGGTGCTGATCGATACAGGCGATGTGATCGTCCATATCTTCCGCCCCGAGGTCCGCGAATTCTATCAGCTGGAAAAGATGTGGCTGCCGCAGGGTAGCAACGCCTCGACGAACTAGGGCGTTATCCCGGCCGATTTTGACGGCCGGAAGCGGGGAAAAATGCGCATTTCCATTTGCGCGGTCGGCCGTCTCAGGGCCGGACCGGAAAAGGATTTGATTGACGACTACCTGACGCGCTTTGACAGGACTGGTCGTGCGCTGGGCCTCGGCCCGGCAAAAATCATCGAAGTTGAAGACAAAAAAAACGCCGGGATGGGTGCCGAGGCCACCTTGCTGCGCAAGGCAATCCCGAAAGGCGGACTGATCTGCACGCTGGATGAGCGTGGCCGCACCCTGACCTCGCCTGAATTTGCGCGGCGACTGGGCAATTGGCGCGACGCGGGTCGTCAGGATATCGCTCTTGTAATCGGCGGCGCAGATGGAATCGACCCAGGCCTGCGCGCCGAGGCTGATTTTTCGCTATCGTTTGGCAAGATGGTCTGGCCGCACATGCTGGTGCGGGTGATGCTGGCAGAACAGCTTTACCGGGCGGCCACGATTCTGTCGGGCGGCCCCTATCACCGGGTTTGACATGGCGCAGCTCTTGATCGTGTACCACTCGCGCACTGGCGGCAGCCGCCAGATGGCCGAGGCCGCAGCAGAAGCGGCGCGCGAGGAGGCGGAGACAGTGCTCAAACCCGCCGATCAGGCCGGTCCCGAGGATCTACTGCGCGCCGATGGCTTCCTCTTTTGCGCGCCCGAGAATCTGGCCGCGATCTCCGGAGTGATGAAGGATTTCTTTGACCGGTGTTACTATCCCGTTCTGGGCCGTATCGAAGGTCGGCCATATGCGCAGATGGTTTGCGCCGGGTCCGATGGCGAAAACGCGGCGCGGCAAATGGCGCGGATCGCCACAGGCTGGCGGCTGAAAGAGGTGCAACCGCCGCTGATCATCTGCACCCATGCCCAAACGCCAGAACAGATTCTGGCGGAAAAACACATCCAAACTGATCAGCTTGAACAATGCCGCGAGATCGGCGCGGCGCTGGCGGCGGGTCTCAGCCTGGGTGTGTTCTGAGGATCAGTTCAGCGTGACCAGAGTGGTCTGCTCATTCCAGCCATCGACATTGCACCGGGCCTGAACCTGTACCTGAACCGTGCCCTCGGGGATGCGGACCGAGCCGAGCGAGCGGGTAAAGGGCTGTTCCTGTTCATGCGGGTGATGCAGAACGCGCAAGCCCAGCTCATTCCCGTCCATGTCCAGAATGCGCCAGCCATCGGCATAATGGTCCCAGCCGGTATCGGGATGTGAGATGGTCACATCGAAGCGCCAATCGCCGCCGGATTGCGATGCGGTCACCTTTTCGATGGTTGGCGGGTCTGCCAGAACCGGTCCGGCCAGCAGCAGGAATAGAAGAACATATCTCATATCCGCAGCTTAGCGGCGAAGCGCGGGTCTTGCATTCAAGTTTGTGTGTCCGCAGGCGGGTTCAGCAGAATCTCGCGCGACCGCGAGACAAACTCGCGACGATAAAGCATGGACAGCGTGATGAGGCTGGCCAGCACCAACGCCGCCGGGCCCAGCATCCAGGCAACTGCCGTCAGCGCGAAATAGGTCGACCGCATGGCGCGGTTGAAGCTGCGCGCAGCCGTGGTGCTCAATTCGGCGGCCTGTTTGGCGCGGGGATAGGCGTTTTCGGCCTTGGGATCGTTGGGCACCGCGCCCATGACCACTGCGCAATAGCCAAACAGGCGGTGTGCCCAGACATATTTCAGAAACGCGTTCGACAGGAACAGCAGGACACAGATGATCTTGAGTTCCCACACAAAGGCGGGCGCATCGTCGATGGCAAGCTCTTGCGCGACACCGGCCAGCCGCTCGGTATTGCCGACCAGCGCCAGACCGCCGCCGATGGCGATCATCGAGGCGGAGGCGAAAAACGTTGTTCCCTGCCGCAATTGTCCGATCAATTGGCTGTCCAGCACCCGCGGCTCGCGGGTGACCATCTGCATCATCCACTCATACCGGAACGCCGCCATCAGATAAGAGACCGAGGGCCGCTTGGCATTGGCATTCTCGATCCTCCAACCGATCCAGAGCCAGCCCAGCACAAGCAGGGCGACGGCCCCGTAATCCAGTGGTGAAAACAGCAAGGCTCGGTCGATCCAGGACATGCCGGGACCATAAGCGCAGGGGGAGAGACTTGCCAGATGCCTAAATTGGTAATATCAACTTACCAAAATGGAGTCCCGCTATGGAAATGCCAGAGCCAGATCCCAAGATCCTAGAGCGAAAGCCGCAACTGCTGGCGCGTCTGAGCACGGTATTGCCGGAGGATGCGCTGATCCACGAGATTTCCGAGACGCGCGCTTATGAGTGTGATGCACTGACCGCCTATCGCTGCCCGCCGATGGTTGCGGTCCTGCCCGCCTCCACGCAAGAGGTCTCGGACGTGCTGCGCATCTGTCATGAAGAAGGCGTGCCGGTGGTGCCGCGCGGCTCGGGCACCTCATTGGCTGGCGGTGCTCTGCCAACCGAAGACTGCGTTATTTTGGGCGTGGCGCGCATGAACGACGTGCTGGAAACCGATTATGACAACCGGATCATCCGGGTGCAGTCCGGGCGTACCAATCTCAGCGTCAGCGGCGCGGTGGAAGAACGAGACTTTTTCTACGCGCCCGACCCGTCCTCGCAGCTGGCCTGCGCCATAGCGGGCAATGTCGCGATGAATTCCGGTGGGGCGCATTGCCTGAAATACGGGGTGACCACCAACAACCTGCTGGGCGTGACCATGGTGATGATGGATGGCACGGTGGTCGAGATCGGCGGCGCGCATCTGGATGCGGGCGGGCTGGACCTGTTGGGGGTCATCTGCGGCTCTGAAGGGCAGTTGGGGGTTGTTACCGAGGCGACTCTGCGCATTTTGCGCAAGCCCGAAGGCGCGCGACCGGTCCTGATCGGCTTCGATGACAACGCGGTGGCGGGGCAATGTGTCTCGGACATCATCAAATCCGGTATTCTCCCGGTTGCGATCGAGTTCATGGACCGGCTTTGCATCGAGGCTTGCGAGAACTTTGCCCATGCGGGCTATCCCAAATGCGAGGCGCTGCTGATTGTCGAGGTCGAAGGCTCGGAAGCTGAGATCGACAGTCAGTTGGGCAAGATCATCGAGATCGCCAAGCGGCACAACCCGGTCGAGCTACGCGAAAGCGGATCGGCGGAGGAAAGCGCCAAGATTTGGCTGGGCCGCAAATCCGCCTTTGGTGCGATGGGGCAGTTGAACGATTACATGTGTCTGGACGGCACGATCCCGGTCTCGGAACTGCCCCTGGTCCTGCGTCGAATTGGCGAATTGAGCAAGGACTACGGGCTGCCGGTAGGCAACGTCTTTCATGCTGGCGACGGCAATATGCATCCGCTGATCCTGTTTGACGCCAACAAACCTGGCGATCTGGAGAAATGCGAAGCCTTCGGGGCCGACATTCTGCGGCTTTGTGTCGATGCGGGTGGCTGCCTGACCGGAGAGCACGGGGTGGGCATCGAAAAGCGCGATCTGATGCTGCACCAGTACAATCCCGATGACCTTGAGGCGCAGATGGCAGTGAAAGACGTATTCGACCCGAAATGGCTGCTGAACCCGGCCAAGGTCTTCCCGCTCGGGTCTTCGGCAGCGAGGCGCAGCGCGTGACCCGTCGCCAGCAAAACGTCCCAAAACAAAAAGAAGAGCTGGGATGACACCAGAGACAGAAACAGAGCTGGCACAGATCGTCGCCGGATTGAGCGGCCCGGTTTCCATTGTTGGCGGGGGTACGCGAGGCGTCGCCGGATCGGCGCCTGCGCTCGATATATCGCGCCTGACGGGCATCCACCTCTATGAACCCGGCGCTCTGACATTGGTGGCTGCCGCGGGAACCCCGCTGGCCGAGGTCGAAGCGGCGCTGGATGCCGAAGGCCAACGCCTGGCGTTTGAGCCGATGGATCATCGCGTGCTGCTGGGCACGTCCGGTGCGCCGACCATTGGCGGCGTCGTGGCAGCCAATGTCTCGGGTCCGAGACGGGTTCAGGCGGGGGCTTGCCGTGATTTCCTGCTCGGGGTGCGGTTCGTAGATGGGGGCGGCGCCGTTATCAAGAATGGCGGTCGGGTCATGAAGAATGTAACCGGGTATGATCTGGTGAAACTGATGGCAGGGTCCTGGGGCACACTGGGCGTGCTGAGCGAGGTCTCGCTGAAGGTGCTGCCCAAGCCCGAAGCCACCCAGACGCTGGCTATCGCCGTTCCCGATGCCGAGCGTGCTGTCGGGCCCGATGCCGAGCGTGCTGTCGGGGCGATGTCTGATGCGCTGGGGTCTCCGTTTGAGGTTTCGGGCGCGGCCTATGACCCCGAGCGCGGGCAAGTCTTTGCCCGGTTGGAGGGGTTTGCGGATTCGGTCGCCTACCGTTCAGCTCGTCTGAGCGAGCGGTTGGCGCGCTGGGGTGACATAACACGCCCGGAAGCGCCTGATCTCTGGTCCGACATTCGCGATGTCCGGTGCTTTGCCGATCGGGCGGGTGATGTCTGGCGGATTTCCTGCCGCCCCAGCGACGCGCCGGATCTTGCGCAAAAGGCGGGGGCGGATGCGCTATTGTTTGATTGGGGCGGTGACCTGATCTGGGCGTTGATGGCAGAGGGGTCCGATCTGCGCGCCCGGCTGGGCGGTTTCGACGGGCATGCAACGCTGATCCGGTCCGACCAGGAAACGCGCGCGCAGCTTGGTATGTTCCATCCGCAGCCTGCCCCGCTGGCTGCGATCCAACAGGCGCTGCGCACCCGGTTCGATCCACAGGGCCGCTTCAACCCCGGATTGATGGGCTAGATCATGCAGACAGAATTTACGCCCGAACAGCTGAAAGACCCGGCAATCAAACGCTCCAATGAGATTCTGCGGAGCTGTGTGCATTGCGGTTTCTGCACCGCAACCTGTCCCACCTATCAGGTGCTGGGCGACGAATTGGACAGCCCGCGCGGGCGCATTTACGTGATCAAGGACATGCTGGAAAACGACCGCGTGCCGGATGAAAAAACCGTCAAGCATATCGACCGGTGCCTGTCCTGTCTGGCCTGCATGACAACCTGTCCATCGGGCGTGCATTACATGCATCTGGTCGATCACGCCCGCGAATATATTGAGGCCAACTACAAGCGCCCCTTCACCGACCGGGCCCTGCGCTGGGTGTTGGCGCGGATTCTGCCCTATCCGACGCGGTTTCGGCTAGCCTTGCTGGGGGCCAAGATTGGCCGGCCATTTCGCGCCCTGATGCCCGATGCGCGGTTGCGGGCAATGCTGGATATGGCGCCACGGCATATCCCTCCGGTCAGCCGCAATGATGACCCGCAGAGCTTTGCGCCTGAGGGCCCGCGCCTGAAACGTGTCGCGCTGATGACCGGCTGCGCGCAAAAAGCACTGAACACCGATATCAATGATGCCACCATTCGCCTGCTGAAGCGCTTGGGATGTGAGGTTGTGGTGGCTGAGGGCGCGGGCTGCTGCGGGGCGCTGACCCATCACATGGGCAAGACCGGTGAAAGCCACGCAACCGCCGCACGCAACATCCGCGCCTGGGCGCATGAGATGGACGGGCAGGGGCTGGACGCGATCGTCATCAACACCTCTGGCTGCGGCACGACCGTGAAGGATTACGGCCATATGTTTCGCGATGGCGATCTGGCCGAAGATGCGCGCCGCGTGTCCGAGATCGCGATGGATGTCTCGGAACTGCTGGTTCAGCTCGACCTGCCGGAGGCCCCACCGCGTGACATGACCGTGGCATACCATGCGGCCTGTTCGCTGCAGCACGGGCAGAAGATCACCGCGCATCCGAAAACTCTGCTGCGCAGGGCCGGGTTCGACATTGTCGAACCCGCAGACAGCCATCTGTGTTGCGGAAGCGCGGGCACGTATAACCTGATGCAGCCGGAAATCTCGGGCAAGCTGAAGCAGCGAAAGATCCGCACGTTGGAGGCGCGAAACCCGGATGTGATCGCGGCGGGCAATATCGGTTGCATGATGCAGATCGGCTCGGGCACGGCGCTGCCGGTGGTTCATACCGTCGAGCTGCTGGATTGGGCGACCGGCGGGCCGATACCTCGGGCGTTGCTGCAATCCCACAGTCGCGAAGCAGCGATTCCGGACCTGCGCGCAAGCCTGTAACCTTGCCGCAATTTCGCCGTATGATTTGCCTACACCAAAGGGCGAATGTTGGCGGAGCCTTATGTGCGTATTGTGATCAAAGCCCTGTTGCTTGCCTGCCTACCTGGATTGGGACTGGCGCAGGATAGCGGCCTGAAACCTCTGGAGACCATCGATTCGGCCCGCGACTGGATGGCGGTCGGGCGTCTGGATATCGACGGGGCTGGGTTCTGCACCGGGGCGTTGGTCGCGCCCGATCTGGTGCTGACCGCCGCGCATTGCCTGTTCAAGCGCGCCTCGGATGAGCGGATCGATCTGTCCCGGATCGAGTTTCTGGCAGGCTGGCGCAAAGGGCGTGCCTCGGCCTATCGCAGTGCCAGTCGCGCGGCGATCCACCCCGGTTACAAGCATCAGGAGGAGATCTCGGCGCAGCGGGTGCGCAATGATGTGGCGCTGATCCAGTTGGACCGCCCGATCCGTAATACCACGATTCTGCCCTTTGCGACCGGCAGCCACCCGGACCGGGGCGCGGATGTCGGCATCGTGTCTTATGCGCAGGATCGCGCTGATGCGCCGTCGCTGCAGCGGGCCTGTTCAGTGATGGCGCGACAACAGGGCATTCTGGTGATGTCCTGCGACATTGATTTTGGCTCGTCCGGCGCGCCGGTTTTCTCCTTTCAGGATGGCACGCCGCGTATCGTCTCTGTGGTGTCGGCCAAGGCCGAGGCGGATGGAGGCCGGGTGGCGCTGGGTGCAGGGCTTGAGGCGTCGCTTGCAATGTTGCGCGCAGAGTTGGTCGCAGACAGCGATACCGGGCAGGTAAAGCGCGCGCCCAACCGGATCAAAAGCGGATCAACCAGCGCGAAGTTCATCAAGCCATGAAAGCGTTTCTGTTTCTTTTCCTGAGCCTTTGCCTGTCACTGCCGTTACAGGCGCAGAACAGCGGGTTGCGACGGCTGACCGATCGCGAGGACCTGCTGGGCTGGGAGGCGGTTGGCAAGCTCGAACTCGGCGGTGGATCATACTGTACGGGGACGCTGATCGCCAGGGATCTGGTTCTGACGGCGGCCCATTGCGCGGTCAGCAAGTCGACCGGCAAACGGTTTGAGCCCGGTCAGATCATCTTCAAGGCCGGGTATAGCGACGGCAGAGCCCTGGCGGATCGGGAAGTGACCCAGATTGCCGTGCCGGAAAACTTCCAGATAAACGGGCCGAACGGGCCGGACCGGATACGCGCCGATGTTGCGTTGTTGCGGCTGGCCGCTCCGATTCCGCTGGACGTGGCCGACCCCTTTGCCCTGCATTCCGGCAATATACATGGCGCGGAAATCAGCGTTTCCTCTTATGGGCAGGGCCGCGACGAAGCGATCTCGCGCCAACGCTCCTGCCGCATCCTGAACCGTGAGGAAGGGCTGATCGTTGTGGATTGCGACGTGACTTTCGGGTCTTCCGGGTCGGCCTTACTGGCCAGATCTGACAGCCGCTGGCAGATATTGTCGGTTCTGTCCGCAGGTGCGGTGCATAACGGCGAGAAGATCGGGATCGGCATGGAACTGCCTGAAATCGTCGCGCAGCTGAAACGCCAGCTGTATCGTGACGCGCCGCGTCCCAAGGCCGGTATCAAGATGCTGGGCGTCGGATCGGGCCGCAGCAGCTCTGGCGCGAAGTTCATCCGCCCGAATGGGTCTTGAAACCCCTCTTTTTGTTCCCATCTGAATTGCATCGGGTCGCCGCTTCGGGGCCCGATCACTCACCCGCCCGTCCAACCGGAGGGCTTATCGTCCATCGCTCTAGAATGAGGATACACGAACAATGCGTAGTTTTGATTTTGCACCCATGCACCGCGCCAGCGTCGGCTTTGACCAGATCGCCGACATCATGGACCGTGTCATGAACAACGACGTGGCTCAGCCCAGCTATCCGCCCTACAACATCGAAAAGACCGATGCGGACAGCTACCGCATTTCGATTGCCGTCGCCGGGTTTGCCGAAGATGATCTGGCGGTTGAAGTCAAGGAAAATGCCCTTGTCGTTTCGGCCAAGAAGGCCAGCGAAGAGACCGAGCGCAAATACCTGCACCGTGGTATCGCCACCCGCGCCTTCGAGCGTCGCTTTGCCTTGGCGGACCATGTGCGCGTGACTGGCGCGACCCATGAGAACGGTATGCTGCATATCGACCTGAAACGCGAAGTGCCCGAGGCGCTGAAACCGCGCCGCATCGCGATCGGATCACCTGCAACGGCAGAGGCGGATGTCGTCGATGCCAAGCCGGTGAACTAAGATACCCAATCCCCCAGCCGGCATCGTCGCAAGCCGGGAGGGGGTCGCGAAAACAGGGCTTACCTCCGGTTTTCGCACCGCCCCGCGCCACTCCAGACGCGGGGCGGAGTTTTGTCAGGCGCCCGCCCCTTGCCCTGGGCTGGCTCTTGGGCGTCCCGTTCCTAGCTGCCTTCGCTGACATTGCCGATGGACCAGAACATGGTCTCGCCGGAACTGTCATCGACGCCATCATTGTCGCTGATCACGAGACCTTCGCCCGAAGGCAGGATCGCCAGGCCTTCGATCTTGTCCAGCACATAGCCCCCGGTCGATGTCAGATCGGGCAGTAGGTCTCGGACGAGGTCCTTGCTAACCACCGGCAGTGCGCTGCCCAGCGGGGCGGGGTTCATCTCGGCCAGCGGAATGCGATAGACCTTTTTGGTCACTGCACGGTTGTCATGCTGGTTGTCCCGCTCGATCACATAGACATGATCGCCAAAGGCGGTGATCTCGCTCAACCCGACCCAGCCGGTATCCGGCTTGGCCTTGGGATAATGCACTGCGCCCCATTCCTTGGTCTCTAGGTTATAGGCCACCAGTTTCACATGATTCTCGGGGTCATCCTGCCATTCCCGCTGAACTGCCATCCAGAGCGTATCGCCTATGCGGGTGATGCCTTCGAACCCGAACCGCGTCTCGACCGCCATCAGTTCCGGGGGCAATCCGATCTCACCCTTCCGGTCCTTGATCGCGCCATCAGGCTGCACGTGATAGATCGCATGCGGGATCACCCGGTCGGTGCGCCCCTCGGAGGCGACATAGAACCCGCCTTTGCCGTCCAGCGTGATGCCCTCCAGGTCTAGCTTCTGCGCCGGAGCGCCATTGCGGGTGATGCGGATCACATCGGTGATCTGCGCGGGCGTCTGGCTGGGGTCGATTTTGAAGATCGAGGGCTGGAAACCATAGAAGCTGTCATTTACCGCCCAGATCATGCCGTCCTCATCGGCGACCATGCCCGACATCGCGCCCCAACCGATCAATTCGCTGGCCTCGGCAGAGGTCAGATGCGGATAAGCGGCTGGCGCGTCCCGATAGGCGTAAATCATGACATGCGCACGCGGGCCGCCATCTTCGATCAGGTCTTTCTCATTGGCCGAGACCAAAAGATTACGCTCTGGGATCGCCACATAGCCTTCCGGCCCGACGCCCGAGGGCAGCAGCTGCTTCAGTACCGGCTCCGCCGGATTGGTGGCGTCATAGACCCCGACGATCGAGGCGCGCTCGGCCCCGACAAAGATCATTGGCGTGCCGCCAAAGCTGGCTGCCGTCACGCTTTCCGGCTCCACCCCTTTGCTGTCCGAGCGCTTGTCCGGGTAGTGGCCCACCTGGATGATGGCATGTTCGAAATCGGTGCCGCTGTCATAGACCACGGTGCCATCCTTGGCGAAGATCGTCCATCCGCGCGAACCACCTTCATAATCGCCCTCATTTGCCGTGGCGAAATGGGTGTCATCGATCCACTTCACCGCGTCGGGTTCACGCAGGCGGCCCTTCTGGCTTTCATTAAAGATCAGCGCGCCGCGTTCGTCGGTGGCGTCGATCTGCTCCAGATCGACCGCCCCGGCCGGGAAATGGCTGATCACCTCGCCCTGGCTGTTCACCACGACAATGTGGTTGTTTTCCTGCAGGGTGATGACGGTTTCACCGAGGCTGTTGATATCGACGAATTCCGGTTCCGGATCACTGCCCGCAATCTCGGCAAGACCTGTCAGGTCCACGTTCTTCATGTTGGTGCAATCCAACCCGCCGGCGGACAAGCTAACCATGGCCAGAGACCCGGCAGGCAATTGCGGGATGACACCGTCATTGTGGTCCTCGTCCCGTTCGTTCTCGATCGCGACGGAGATGAAACTGCCATCGGGTGCGGCGGCGATGCTGTCGGGCTGGCCCCCCAGATCGCAGGAGGTGATGATCTTTTTGGTCACCACATCCAGCGCGATCAGTTTGCCCGAGGGGTCGGTGTAGCTTTGCGAGGTGTTCACGCCGACAAACGCGGTATTGCCCAGAACCGCCACCGAAGTGGGTTCGCCACCGATGTCTGTATTGCCCAGAGGCGCGGGATGGACCGGGTCGGTGATGTCGATCAGGCCCACGGCGCCCAGGGGGCTGTCAGTATAGACCAGTGTGTTGCCATCCGCCGTTGCCGCTATGATCTCGGGCGAGCTTTCGCGATTGGTATCCTCACCGCTGGCCATGTTCCTGACGACCGGGAAGGAGGCGATACGGTTGAAATTCATCTCCGCGGCGGCGCTGCCGGCGGTAAGAATGGCCACTATGGCCAATGCTGACACTCTGTTCATGAGATCCCCACTTTGTTGGATGCCGCTTGCCTGATTGCGGGGCGTGACAGGAGGGTATCGGTTTTGAAACAGATTTATGAATTGTCGAACGGGGCGGCGCTTGCGGTCTGTCAGGCCCGGCGTCTTCTCGGGATTCTGTTTGCATTGGGTCTTACGACTCGGGATTTTGGTTTGGGTGTTTGTTCTGTGTTGTTTTGGTTAGGTTTTCATTGATTTTGTTGGTTGTATTTTGTTGTTAGTATTCTGATATTGTTTGATTTTTTGTGTTTGTGGTTTGATTTTGTGATTTTTT
>NZ_JBGRUO010000039.1:0-22746 GCF_041537905.1 Ruegeria jejuensis | reverse complement strand
GCGCTGGTAGAGCGGCTCCGCCTCGCCATAGCGCCCGGTGCTCTCGTAGAGCCCGGCCAGGTTGTTCACGCTGATGAGCGTGGAGGGATGCTCCCGGCCCAGCACCCGCTCGCTGGCCTCAAGCGCGCGCTGGTAGAGCGGCTCCGCCTCGCCATAGCGCCCGGTGCTCCGATAGAGCCCGGCCAGGTTGTTCACGCTGCTGAGCGTGTCGGGATGCTCCGGGCCCAGCACCCGCTCGCGGGCCTCAAGCGCGCGCTGGTAGAGCGGCTCCGCCTCGCCATAGCGCCCGGTGCTCTCGTAGAGCCCGGCCAGGTTGTTCACGCTGCTGAGTGTGTCGGGATGCTCCCGGCCCAGCACCCGCTCGCTGGCCTCAAGCGCGCGCTGGTAGAGCGGCTCCGCCTCGCCATAGCGCCCGGTGCTCCGATAGAGCCCGGCCAGGTTGTTCGCGCTGCCGAGCGTGTCGGGATGCTCCCGGCCCAGCACCCGCTCGCGGGCCTCAAGCGCGCGCTGGTAGAGCGGCTCCGCCTCGCCATAGCGCCCGGTGCTCTGGTAGAGAAAGGCCAGGTTGTTCACGCTGCTGAGCGTGGAGGGATGCTCCGGGCTCAACGCCGCCTCCGCCCGTGCCAGTGTCGTTTGTGCCAGAGCGAGGGCTTCCTCGTAGCGACCCGCATTGAATGTTGCGACAACGTCCCCATTCGCCGCATCGATCGCCGCCGCGTCATCTTGCGCCACGGCACTGGTCGCCAAAGTCACGATCATACAACAACAATAAAGAAACGTCCGCATCGGCCCCAATCTCAAATCTGAAAGGTCTGAAAATACCTGTCTAACTTACCACAACTCAGGATTTCGCCATAGTCGACCCAAATTGGCTGTGATGGAATGGACATCTACTGATCTCTCATCTGGTAGGTTTTGGAGATGGAAGCCTGTCCGGGTTCAGCACCTGTGGGCCTGTTTAGAGGATTTGCATAACGGAAGGTTTCTGGCTCATCTGAACCGTCAGGGAGTGAAAATGAGACGGAAAGCTGGAACCGACAAACCGGCGGTCGAACGGGTCGTCAAAGACATCCGCCGCAAAACGCGCAAGCATCATTCTGCAGAGGAGAGTGAGTGATCGAACGCCATGTGTTTGAGAGAGATCACGAACCCGCATTGTGCTGGAAGGCTTGCGTGGTGATCGCACAACGCTCAGCCCGCGCAAACAGACTAACCCCCGAATCAGAGACCGGAAGGTGAACTAACTTGCGGCACTGTACGGGATTTGTACGAAACGCTTCGGAATTGGCTCGTATGTTCGCGTAATTTTCTGCAAGTTGTAAAGGCAGGCGCAGGTGCGTTTATACTGTAAGTTATTGAATTTTCGTATTTTTTATGGTGCTGCTGGAGAGAATTGAACTCTCGACCTCTCCCTTACCAAGGGAGTGCTCTACCTCTGAGCTACAGCAGCATCGTGGGCGGCTCTCTAGACCGAATGGCTCAATGGCGCAAGGCCTATCTGGACGGTTTTTTGTGGCTGCTGTAGAGAAAGGGAATGGCAGAGCAAAAACCATCCCGCAAACGTCAAAAACCCGATGCGTCGCGTGAAGACCGGTTGAAATCCGCGTTGAAGGCAAATCTGGCGCGGCGTAAGGCGCAGGCGCGCAAGCGTGCGGATGGGCAGGATAAAAACGAGCAGGCAGAAGGCTGAGAGCAGATGGATTCGATTCTTGTGACGGGCAATGGCCCGCTGAATGGGCAGATTCCCATTGCCGGGGCAAAAAACGCCTGTTTGACGCTGATGCCGGCAACGCTGCTCAGCGAAGAACCGCTGACGCTGACCAACGCGCCACGGCTGAGCGACATCAAGACCATGACATTGCTTTTGCAGTCGCTGGGTGCCGAGGTGTCGTCGCTGCAGGATGGACAGGTTCTGGCAATGTCGAGCCACGATCTGACCAGCCATACCGCCGATTATGATATCGTGCGCAAGATGCGGGCGTCCAACCTTGTGCTGGGTCCGATGCTGGCGCGGCTGGGGCAAGCGGTGGTGTCGCTGCCGGGCGGCTGTGCCATCGGGGCGCGACCGATGGATCTGCATATCGAGGCGCTGGAGGCGCTGGGGGCAGAGATTGAGCTTAAGGACGGTTACCTGCACGCGAAAGCATCCGGCGGGCTGAAAGGGGCCGTGCATGAGATGCGGTTCGCCTCGGTCGGGGCGACCGAGAATATCGTGATGGCTGCTACGCTGGCCAAGGGAACGACCGTACTCAAGAACGCTGCGCGTGAGCCCGAGATCGTCGATCTGGTCGAATGCCTGCGCAAGATGGGCGCGCAGATCAAGGGCGAGGGGACCTCTACCATCGAAATCCAGGGCGTCGAGCGGCTGCATGGCGCGACCCATCAGGTGGTCACTGACCGGATCGAGTTGGGGACCTATATGCTGGCCCCGGCGATTTGCGGCGGTGAGGTTGAATTGCTGGGCGGACGGCTGGACTTGGTCGGTGCCTTTGTTGAAAAGCTGGACGCCGCCGCCATAGAAGTGACCCAGACCGACAAGGGGCTGAAGGTCAAGCGCCGCAACGGGCGGGTGTCGGCGGTGGATGTCACGACCGAGCCGTTTCCGGGTTTCCCCACCGATCTGCAGGCGCAGATGATGGCGCTTTTGTGTACTGCCGAGGGCACTTCGGTTCTGGAAGAGAAGATTTTCGAGAACCGGTTCATGCATGCGCCGGAACTGACGCGGATGGGCGCGCAGATCGACGTGCATGGCGGCACGGCCACGGTGACGGGGGTGGAACAGCTCAAAGGGGCGCCGGTGATGGCGACCGACCTGCGGGCCTCGGTCTCGCTGATCCTGGCGGGGCTGGCGGCCGAAGGCGAAACGGTGGTCAACCGGGTCTATCATCTGGACCGCGGATATGAGCATGTGGTGCGCAAGCTGGAAGGCGTGGGCGCAAGAATAGAACGGATCAAAGAGTGATGGTGGACGCAAGTTTCAAGGACGGAAGAGAGGCCCCGCTGAATCTGGGCGCACAGGATGCCGAGGATTTGCAGGTCATCGCGACCCTGTCGCAGGACGCGGTGTTTCCGATCACTGAAATGTCCTGGCGCGCGAAGGAGCGGCGCTTTGCCATCCTGCTGAACCGGTTCCGCTGGGAAGATCGCGACGCCGCCGAGCGCCGGAAACGGGCCTATGAACGTGTTCAGGCACTGTTGGTCTTTGATGATGTTCTGTCGGTGGCAAGTCAGGGCGTGGATCGAAGCGAGGCGGATATGGTGCTGTCGCTGTTGTCTATCGCGTTTGAGCCGGGCGAGGACGGCGCGGGTGAGATCGTGCTGACGCTGGCGGGTGACGGGGCGATCCGGCTGCGCGTCGAAGCGATTGACGCCACGCTCAAAGACGTGACGCGGCCCTATATCGCTCCGTCCAAACACGCCCCGACCCACCCGGAATGATCGAGGCGCGGGCGCTTACATCTGCTGATGTTGGACTCTGGCGTGCGCTGCGGAACGAAGGCGCCCACCTATATCCCGAAGCCTTCATCGTTTCTTACGAAGAAGCCGTCGCGCAGCCCGAAGAGCTCGACGTCCGCTTGTTGGATCAGGGTGGCCGGTTTGCGGCCTTTGACGGTGCGGACCCGGTGGGGATCGCAGCGCTGCGCCCCGAAATGTTCGCGCGATGCCGCCATCGCGGCTCGATCGGTCCCTTTTATGTCACAACTGCAGCCCAAGGTGGTGGTGCAGGGAGCGCGTTGATGACGGCGCTGATTGACGACGCGCAGGCACATGGCATCTGGCAGCTCGAACTCTCGGTCGCCGCCGACAACGTGCGGGCAATCCGGTTTTATGAGAGCTGCGGGTTCAAGCGGCAGGGATGTCTTCCCAATGCGGTCATCCTGCCCGACGGAGCGCAGGATGATCTGTTCTTTAGGCTCGACCTTCGGGAGGCGGGATGCATCGCGGCGCATAAGACTTGAGGCCGCGCGAAACCGCAGGTATTCGGGCGGGGCAAAGGGGAATAATCGATGCCTGTTTTTCTGGATACAACCGCGCGTGATTTCGAGGCGGAGTTCAACGTGCTGCTGAGTGCCAAGCGCGAAGACAGCCCGGATGTGGATGCGGTTGTGGCGGATATCATCGCGGATGTGCGCGCACGCGGCGACGCGGCGGTGATCGAGTTGACGGCAAAGTTTGACCGGTTGGAATTGACGCCCGAGACGCTGGCCTTTTCATCCGATGAGATCGACATGGCCGTCAGCGATGTCACGCCAGAGGATCGCGCGGCGCTGGAACTGGCGGTAGATCGGATTCGGACCTATCACCAGAAACAGATGCCCGAAGATGCCAGTTGGCAGGATGCCTGCGGCGCGACGCTGGGCTGGCGCTGGACGCCGGTATCGGCGGCGGGGCTTTATGTGCCGGGCGGACTGGCCTCTTATCCCTCATCTGTGTTGATGAACGCGATCCCTGCGAAAGTGGCGGGGGTTGAACGGTTGGCGATCACGGTGCCCACGCCCGATGGCGCGGTCAATCCGCTGGTGCTGCTGGCAGCGCAACTGTCGGGCGTGGATGAGATCTATCGCATCGGCGGCGCGCAGGCGATTGCTGCGCTGGCCTATGGCACTGATGCGGTGGCCCCGGTCGACAAAATCACCGGTCCCGGCAACGCTTATGTGGCGGCCGCCAAGCGCCGGGTGTTCGGCAAGGTCGGCATCGACATGATCGCGGGCCCGTCCGAGATTCTGGTCATCGCCGACAAGGACAATGATCCCGACTGGATCGCGCTGGACCTGCTCAGCCAGGCTGAACATGACGAAAGCGCCCAGTCGATCCTGATCACGGATGATGCCGGTTTTGGCCGCGCCGTGGGCGAGGCGGTGAACACACGCCTGCAAACGCTGGAACGCGCCGCCATTGCCGGGGCTTCCTGGCGCGATTTCGGCGCCGTCATTACCGTTCGCTCACTTGACGAGGCCGCCGATCTGTCGAACCGGATCGCGCCGGAACATCTGGAGCTTTGCGTGGCTGATCCCGAGGCGCTGTCGCAGAAAACCGTCCATGCCGGCGCCATCTTTCTGGGCCAATACACGCCCGAGGCCATCGGTGATTATGTGGGTGGGCCCAACCACGTTCTGCCGACTGCGCGCTCGGCGCGGTTCTCCTCCGGTCTCAGCGTGATGGATTTCCTCAAGCGCACCACACTCAGCCAGATGACACCGGCGGCGCTTCGTGCTATCGGGCCTTCGGCCGAAACCTTGGCCCAATCCGAAAGCCTTGAGGCGCATGGTCTGTCCGTGCGGGCGCGTCTCGATCAACTCAACAGGTGATGCCCATGTCGCGTATTGTCGATATTGCGCTGGATGACGCTGGTCTGCCGCCGCCGACGCCCGAGATCGAACAGGAACGGCGCGTGGCCGTGTTCGACCTGCTGGAAGATAACAGCTTCGTGCTGCCGGCGCGCGATGATCGTGCGGTGCCCGAGGGTCCTTACCGGGTGAACCTGTCGATCCGGGAAAAGCGTCTTGTGTTTGACGTGAACACGGAAGAGGACGAAAAGGCGGCTGAATTCCATCTGTCGCTGGGTCCCTTTCGGCAGGTGGTGAAAGATTACTTCCAGATCTGCGAGAGCTATTTCAACGCGGTGAAAACCCTGCCGCCAAGCCAGATCGAGACCATCGACATGGCGCGGCGCGGCATCCACAACGAAGGCAGCCGGGTCCTGCAGGAAAGGCTGGAGGGCAAGGTTGCGGTCGACACTGATACCGCCCGCCGCCTCTTCACGCTGATCTGCGTGCTGCATTTCGGAGGCTAGGGCGTGACGGAGCTGCCGCAGTCGATCCTGTTTTGTTGCGATCACAACGCGGTCCGGTCCCCAATGGCCGAGGGGATCATGAAGAAATTCTATGGCACCGGCACCTATGTGCAATCCGCCGGTGTCCACAACGATCTGGAAATTGACGGGTTCTGCATCGCTGTCTGTCAGGAACTGAATGTCGAGCTTAGCCGCCATCGCTCGCGTAGTTTTGACGAGATGGAGCAGTGGGGCGACGATCTGAGCTCTTTCGATCTGATCGTGGCATTGTCTCCGGCCAGCCAGCGCCGGGCACTGGAACTGACGCGATTCTTTCATCTGGACGTGGAATATTGGCCGATCATGGACCCCACCGGTCTGGGCGAGAGCCGCAATGACAAGCTGATCCATTACCGGCAGACACGCGATCAGATCATCAAGCATCTGAAAGAGCGCTGGGGCGAACCGACGGAGGTCCAATGAACGACACGGTGAAACGGTATTTTGAGGCGTTCAATGCGGGCGATATCGCGGGCATGCTGGCCTGCCTGTCCGACAATGTGGCCCATCACGTGAACGAGGGGCAGGTGCGCGTCGGCAAGGATCAGTTCGCCGCCTTCTGCGCCCATATGAACCGCTGCTACAAGGAACTGCTGACCGATATGGTCGTGTTCGAGGCCGAAGGTGGTACGCGCGCGGCGGCGGAATATGTCGTCAATGGCACCTATCTGGAAACCGATGAGGGTCTGCCGCCCGCAACGGGGCAAACCTACCGCCTGCCTGCCGGGTCGTTTTTCGACCTGTCGGACGGGCTGATCACCCGCGTGACCACCTACTACAACCTGGCCGACTGGACCAAGCAGGTCTCCGGTAGGGGCTGACGACATTCCGGCGGGCAAAGTCTACACTCGGTTGCACCAGAGAGAGGAGTCAGACATGCATATCGAAGCGCTCAGCGGTCAGAGACTGGTCGACTCGCTGGAGGATGTGGCGCGGCTGCGGATCGAGGTGTTTCGCGACTGGCCTTATCTTTATGATGGCGATCTGAGTTACGAGCATGAGTATCTGAAATCTTATGCCGAATCCGACACAGCCATTCTTGTGGGGGCTTTTGACGGCGACAAGCTGGTGGGCGGATCAACCGGGATGGCGCTGCTGGAACATGCCGATGACTTCTCGGCCGCCTTTACGGGTACGGGTCTTGATCTCGGCACGATATTCTACTGCGCGGAATCAGTGCTGCTGCCGCAATATCGCGGGCAAGGGATCGGGCATCGCTTCTTCGATCTGCGCGAGGAGCACGCCCGAGGGCTGGGTTTCTCAAAATCGGCCTTTTGCGGGGTCGTGCGCCCCAAGGATCACCCCGCCCGCCCCGCCAACTACCGTCCGCTGGATGGGTTCTGGACCAAACGGGGCTATCATCAGTTGCCCGGCGTTGTGGCACAGTTTTCGTGGAAGGACCTCGGCGATGAGGTGGAAAGCCCGAAGAACCTGCAATTCTGGATTCGCGATCTCTGATATCGCCTTACCGGGAGCTTCGAAATGAAAGTCGCCACTGCCGCCTATCCGCTCGACTGGCTCGACAGTTGGGCGCAATACGAGGACAAGCTCTCTGGCTGGGTCGCGGAGGCTGCGGGGCAGGGCGCGGATCTATTGGTCTTTCCCGAATATGGCGCGATGGAGCTGTCGACGCTGGCAGGGGTCGAGGCGGCAGGCGATCTGACCCGCTCGATCCATGCCGTGTCCGAACGGATGGCAGAGGCCGCAGCGCTGCATCAAAAGCTGGCCGCAGAGCACCGAGTGCATATTCTGGGCGCGTCGGCGCCAGTTGTCGAATCAACCACTCCTCCGGTCAACCGCGCCGAACTCTACGCACCATCCGGGCTGCGGGACCATCAGGACAAGCAGATCATGACCCGGTTCGAGCGCGAGGAGTGGGGCATCGCGCCTGGTGGTCCTCTGAAACTGTTCGATACTGCGCTGGGGCGGATCGGCATCCTGATCTGCTATGACAGCGAGTTTCCACTGCTGGGCCGCGCATTTGCCGAGGCCGATCTCATGCTTGTGCCGTCTTGCACCGAGGCGCTTGCGGGCTATTGGCGCGTGCGGATCGGAGCGATGGCGCGGGCGCTGGAAAACCAATGCGTGACCGTGATGTCCTCGATCGTTGGACGCAATGACTGGTCACAGGCAGTGGACCTCAATACCGGCACCGGCGGTATTTTCGGTCCACCTGACAAGGGTTTTCCCGCCACCGGCGTTTTAGCCGAGGGCCAGATAAACGCCCCGGGCTGGACCTATGCCGAGGTGGATCTGACAAAGATCGCAAAGGTGCGCCGCGATGGTGCCGTCCTGAACCGCAGTCACTGGGGCGAACAGACCCCACGATCCAAGGCGGACCCGGTACGTTTTCAGTAGCGCATCCCATCTGCATGGCGTGGCCGATCCCATCTTGCCTGACAACGTTGCGACGCCTGCCCAAGAAATTGGATGAATTCCGGCAATGGTACCTTGAAAAAAAGCGCAAATGGGACCATTTAAGCGCACGGCCTGCATCTGAGCGGGCAAAACTGTAATGGAGACAACATGGCCAAGGAAGATACGCTCGAATTTCCCGGTGTCGTGAAGGAACTCCTGCCTAATGCGACGTTTCGGGTCGAGCTGGAAAACGGCCATGAGATCATCGCACATACGGCAGGCAAGATGCGCAAGAACCGCATCCGTGTTCTGGCTGGCGACAAGGTACAAGTCGAAATGACCCCGTACGATCTGACCAAGGGTCGGATCAACTACCGCTTCAAGTAACGCCGCCCTCAATGGCGTTCATTCTCGGATCGGGCAGCCCCAGACGGCTGGACCTGCTGGCTCAGCTTGACGTGCAGCCCGATGCCGTGCGTCCCCCCGATATCGACGAGACCCCTGCCAAGGGCGAACTGCCGCGTCCCTATTGCACCCGGATCGCGCGTGAAAAGGCGCTGGCGGTCGAAGCCGGGGGCGATGACCTCGTGCTCTGCGCCGATACCACGGTTGCGCTGGGGCGGCGCATTATGGGCAAGCCTGCGGATGCGGGCGAGGCGGCACAGTTTCTCTATGCGCTCTCGGGGCGGCGCCACCGAGTCATCACTGCGGTTGCCTTGCGCCGGGGCACGCGCCTCTGGCAGCGCGATGTGGTCAGCAACGTCAAATTCAAACGGCTCTCGGACGCGGAGGTGAATGCCTATCTCGCCACCGGTGACTGGCAGGGCAAGGCCGGCGCCTATGCCATCCAAGGACCCGCCGGGGCCTTTGTGCCGTGGATCAGCGGGTCGTTTACCGGCATTGTAGGGCTGCCGCTTGCCGAAACCTCCGCGCTGTTACAAG
This sequence comes from Ruegeria jejuensis, assembly GCF_041537905.1. Lineage (NCBI taxonomy): Bacteria > Pseudomonadati > Pseudomonadota > Alphaproteobacteria > Rhodobacterales > Roseobacteraceae > Ruegeria > Ruegeria jejuensis. The sequence continues at coordinate 13,613 of NZ_JBGRUO010000039.1, read as the reverse complement.
CGGCAGGCTATCCGCTCTATAGGGGGGCATCATGAAGGGACGTACCATAATCCTCGACCATATAAGGGGCCGCGAAGCTGCGGCGCTGCTGGTCGATGGCCATCTGGACGACTTCCTGATCGCCGCTGATGCACCCGCGCCCGGCACGATCTACCGCGCCCGCGCCGATCGCCCCGTAAAGGGTCAGGGCGGCATGTTCCTGACCACACCCGACGGCCCGGCCTTTCTGCGTCAGGTCAAGGGCCTTGCCCCCGGTGCGCAACTGCTGGTGCAGGTCACCGGCTATGCCGAACCGGGCAAGGCGATCCCTGTGACCGCAAAGCTGCTGTTCAAGAGCCGCTACGCCATCGTCACACCCGGCGCGCCGGGCCTCAATGTCTCGCGCAGCATTCGGGATGAGGACGAGCGCGATCGCTTGCAGGAAATAGCTCATGACGAGATGAGCGAAAGCGCCTTTGGCCTGATCCTGCGGTCGGCTTGCGCCGGTGTAGATGCCGAGGAAATCGCCGAAGATATCGCCCAAATGGCCAACCTCGCCGCGCAGGTGCTGCAGGATGGCGAAGGCGCGCCAGAGCGGCTGATAGACGGGGATGGCCCGCATGCGCAGGCCTGGCGTGACTGGACCGACCCCGCCGAGATCGTGACCAAACCCGGCGGGTTCGCCGAGCAGGGCGTTCTGGACCTGCTTGATGATGCGCTCTCGACCCGTGCGCCGCTCGCGGGTGGCGGCTTTCTTTTCATCGAACCTACGCGGGCGCTGGTCGCGGTGGACGTCAATACCGGCAGTGACACATCGCTCGCGGCTGGCCAGAAAGCCAATTTCGCCTGTGCCAAGGCGTTGCCGCGCGCGCTGCGCATACGGGGTCTTGGCGGCCAGATCGTTCTGGATCTGGCACCGATGGCCAAGAAGGACCGGCGCGGCTTTGAATCCGCCCTACGTGCCGCGCTGCGCGCGGATAGCGAAGAAACCACGCTGGCAGGCTGGACCCCGCTGGGACATTTCGAACTGCAACGCAAACGCGGACGCCTCCCGGTCTCGGAGGTGCTGAAATGAGCTGCCCGATCTGCGGTCAGGATACCCGCAAAACCTATCGCCCCTTCTGCTCGAAACGCTGCGCCGATCTTGACCTGGCCAACTGGTTCAATGGCTGCTACGCAGTCCCCTCGGCCGAGCACGAAAGCCGCGAGGATGCGCCACAGGAGACTGGCGAAACACCGCCGCGCCCACACTGAAAAAAGATCAATTAGCCTCTGGACACAGCCTGAGCCTACGCATAGAACGCCCCCACCCAAAGGCGCAAGCCTTTCCCGTGCCCGGGTAGCTCAGGGGTAGAGCAGTGGATTGAAAATCCTCGTGTCGGTGGTTCGATTCCGCCCCCGGGCACCATTTTTTATTTAAAATCAACAACTTAGCGGAAATCGATGTACGTAAGATGACGTAAAGTTCGATTCCACATAGAGGAATCGAACCAGTGGCTCTCCGCAATGGATTCCACGCCTTAGTGATTTTGGTTTTTGGCGCGCGCCAACTTGTCCCTGACCTACGAAGTATCACCTAGATAATATTACTGTACGAAGTCGCGAGTATTGCGGTCTTGGTCTTCTTGAAGACTTAGTTGTGTCCAGCAGATCTTCGTAAGCCTTATGTTAGTTGAAGTGGCCACCATCTAGAGCTGTGCATCTATTGAAGTTTTAAAGCTAAGGTGGTTTTCTCGACGAAGTGTTTTGGGGAGTGTTTTGAAAAGTGGCTGGCGCATCACGCAAAGAGTTTTTTGAGAGAATAGACGGAACACCTCAGAAGCGCATGTTTCTTTCGATCATGGCAGACTATGATCTGCCAACGGCGATTTGCGAACTGGTGGATAACGCGATTGACCATTGGATCGCTACAGGCAAGCCTGCTGGGACTGCCATCCGGTTGTTCCTGGACGCTCAACGTCAACTCATAACGGTACGCGACAATGCGGGCGGTGTTCCAGTTGATCAGATGAGGCTCTTGATCGCACCGGGAGCAACTCGGCCATTTGATACAGGGAATCTAATAGGCAACTTCGGAGTAGGCGGGAAGAGAGCCAGTGTGGCGCTGGGAGAACAAGTCACGATCACTTCTCGTTACAAGAAGCAGGATAGTTACCAGCTGGAAATAACAAAGGACTGGTTGGCAGATGAAGATTGGAGGATTGACGTAAGTCGCGTCCCTAACATTGAGCCAAATACTACCAACGTTAGTATCTCAGAAGTGCGTCAAGGCTTTTCGCAGCGAGATTTGGATGAGTTATACAGGCACCTAGAAGCGACATACGCCTACTTCATCAAAGAAGGCTGTGAAATCTTCCTGAATGGGAGTCTTGTGGGGGCGACGACCTTCGACACCTGGGCCTTTCCGCCAGGTCACGCTCCCAAACAGATGTCCTTTGATATTGGACTAACTGACGGTGAAACTCTCAGGGCTAAAGTGTCCGGGGGATTGATCAGAGATAGGGTCCCTGAAGCCGACAACTATGGAGTGTACTTTTACTGCAATGGCCGTTTGATACTCAAGGAGCTTAAGACAAGGGACGTTGGCTACTTTATTACTGCTGAAGCAGGCGTGCCGCACCCAGATGGATCGCTTTGCAGAGTTATCGTTGAACTCTTTGGCCCAGCAGAATTGATGCCGTGGAACAGTAGTAAGAACGGTATTAGTTTCAGCCACGCTGCATTTACTCATGTACGGCCCAGTATTATTGAATTGGTAACATATTTTTCCAAGCTGTCTCGACGCTTCAAGAATGACCGAGAGGCAGGCGTCTACCAGTATGATTCAGGGGCCGTAGAGCCCATAACACCGGCCACCAGTACATCTAAGAAACGTTTGATATTACCACCGCTAAAGCGTCAACCAAAGTTGTCTTATTCGCAGAAGCTATTGCAATTAAACCAAGGTACTATGGCTCGAAAGCCATGGACTCTGGGTCTGGTTGAAGCAATGGGCATGATCGATGTCGCCCTTGATCAGGAATTTGAAACCAAAAACAGAACTGCCTTGATACTGCTTGATAGTAACGTTGAGATTGGGATGAAGGAGTATATCGTAAACAACACAGCGCTGTTTCCTCCTCACAAGTACAAAGGGAATGCGCTGTCAGATATTCTCACAAATCGAACCAAAGTACTGAATGAGGTAAAGAATCAACTGAAGATTGATGCCAACACAGAAGCAAAACTGAAGTACTTTTACGGCCTCCGCAACAAGCTGATTCATGAGCGAGCGTCTGTTCAGATTTTGGATCGTGACATAAATGAATACCGAGAGATTGTGGAGAAGTTGCTTCGGAAGATGTTCGGGGTGCGCTTTCCACAGTAGAGTTGCAGTAACAATGCCGATTCGTCCCAGGAACACTAACCACGATCATTGATCAGGAATGCAACTTTTTTGGATGCGATCACTTACGGTACCTCATCGCCAAGCTGTGGAGGCAACTAGGAATCGACCATCATTTGGCTTTACGTCACCCAAAATGTTGGGGATCACCTTTCGGTTGAAAAGACGTAAAATCGACGTAAGCCCGGAGTTGTTGCGACCTAAGTCGTTGAAATCAAAAGATGCTGATTCCGCCCCCGGGCACCATTTTTCAAGAAAAAATACAGAAATTAGAGTATGTTATTCGTGTTCGCCGCGATTCAATCCACCCTCTAAACCACCTTTGAGCATGAGGTGCACCGCACCTTCGAGGGGTGAACTTCAGTCTTCAAAGAGCGGCAGTAGCTTTCCATTTTCTTTCACGAACAACTGGTTTCCGTAGATGACCTGGATCTCTCCCTCATCCACCGCCTTTGTCATGGCATTGTTTATTACTTCGTTGAGCTCGTTAGCACCTGCTGCGGAAGTCCACCCCACCACCTTGCCATTTTCATCTTTTAGCGGAAACGATCCTATGGCCATGTAGGCGTTGAGGCTGTCAAGTTTCTCATCGGGCACAAATCGCGCCAAGGTCGCTTCGAACTCGGAAAACTGACCCGCAAGAGCCTGGTTCAGTTGCTCCTCTAGCTTCGCTACTCGCTGATCAACTGAGGTTTCTACGCGTGAGAGAACCCACTCGCTGTACCCAATGGCAATGGCAGCCACCGCGATAACTCCACCTAGGACCATTTTATGCGTGATGTACTCGCCTGCCTTAGTCTCAATGGTGGCAAGGCGCTGAATAACCTCTTTTTCGAAATCTGTCATATTGCTCCCGGGTAAGCACTCTAAGAGAACACTATCCAGAGGACTCCTGCGATAGCAACAGCACAAATAACCACAGCCAAGAAGCCGGACTTCGGAGCGCTATCTTGCAAACGTTCAATACGATTTAGCCTATCTAAAATCTCTGCCTGAGCATCAGACAGATGAGTTTCGACTGAAAATGACCGCTTCATTGATGAACCTCTGAACCATAACCTATGGGCTAACCCTGACAAAAAAAGACTGACACGCTCAAATGTTCAGCACGTAGAGTTTACCACATCTTTACCAAAATGCGAAATCCGCACATGAGTCAGCGGCCTCACTCAGTTGTAGAAGACTTGGTGTTTTCGGCGCATTTGCAAGGCGTTAACCACGCTTCGAGCTAGCCACCACCAAGGGCGGATCATCCGGGAAAGACCGGATATCGAACCACTTGAAGCACGTCCCGTCAGGGTTCCGCTTGTCACCCATGCGAATGAAGCTGCCATTGGCCCCGTGGCGGATCAGTGCGGCCCTAAACGCCCTCAAATCGATCAGCCACCAGTTTTGCAGGGACAGCCCATCAACGCCCGCGTGCCCGTAGAACATCCAGTCGCCGTAGCCGTTCACTATCTTGGATAGCTCTGTCTCTGCGCCAGATGGCACCTGCGCGCGGATAGTGAACTGGTTGGGGTAGAGCGTCGAGTAACCGGGACGACGCACGCGGGCGGCGATGCGCATGTCTTTGGCGTCCAGCATAACCAAGTCCGTGGCCTGAAAGTGATCCAGAGGATCAGGCGCGGCCTTGAGCAAGTGGCCCCCGACTATGCGCCTAATCTCCGGCAGGAACTGATCCGACCAGCTCCGGTTCACTTGGTAAAAGCTCATGAAAACACTCGTTAAAAACAATAGGGCGCAGTGACTGCCGCGCCCCGATGGACTTGGTTAGGCCGCTTTCGCGCGAATTTCGTCAATGGCGTTCTTTGCGACTTCCAAAGCCTGATCCAGTGGCGCAGTACCTTCAAGATGAAGGCTGACCGCCATGTGGATAGCATCGCGCTCTATCGGGTCCAGTTTTCTGACGGTCTTTTTGAAGTCGCTGAGGGCAGAGCCGTCACACTGGTATTTCTGGCGGTAGGCCGTCGCCATCGCTTTGGCGTCTCCGGTGGCGATCCAGTCGATACACGGCTGTTCCTCGTCGCACCACTTAAAGAACGTCTCGTTGATGCGGATGTCCCCGTCTGGCTCGTACATCAAGTCCGGGATGGGCAGGTCGAACCACTCGCAGAAGGCTTCTATGCGCTCGCGGGCGGACATGACGTTATTCTTATTGGATCGGTTCATGACTGGCCCTCCGGTGCGTTGACGCTGTCCAGAGCAATGTTGAGCTTGTGGGCGCGGTCGTGGGCGCGCTCGACAAGGCTGAATAGGTTTTCCTCGGCATCAGCCCCGCCGAAGCTGGCAATCGCAGCGTCTAGCATCTTTTCGATAATCAACGCCTCGGTCTGCAACTGGTCGCGGGTCAACGTGACATTGGGATAGGTCGTCTGGCGAACAGTATCGTTCGCGCTAGCGCGTTGAACATTCATTTCTGTTTCTCCTTGATCGGTCGCTTATTACTGGTTGCGCTCTGCCGTGTTTTTCAGCGTGCGCTTTTGGAAAATCAGGCGGGCAGTCATTGCGTCGCCTTGAATGTGCTGATAGCATATATGTAGTAATCACAGCACATGCTGTCAACACATAAAATATGCTACAAGCACACTTTCGGGGTGGCAATGACACCAGAGCAGTTCAAGATGGCAAAATCCGCACTTGGTCTGAGCAACCCAGACTTGGCCGAAATGACGGGCTTGCATCGAAACACTTTGAATAAGGTGGACAAGGGCGAGGGCAAAGCCTCCACAATTCAGTATTTACGGCTAACTCTCGAAGCCCAAGGCATCCAGTTCCTTGACGGCGGCGAGGTCGCTGCGGGGCCGGGGGTGGCTTTGAAGAAGCAAGCGAGTGACTGACCCGGGGCCTCAGTGCGCTGCAAGGCATCGGTCGGAGCGCGGTGTTACGCCTGTTGCCTACTTGCCCGTTTCCTAGCGGTTGCATTCTCTGAGGTGCTGCTGAACAATCGCTGTCGGGCAACTTGGGTGCGGTAGCCGCCGGAACACGAAGACACAGAGGATGCAGTAACATGAACTTTTGGAGGATATCGCGGAGTAGCTTGGCAGGGTTTCTTGCTGCACAGATGCTGCTCGCGGCGCAGACATCTACAATGGTTCAGGCAGAAATGCTAACTACCGAAGCAGCAATCTCGAAATATGCTGCGATTGCCGACCGCGACTATCTCCTTAGTGAGTTGAAGAAGAAGGAGATACGCGATCAGATTATCGCGCAAGGTGTCGATCCAAGTGAGGCAGAGGCCCGACTAAGAGCATTGTCAGATGCGGAAATCGCTTCAATTGTTGAACAGATGGAAGAAGGAACGGCTGGCGGCAACGCCGTCGTTGGCGCGCTTCTAACCGTTTTCATCATCCTGCTTGTGACCGACCTGCTTTGTCTGACCAAGGTTTTCTCATTTACACGCTGCGCTACACGTTAAGGCCCCTGTATCTCAAACTCACTCGGGCTGGGTTGGCTGTCGCTCTACCCCTTGTTCTGTTCGCCTGTACGCAAACGGGCGAGCACTTTGATCGCCCTCAAGGCGTGCCGCCCAGAGCAATGATGGCAGATGTACCTATCATCAAGCAAAACGCCTTCCATTGTGGTCCCGCTTCGCTCGCAATGGTTCTTCAATGGTCTGGCAGAGACGTGACACAGGCCGAAATCGCGTCGCTGGCTTTCACGCCAAAAGCCAATGGAACATATCTTGCGGACATGATTGGGGCAGCCCGTCGGCGTGGTCAACTTGTCGTCCAACTGTCCACCTTCCCCGAGCTGCTGGAAGAAGTGGCCGCAGGTCACCCTGTCATCGTATTTCAAAACCTCGGCCTCAGCTGGTCGCCAAGATGGCACTATGCAGTAGTAGTTGGTTACGATTTGGACAGCGAAAAATTGGTTCTTCACTCTGGAGAACACGACCGCATGACAATGGACTCGCGCCTATTCCAGCGCACATGGAGGCGAGGCGAGTTCTGGGCTATTACGGTTCTACCTCCCAACCTGCTTCCTGAAACAGGCAATGAATGGGAAGTGCTGCGCGCGGCGGCGGCGCTTGAGCAGCAGGGACACGATTCAGCTGCTGCGAAAGTCTATAAGAATGGTTCGAGGCGCTGGCCGGATAACTGGATTTGGCCCTATGGCCTTGGAAATGCGCGATACAAGCTGGGCGACCTGGAGGGCGCAAAAGTGGCGTTTGAGCATGCAGCCAAGGTTGATCCAACCGCACCAGAAATTCAACACAACCTCACACAAGTCAAAAAAGAACTGGGCGAGTATGCCGAGTGAGTATCTTCTTCCGCAGCGAAGCCCTTCTCATGCTGGGGTTTCTTGGTGGGCGAAGTTTTCCCACCTAGAACCCGTTGTTCCCAAAGCTCTTTTCGTCTCGCTAAATGATCCGCCAGTTGTTCGGCACCCAACTCCGACCGCATCAGGTTCTCGTCTATCTCCCAAAGCTTGCGGTCTGGAAACAGTGTTGTTCAAGTCGCCATACCACACACTGCTCAGTGGCAGCGGTGCAACGGCCCTATACGTGCCTGTTCGGAATAGAGCTTACGCCCAAGCGCCTCTTCTACGTCTCTCCGACTGATACGAAGTCCGCCAAAGCGCGGCTGTTTCAACGAGCCAGAGCGCTTCTTGGTCTCTTGCGAAGCTGAATACAGACGCGAAATAAGTCCGCGTGGTAGAACAAAATCAGTATATGACACTTCTTCTCTCCTATTCGCTCATCTTGTTCGCAATATGTGCAGCCTGAATGAAGCAGCATGAAACGAACTGTTAAATCTGGCTTAGCTTCTGTCTGGACAAGGCGCAGACGGTGCAGTTTGGGCATGGCCCCAGAACGGCGGAAATCTTCTGCTGGGCTGCTAATCCCGCCATTCCTGCTAATCGGGCCGACCCCCGCTGCGCCTGCGAATTCTTACAACCATCCCTCGAAACCGTGCTACGCAGGGGTATCTATAGACCGGCAACAAGAAGGGCATTCGTCAGTGTTAGAGAGAAGCTCCTTCCCGATTGCTAAGATATACGTCACCAGCAAGCGCGCGAAAACACTTGATCCCGAGAAGGTCGAAGCGATTGCGTATGACATCATGGAAAACGGTCAAACTACACCGATCCAGTTGCGTGCTGATGGTGACAGGTTTGTGTTGATTGAAGGCCTGCATCGGCTTGAAGCGCTTCGAGCGATAGGCGAGGAAATGATAGTAGGCGTCCTTGTCCGTGCAAGGCTGCACTGAGACATTCAGTTTCAGCCCTGACCCCCTGCTACATCTGCTACATGGGGTGAACCAAAGTTCGAATGCATCAGCTTACCTGCGAGACCAAAATGTTTCAACATTTTACCCACATCATATTGTGTCGCAGCGTGCCCGACCGATTGAACCTCCGCTACATGATGTATAAAGTTCTGATTCAGGCACCGTATTTCGATCACATTTTTCGATGAACCCTCCAGTGCCGTTGACATATGTTTACGGAAGTTCAATATCTATATGCACAAGATGAGGCGCAGCCGACACGCGAACAAGCACGTCGAAGACGCGGTTGCGTTTGCAGAGGAAAAAGGATGGAGAGTCGAGCCTGGTAAGGGTCATTGTTGGGCCCGCATGTATTGTGCGCATGCTGACCGGTCTGGGTGCCGAATGTCAATTTGGTGCACACCCAGAAATGCTGAAAACCACGCAAAAGCTATCCGCAGACTAGTCGAAAAATGCACATGTGAAGGAGGCAAAGATGGAGACGTTTGAGTTTACATTCGTGGTCGATGTTGCTGATCCGCATGCGAATGACCTTGAGGATATGTTCTTTGAGGCTGGTTGCGATGATGCAACCATAGCTCTCATGCATGGTGCGCTAGCAGCATGTTTTTTCCGCGAAGCAAAAAGCTACAAAGACGCAGTTTTGAGTGCTTACGAGGATATCTTGCGCACTGGAGCTACGATTTCTCGTTTCGAGCCAGACTACTTAGTAAGCGCTTCTGAAATCGCTAGCCGAGCAGGCCTCACTAGAGGAGCTGTCAGCCACTACGAAAAAGGCGCTCGCGGCGAAGGTTTTCCCAAGCCGTATGCTCGCGTGACTACGAAGAGTCCGCTTTGGGACTGGGTCCAAGTGTCTCGGTGGCTCTGCACGCACGGCAAGCTTTCCGAGAATGAATACCGACTTGCACAAGTGTCTCGCGTCATCAATTTCAATGTTCAGGTTCAAGAGGGTTTTGAAAAGGCCCGCAACGATGTTGAAGAAGCACTGAAGCAGCCAGTCGCTGCTTAATGGCATCCACTAAGACTGCATCGAGATGCTGATGCGGATGAGCCCCATTATTGCCCCGCTTCGGCGGGGCTTTCTTTTCTCCCCCACCAGGGGACTGCCCATAAACTTCACCGAGGCGGTATGGCTGGTCCAATCGATTGACAAGCCATACCCGATACGACCCCGCTCTGGCGGGATCACTCACTTCGACCGCCTGCCTTCGTCATATGTCAACTGAGCAACAACGCGCACGAACTCGGCCAGTTCCTCGCCTTCCAACTCAACAGCGCCAGCAACAAAGGCCGTAACATCCGGGCTACGCGACCACGCCCTTGCCTTTGGGCTGATGCTGTCCAGCACCTGCTTTATCTCGTCCTCTGGGGTCATGCTGTCAGTATGGCACCCATTTCTTGAAGGTGGGTTTCCAATCTCGCAGCAAGCAGGACTATTAAACAAAAGTTAAGTTGCTCTCCATTCCAACTCCATCCACCGCGCCAATTTCAACGCGTAGGGAACAAACTACGTATTGGGAGTTGGTGTTATGAAGGACCTTCGCCGTTGGATCTGCGTTTTTGGCCTAGCGTTGCCGATTGGAGCAACTGCCCAAGCTGATGAGGCGTTCGTTGGCTGTGGGCAAACCGAACTACTTCACAGCAACACATCGATCAGATTTGTCGGAGCCAATCCGGCAAAAGCAGATGTGGGCGACCGACGGATTCTGCATTGGTATCTTGAAGACCTAAGCGGTCTTTACGTTGGCGCGTTCGATGTCGTCACCACTGTGTTGGGTGGCAGCGAAGATATGGGCCACTATGTCAGGGTCGATGGCTCATTTACATTTCCAAACGGAGACATCTTTGTGGCAACCACCACCTCGCTTGCCAACGCAGCCGACACGTATCGCTCTGGCGATGCACAGCAAGTTATCGATTGGGCGGTGACTGGTGGAACCGGTGATTTCGCGAATGCAGGCGGGATTGTGTCGATATCCGTGCCCGAGAAGCATGAGCCCCATTTAGACAATCGACCGCTTAGTCTGGACATTCGGTGCTAGATTCTAGCCCTCACTTGGCAGCATCAACGGTTCAACCCCGACTTCGGCCCCATCAGCCTGTACGAAGTCACTCCGGGGCGCTCTGGATCACCCTGCGCCAGTTCCAGGTCGAATGTCTCAAGAAACGGCACCAGCAGCCCCGGTTCAGCCATGTAGAACGCCGTTGTGTCTCTGAGGTCGCAACGGGAAACACAGTCGGCGTTGTGGCCCCACAGGCTCCGGCCTACACGCTCATCCGTCCACCAACAGAGTTCGCCGCCCGCCGCCAAATAAATTCGGCAATAAGTCGCCACAGTGTGAAAAAACTCACTAAACTGACTCGAGATACGCCTAAAAAGACTGGACAACATCGGGAGAACCAAAATGGCAGATGTCAAAAAGTTATCAAAAAAAATCGCTGCAGAGATAGACGCGTACGGCAAGGCATGTAACGATATTGCAAAGATGCAAAGCGAATTACCTAAATATCAGCAGATCATGAAAAGTGGCGATCCTTCGAAGATGGGGGACGCAGCTGTTAAATTTTCCAAATTGACGGCGAAAATTGCGGCGCAACACAAGAAAATTGTTGAGTTACAAAAGAAAATGAACGCCACAAGCGCGGAAATGGCGAAGGCTACCAAAGGTATGTAGCCGTTTGTTGCTTGCCAATGTAACGGGCACCCCGTTGGCTCAAGAACGCTGTCGGGGTTCCTAGCAACTGTATTTCTTAGGGGGTCTGAGCCGACCAGGACGGCCCCAAGCGAATCTTAGACAGCCTTGTTGGTACAGCACTCGGCTTTCCCTGAAGCAGTCATTCGACGGTAGCTCATAGCGCTAGGATACCTCACCCCTCTTGCAGAAGACCCATCGAAGGCATCTTTTGTATTGCTTGATAAAGCGAGCGCGGGAATCGCTTTACGATGCGAATAGGAGTTGCGGTTATTAGAGAAACAGGAAGCAGGTTTGGCCTGCGCGTATCAAGGCTCGGCGAGTTCCCGACGACAGATCAGAGCAACAAGCGTACGCTTTCGCATCAAATCCGCTTCCAGATCACTTGCAAGTCGTCTAGGCCAACCAAGCGACTGTCTCTGTCATGTGTCTCGTTTAACGGGGCGATCAGATACGAACCAATTTTCATCTTGTTGACCAGGTTATTCTCAAACTCCGTCTGTTCGACTGAATCGCTGAATGGCCGCCGGCTAAAGATGACGTCGTACGTGCTGTAATCGAAGGTTCGGGCATCATCTTGCCAGACTGAACCACCCAAATTATAGGTCTCACGTGCAGCGTCTACATACGGACCAACGATGTCTATTCCTTCAGCCGCCGACCAAAGTAAAAGACCCCCCTTTCGAACAATGAATAGATTGCGACCCGGCCCACATCCAACTTCCAGAAACCTCACAGGCCGATACCGAAACTGACCATGTGAATAGTCGGAGTCTGCCGCCAACAATGCATCCAGCTCTATGAGAATTAGCAGAAATTCACGCACATCAATCGGAATATAATCATACGCATTGGGGTCAAATTCGGTCGTTTCCAATGCCTTCGCAACGCTAGGTGCCTGAAGGGCTTCAACTTCTGTAGCGACCAGAACTCGCTCCAAAGCCTGAGCAACCCGTTCAATTTTTGATAGCGACGAGGCTATCTGTTCGAGTGCTTGAATCTCTGAGTCTAGTGCCAGCTCCACGCTGCTTTCATAATCGGAGAAGCGGGGGTCTTGAATTTCTACCAACCTTGTACTCCCTTGGATTAGCAGGTGTTGTGAGCAACCTAATCTGACTGGTCCAATTTGATTGTTAGTGCATGACCGGCCTTTGGTCCATTTGAACGATGGTTTCCGGGGCCGGCGGTTTATATCCCAGAGCACTGTGCCGTCGTTTTTTAACGCCTTCGTGCCTATGTTAACCCTCCGTTAAGGAGGTGCAAATGCGTCTGATGGTTCCAATCTTGCTACTGTCCGCTTGCCAGTCCGCTGGGCTGACTTCTTCCGATATGCATGTCCGAGACGCTGACACCATCGTGCTCAATGGGAAGCATGGTACGCCGGTGCGCTTTGAAGGGGTCGATGCCCCCGAACTTGATACCCAGGCAGCCATAGAGGGCAAGCAATGGATGATTGGGTTCGTAACTGGAAAGGCCGTCCGCTGCGAACTCACCGGGGAGATGAATGGCGACCGCCACATCGGTACATGCTACGGCGATGGTGAGAACCTAAGCGAGAAAGTCATTGCGGCTGGGCATGCTCTGGATTGTCGCCGGTACTCAGGTGGACGATATGCCCGGTTTGAGACGCCCGCAGCGAAGTCTCGGCTGAAGCGGGCGCGGTATTGTTAGGGGCCTAGCCGCAGGTTTCCACCATTTTTTTGTAAGCCTCTGCTCCCTTTCCGGTATTGAAGTACCCCTTCATCGAGACTCGCTTACTTTTGTGAATCAGAACAGCGTCGAAATCGGCCCGCCGTGAGGAAAATAGTGCACGTCTGATCCCCGATTGGTCTTTTTGAGGATTAACGCCCCATCCATGCTCATCGACAAACGCGAAAGTGAGTGACCCGGCACTGAGTGATATACCTTCCCATTTGGAGGACCTCATCGAGCGTTTCGGATTGAGATGAATGATAACCTCGCCTTCACTATCCACCATCAAAAGCATCTTACGATGCCGCCCCCCTGGCACAAATTCAGAGGTCATCCAGCAGTAATTTCCATCCCTGAATAGATTCCACCTTCCGACATTTCCGGTCGTGTGGAATTGTTTCTGGGCCATCGCATCGCCACCAATTATCAATGCAAGTGCCGACGCTGCAAACCAGTATCTCAGGAGTTTTTGCACGTTCAAATCCATACGGCTTTGTTGCACAAATCTGGGTTTGAGGGCACTTCCCCCTTCCCCGGACGGAGTTATCCTTCGGGCATTGTGAGAGGTATGCCAAGAGCGGTGTAGCGGTTGAGCACCGCGATCCGGATCTGGAGCTCAGCGACTTGTCGGTC
>NZ_JBGRUO010000038.1:0-22867 GCF_041537905.1 Ruegeria jejuensis | reverse complement strand
AGGCGGCCGCACCGTCGGCGCCGGCGTTGTGTCCAAGATCATTGAGTAACAACGCTCACGCGTTGTTACAGCGGTGACAGGCGATTGTTCACAGAACAATCTGCCGAGAACCGCACCAAAGAACAAAGAAGGCCGCTCCAAAAAAGGAGCGGCCTTTTTCGTGGCGGTATTTTGGGCCCCTGGGGGCGGCCCCTTCGGCAACCCCCAAACGCCTTGTACGCGCTCTTACTGCGGAATCTCGCCTTCCAGCCCCTCGACATAGAAGTTCATGCCCGCCAGCGTGCCGTCATCAGCGGTTTCGCCCTCCGCCAGCCAGTCGCTGCCATCCTGCTTTTTCAGCGGCCCGGTGAAGGGATGATAGCTGCCATCGGCCATCGCGGCTTTCATCGCCAGCGCCTCTTCCTTCACATCCGCCGGAACCGCGTCGGAAATCTCGCCGATCTCAACCATGCCCTGCGCGATCCCGTCCCAGGTGTTCACAGTTTCCCAGGTGCCGTCCATCACCGCCTTGGTGCGGGCGATATAGTAGGGCGCCCAATTGTCGATGATCGAGCTGACGCGCGGCATCGGGGCGTATTCGCTCATGTCCGAGGCCTGGCCAAAGGTGATCACGTTACCCGCATCCTGTGCGGCCGCCTGCGGCGCGGTCGAGTCGGTGTGCTGCAGGATCACGTCGGCACCCTGTTCGATCAGAACAGTGGCGGCATCGGCCTCTTTCGCCGGATCGAACCAAGTATAGGCCCAGACGATTTTGAACTCGACATCCGGGTTCACCTTCTTGGCGTGGATATAGGCCGAGTTGATGCCCCGGATCACTTCGGGGATCGGGTAGGAGCCGATATAGCCCACAATGTTCGATTTGGTCATCTTGCCCGCGATATGGCCCTGCACCGCGCGGCCTTCATAGAAGCGTGCGGAATAGACCGAGACGTTGGGTGCGGTCTTGTAGCCGGTGGCGTGTTCGAACTTCACCTTCGGGAATTTCTTTGCCACGTTGATGGTCGGGTCCATGTAGCCGAAAGAGGTGGTAAAGATCAGATCTGCGCCGTCCAGCGCCATCTGGGTCATCACCCGTTCGCTGTCCGGCCCTTCGGGTACGGATTCGACAAAGACGGTTTCGACCTGATCGCCGAATTCGGCTTCGACGGCCTGGCGACCCTTGTCATGTTCGTAGGTCCAGCCGCCATCGCCCACAGGCCCGACATAGACAAAGCCGACCTTGGTTTTGTCCTGCGCGATGCCCGCGGTCGCCATCCCCAGCGCCATGGCTGCGGTTGCAAGTAGAGTGGTGAATTTCATCAGGTTCTCCCCAGTTGGTTTTTAAGTTGGCCTCTAGTGCGAGGCGTGGAAAATCCTGCCGAGTGAGGCAGGTGCGCTGCTTTTGTCAGCCGAAAGGATCACAAGCACAAGGATCGTGATGATGTAGGGCGACATTGCCAAATACTCCACCGGAATGGCAACGCCTGCTGCCTGCAGGTTAAGCTGCAACACGGTGATGCCGCCAAACAAATAGGCACCCAGCAGAACGCGCCACGGTTTCCAGCTGGCAAAGACCACCAATGCCAGGGCGATCCAGCCGATGCCAGCCGTCATGCCCTCGGTCCACTGCGGCACCCGCACGAGGCTGATATAGGCCCCGCCCAGACCGGCGCAGGCGCCACCGAACATGATCGCAAGGACGCGGATGCGGATCACCTTGTAGCCAAGTGCGTGGGCCGCGTCGTGGTTTTCCCCCACCGCGCGCAGGATCAGGCCCACTCTTGTATATTTCAGCACGGCCCAGACCGCCGCGATCAGCGCGATGCCGAAATAGAGCACCAGATCATGACTGAACAGGATCGGGCCCACCACCGGCAGATCGCTCAGCCCCGGAATGTTCAGCTCCGGTGTGTCGGGCGGTTTGACCCCCACATAGCTCTGCCCCATCAATGCACTCAACCCCAGACCGAAGAGTGTCAGCGCGAGGCCCGAGGCGACCTGATTGGCCAGTGCCACCTGTGTCAGGAGCACAAACAAGAGCGATAGAACCGCTCCGCCAACCGCTGCGGCAAGGAAGCCGACAAAGGTCGATCCGGTCTCGACCGTGATCGAAAACCCGCAGATCGCGCCGATGATCATCATCCCTTCGACGCCAAGGTTCAGAACGCCAGCCTTCTCGACCACCAGTTCCCCTATTGCGGCGAGCAACAGCGGGGTTGCGGCCACCATCAGCGATGCGATCAGCAGGACGGGATTAATCTCGGATAAGTCCATGGCTCAGGCCACCTCTTTCAGCGCCAGTCGCAGGCGGTAATTGGTCAGAAGGTCGAAGGCGAGCAGGAAGAACAGCAGCATGCCCTGAAACACCTGAATTGCCGCGGCGGGCAGGCCCATCTCGGATTGCGCGATTTCGCCGCCAATATAGGTCAGCGCCATCAGGCTGCCCGCCAGCAGGATGCCCACCGGGTGCAAACGGCCAAGAAAGGCCACGATGATCGCGGTAAAGCCATAGCCCACGTTGAAATCAATGCTGACCTGACCCGAGGGGCCGGAGACCTCGAACAGCCCGGCAAGACCTGCCAGCGCTCCGGAGAGCCCCAGACAGAACAGGATCAGCCGCGCCGGGTTCACACCGGCAAACCGCGCCGCACGCGGGGCCTCGCCCGTCAGCCGGATGTGAAAGCCCAGCATATGCCGGTTCAGCAGCACGTAAGCAAAGATCACGGCGATCAGGGCGGCCACGACGCCCCAATGCATGCCCGACCCTTCGATCAGGTCGGCATTGTAGGCGCTGGCATAAGATTGAAAGTTGCGCGAGCCGGGAAAGCCGAAGCCTTCGGGGTTTTTCAACAGGCCCAGCGAGACCGAGGCCAGCATCTGTTCGGCCACATAGACCAGCATCAGCGAGACGAGGATCTCATTGGTCCCGAACCGCACCTTCAGAAAGGCCGGGATCATGGCCCAGGCCCAGCCCCCCAACGCGCCACCAATCACCATCAAGGGAAAGATGTACCACGCCTCAAGCGGGTAAAAGGCCAGCCCGACGCCCGCGCCGACGATGGCGCCCATGATATACTGCCCCTCGGCACCGATATTCCAGATGCCCGCTTTGAAACCCAGCGACAGACCGATCGCGATCAGCACCAATGGCGCGCCCTTCACCAGCAGTTGCGGGCGGTAATAGAACGAGAACTCACCAAAAAGCGGCTCCCAGAAGATGGTCATGATCGCCTCGACCGGGTTCTTGCCAAGGGCTGCAAACAACAGCCCGCCAAAGAACATGGTAGCGAGAACCGCGACAAGCGGCGTGGCCAGCGACCAGGGCCGCGAGGGCTGGGGTCTTTTTTCCAGAACGATCATTTGCCTGCGCCCTCGTTGTATTTGCTTGCCTCAAACATGCGCCACCTCGATCCCATGCGCGCCGCCCATCATCAGGCCGATCTCGTCCACGCTCAGCTCTGTGGTCGGGCGCGGCGCGCTCAGCCGGCCTTCGTTCAGCGCGGCGAAGCTATCGGAGATTTCCATCAGCTCATCGAGGTCCTGAGAGATGCAGACCACTGCCGCACCCCCCGCCGCCAGATTCAGAATGGCCTGCCGGATCGCTGCAGCGGCGGCTGCGTCCACACCCCAGGTCGGCTGGTTCACCACCAGCACATCGGGGTTCTGCAACACCTCGCGGCCAATGACGAATTTCTGCAAATTGCCGCCTGACAGCGACCTCGCAGCATTCTCTGGCCCTGGCGTGCGCACATCGAAGGCCTTGATGATCTTTTCGGCAAAACCCTGCGTCTCGGCCCATTTCAGAAAACCGCGACTTTCCAGCTTTTCGCGGACCGAGCCGGTGAGCAGCGCGTTTTCCGTCAGGCTCATATCGGGGGCGGCAGCGTGGCCCAGACGTTCTTCCGGCGCGGTCAGCAGACCCAAACGCCGTCGCGCCGTCGGGCCTTCCCTGCCGATGGGTTGACCACTCAGCTTGACGGCCTCTGCATCGGTCGCGATCTCGCCAGACAGCACGCCCAGCAACTCGTCCTGCCCGTTGCCCGCAACCCCGCCTATGCCCAGCACCTCGCCCTTGCGGACCGTCAGGTGCAGGTTCTTGAGCGCGGTGCCGAATTCCGAAGGCGAAGGCACCGACAGGCCCGAGATATCCAGCGCGACCGCGCCAAAGTCTCGCCCGGCGCGTTCGGGGGTTTGCAGCGTCTCGCCCACCATCAGTTCCGCCATTTCGCGCGCCGAGGTCTCGGAGGGGATGCACTCGCCCACATTCTTGCCCAGCCGCAGGATCGTGGCGTGATCGCAAAGCGTGCGGATTTCCTCCAGCTTGTGCGAGATATAGAGGATCGACGTGCCCTCGGAGCGCAGTTTCTGCAGCGTCTGGAACAGGATATCGACTTCCTGCGGGGTCAAGACGCTGGTGGGTTCATCCATGATCAGCAGCTTGGGGTCCTGCAGCAGACAGCGGATGATTTCGACCCGCTGGCGTTCCCCTGCGGACAGGTCCCCGACCCGGCGATAGGGGTCGAGCGGCAAGCCATAGGTCTCGGACACGTCGCGGATGCGCGAGGCCAGGTCACCCATGGCGGGCGGGTTTTCCATGCCCAAGGCGACGTTTTCCGCCACATCCAGCGCATCGAACAGTGAGAAATGCTGAAACACCATCGCGATCCCGTCGGCGCGCGCAGCGCGCGGCTCGGGCGGGGCATAGGGCTGACCGCGCAGTAACATGGTGCCGCTATCGGGCTTCACCAGCCCATAGATCATCTTGACTAGCGTCGATTTTCCGGCGCCGTTTTCGCCAAGCAGAGCGTGTACCTCACCTGCGCCGATATCGAAGGAAACGGTGTCATTGGCGACAACGCCGGGATAGGCCTTGGTCAGGCCCTGAAGACTGAGAAGTGGGGTGGTCACGCGCTCAGATCCTTTTTGTTTTCAAAGGCTTTATGAGGGCGCAGCATTTGTGCCGCGACGCCCACAGCGATCATTTGAGGATGTTTCCCCAGCGAGGGGTCTCCGATCGGGCAGGTGATGCGCGCGATCCGTTCCGGCGCATGGCCGAGCGCCCTTAGCCGGGATCGGAACCGCGCCCATTTGGTGGCCGAACCGATCAGGCCCGCGAAGGCGAAATCATGGCGCAGCAACTGGTCACACAGGTCCAGATCGAGCACATGCGAATAGGTCAGAACCAGATGTTCCGCCCGGGGCGGCGTATAGCTCACCAGATCGGCAGGCTTTGCCGCCGGAACGACCGTTACCCCTTCGGGCACGGTGTCGGGAAAACGGTCCGCTGCCGTGTCGACCCAGGTGATCGCCAGATCGGGCAACGGGGCAAGCACGGCGACCAGCGCCCGGCCCACATGGCCCGCGCCCCAGATCCAGAGCGCGCGAGCGGGTTTATGAACCGGCTCGACCATCCAGCCGTCGATCAGCTGGGGTTCGGGGGCGAGGCCCTGGCCGCGCCGCGTCGCCAACAGGCGTTTCACCGACAAAGGCATATCGGTCGCACCGACAGGGCGGGCGATCACGTCATCCTCCAATGCGTCCAGTGCCTTGGCGTCATAGACCTCGCTCAGCAAGCGCACCACGCCGCCGCAGCATTGGCCCAGATCAGGACCCAACGCGTGCTGGCTCAGCACCCGATCCGCGCTTTGCCGGCGTGCGGCCTCTGCCGCTTGAAACTCTAGCGTGCCACCGCCGATCGTGCCGGATTGGCCGCCCTCCCAGACCAGCATCGCCGCGCCCACTTCGCGCGGGGAGGAGCCCTTGATCGACGCGATCACCACGCGCACCACGCGGCCATGTGCAGCAACCGCCGCGCGCAATGTGTTCAGATCAAATCCCATCGCGCACCCTCCGGATTCCGCGCCAGACCTCTTCCGCCGTGGCGGGGGCGTTCAGTGCGGGGTAGGCAGGCCCGCAGGCGGCCACCGCGTCCGAGAGCGCTAGCCAAGCAGAGATGCCCAGCATGAAAGGCGGCTCACCCACCGCCTTGGAGCGATAGATCGTGTCCTCGCGGTTCTCGCCATCCCAGAGTGTCACGTTGAAGATATCGGGCCGGTCCGAGCAGGCGGGGATCTTGTAGGTCGAGGGCGCATGGGTGCGCAGCGCGCCTTTATCGTCCCAGACCAGTTCCTCGGTCGTGAGCCAACCCGCGCCCTGTACATAGCCGCCTTCGACCTGACCGATATCCAGCGCCGGGTTTAGTGATGCACCTGCATCATGCAGGATATCGGCGCGCAGGATGCGGTTTTCGCCGGTCAGCGTGTCCACCGCCACTTCGGTCAGGGCCGCGCCATGGGCGAAGTAGAAAAACGGCCGCCCGTGGCCTTTGATCCGGTCCCATTCGATCTTGGGGGTCTTGTAGAAGCCCGTGGCCGACAGGCTGACCCGCCCCTGATAGGTCAGCGCGGCGGCTTCGGCAAAGCTGTAGCGGGCCTCTCCCACTTCCACATGGCCGTCGGCGAAGCGCACCGATCCGGCATCTGCCTGATGGTGTTCAGCCAGGTATACCGCCATCCGGTCACGGATCGTGTCGCAGGCGGCCTTGACCGCCATACCGTTCAGATCACTGCCCGACGAGGCGGCGGTGGCCGACGTGTTGGGCACCTTGGCGGTGTCTGTGGCGGTGATCTTGATCATCTCAAGCGGGATGGCGAACCGCGCAGCGGCCACCTGCGCCACTTTCTGGAACAGCCCTTGCCCCATCTCGGTCCCGCCATGGTTCAGATGTACCGAGCCGTCCTGATAGACATGCACCAGCGCACCCGCCTGGTTGAGATGGGTCAGCGTGAAGGAGATGCCGAACTTGACCGGAGAAAACCCCAGCCCTTTCTTGATGATCGGGTTTTCCTTGTTCCAGTCGGCGATCGCCAACCGGCGTGCCGCATAGTCGCTGGAGGCCAGCAGCGCCTCGGTCATCCCGTGCAGCTCGAAATCAGAGATCTCCATCCCGTAAGGCGTGGTGTTGCCCCCTTCGGGGATCGACCGCACGGGGCGGGGATAGGTGATCTGTTCCACGGCACCCCGGCTGGTCAGGTCCTCATGCGGATCGACCGGCTTTAGCGCCTCTGGCGGTTTGGGCGGGGTTGGCGGTACCAGGTGCGCCGGTTCGTAATAGTTGCGGCGGCGCAGTTCGACCGGGTCGATCCCCAACACATGCGCGGCGTGATCCATGACCCGTTCAATCCCGACCACGCCCTGTGGGCCGCCAAAGCCGCGATAGGCAGTAGCGGATTGGGTGTTGGTCTTGAGCCGATGGCTTTCGATCCGCGCGGTGGGCAGCAGATAGGCATTGTCGGAATGCAGCATGGCGCGGTCGGCCACCGGCAGCGACAGATCCTGCGCCCAGCCGCAGATCACATGATGCAGGAACGAGACGCCCTGAATATGCCCATCCGCGTCGAACCCGGCGCGGTAGGCGATGCGGAAGGCGTGCCGCTTGCCGGTGATCGTCATGTCATCATCCCGGTCATAGCGCATTTTGCAGGCGCGGCCCGTTGCCCGCGACACCACTGCACAGGCCACCGCCAGCGCATTGCCCTGGCTTTCCTTGCCGCCAAAGCCGCCGCCCATGCGGCGCGCCTCGACCCGGACGCCGTGCATCGGAACGCCCAACGCATCAGCGACCTTGTGTTGAATCTCGGTCGGATGCTGTGTCGAGGAATAGACCATCATGTCGCCGCCCTCTTGCGGCATGGTCATGGCGGCCTGACTTTCAAGGTAGAAATGCTCCTGCCCGCCCAACTCGAACGTGCCCTCGACAACGTGTTGCGCCGAGGCAATCGCTGCCTCGGCATCGCCCTTGCGATAAATGCGGGGGCCTTCCTCGAACCGGCTGTCGGCTTCCAGCGCCTGTTCGATGGTCAGGATGGCGTCGAGTTCCTCATACGCAATCTTGCCCAGCCGCGCGGCCTTGCGCGCCGCCAGATGAGACGTCGCGGCGACCACATAGACGGGCTGACCGATGTAATGGACCATATCTTCCGCCAGCAGGGGTTCGTCATGGATGGATGGCGAAACATCGTTGGCATAAGGTAAATCCGCGGCGGTCAGCACCGCCACCACACCGGGCGCGGCGCGGACTGCGTCCAGATCCATCGACCGGATGCGCCCCTTGGCGATCTCGCTGAGGCCAAAGGCCAGATGCAGGGTTCCCTTGGGTGTCGGAATGTCGTCGATATAGCGCGCCTCGCCGGATACGTGCAGCGGTGCGGCGTCATGGGGCAGGGGTTTGGCGACGCTCATGCGATCACCTCCAGCACGTTGCCAGCCGCGCCCTGGCTTTCGGCAAAATAGCGCTCCAGCATGGCGCGAGCGGTTTCAAGCCGGTACTCGGCCGAGGCGCGCATGTCTGAGAGCGGGGTGAAATCGGCATCAAAGCCGGATTTGGCATCGTTGATCGTCTCACAAGACCAGGGCCGACCCAGCAGCGCCGCTTCGACTGTTGTTGCGCGCTTGGGAATGCCAGCCATGCCACCAAAGGCGATCCGCGCCGCCGTGACAGTACCATCGTCGACCGTGATATTGAAACACCCGCAGACGGCCGAGATGTCCTGATCGAAGCGTTTGCTCAGCTTGTAGCATTTCAGGTGGTCGGGCTGGCGCGAGAAGCTCACCGCTTCGACAAACTCGCCCGGTTCTCGGTCCTGCTTGCCATAATCTAGAAAAAACTCATCCAGCGGCAAGGAACGGCGGCTCTCACCGTGGCGCAGATGCAGGGTCGCGCCCAGCGCAATCAGCGCTGGCGGGTTGTCCCCGATGGGTGAGCCATTGGCGATGTTGCCCCCAACGGTCGCCGCATGGCGCACCTGTACGCTGGCATAGCGGCGGATCATCTCGGCGTAAGAGGGGTGCAGCGGCGCCAGGGCTTCGCCCATCCGGTTCATGTCAACCATCGCGCCGAAACGGATCGTGTGATCGTCGATGGTGATCTCTTTCAGATCGTCGCAGGCATTCAGAAAGATCACCGGATCCAGATCGCGCAACTGCTTGGTCACCCACAAGCCGACATCCGTGGCCCCGGCCACCAGGGTCGCTTCTGGTTGTGCGGCATAGGCCCGCGCCAACTCATCTGAGGAGCGGGGCAGGATCGGGTTGGGCGCGCCACCCGGCGCGACGTCCTTGACCCAGACCGGCACCGGCTGATCCTCGACCGACTCCGCCGCGCGGATGATCGGCGCATAGCCGGTGCAGCGGCAGAGATTGCCCGCAAGCTGGGTGTCGTGGTTCGTCGCACCGTTGCTATGGCTGGCCACCATCGACATCACGAAACCCGGCGTACAGAAACCGCATTGCGACCCGTGATGGTCGACCATCGCCTGCTGCACCGGATGCGCCTCGCCTTGCGGCCCGGATACGCCTTCGACCGTGCGTACTGCTTTGCCATGGAGTTGCGGCAAAAACAGGATGCAGGCGTTCAGCGCCTTGGCACCATCCATATCGGTGACCATCACCGTGCAGGCTCCGCAATCGCCTTCGTTGCAGCCCTCTTTGGTTCCGGTCAGGCCACGGTCTTCGCGCAGCCAGTCCAGCAGGGTTGTCGTCGGCGACGTCCCTTCGACCTCGACAGTCTCTCCGTTCAGAAGAAACGAGATAGTCATCATTTGAAGCCTGTCGCTTTACCCCGTTGATCCCGTGTGTGCCAGGCCTCGATGCGACGTAGAAACTCTGGCGGGCGTATTATGCGTGCGTGAAGAGGCAGATGCTCTTGTTTGCGTGAGTGAGGTTAGAAACCGGGTGATCCGTCTGGCAAGAAAAACTCCTTCTGCGGTGCAACATTTTGCGGCGATTTCAATTGTTATTGTGGTCCCGAAACGTGAAGAAAGCCATGTAAATCATTTGCTTGAGCTTAATCGCCGCTTCACGGCGCCAGAAGCAGCTTCAAGAATATCCGAACAATCGTGCTCAATTATTCGGCAAGTACGGGGTGCCCATGGCCTGAGTGCTTTCAACGGACCGGCGGCTGGGATAGCGTCGCGGCATGAGCAGTGATCCCCGATTCATCCATCTCCGCGTCCATACTGAATACTCTCTGTTGGAAGGCGCGATCCGCCTCAAGAAGCTACCGGGCCTGTGCGAAAAGTACCAGATGCCTGCCGTGGCGGTGACCGACACCAACAACCTGTTTTCGGCGCTGGAGTTTTCCGTCACCGCCAGCGGGGCGGGCATTCAGCCGATCATCGGCTGTCAGGTCGATCTGGCCTATGTGCAGACCCAGCCCGGCGAGAAACCGAAACCGCCCGCGCCGCTGGTTCTGCTGGCACAGTCCGAGGCGGGCTATGAGAATCTGATGAAGCTGAACTCCTGCCTCTATGTGGATAAGGGCGGGCAGTTGCCTCAGGTGACATCGGACGAGTTGGAGACCCATTCCGGCGGCTTGATCTGCCTGACCGGCGGTCCAGACGGCCCGGTGGGCCGGTTGCTGCGGGCTGGCCAGCGCCCGGCAGCCGAAGCCTTGGTCGATCGGTTGGCAGGCATGTTCGGTGACCGGCTCTATATCGAGTTACAACGCCATCCCGGTGATGGTGGCGCGCCCGAGTTGGAACGGCTGACCGAGCGCGGGCATGTCGAGATGGCCTATGCCAAGAACATCCCGCTGGTGGCCACCAATGATGTCTATTTCCCCGAGGCCGGGATGTATGAGGCACATGATGCGCTGATCTGCATCGCCGAGGGGTCGTATGTCGATCAGCAGGAAGAGCGCCGCCGCCTGACCGCGCAGCATTATTTCAAATCCCCGCAAGAGATGGCGACTCTGTTTGCCGACCTGCCCGAAGCCATCGAAAACACGGTTGAGATCGCCAAGCGCTGCGCCTTCATGGCGTATCGCCGCGATCCGATCCTGCCGAAATTCGCAGATGACGAGATCGAGGAATTGCGGAGGCAAGCCAATGAAGGGCTGCAACAGCGCCTTGCCGTGATCCCGCACGCGGTCAGCGTCGAGGAATATCAGGAACGGCTGGATTTCGAGCTGGGCATCATCGAAGGTATGGGTTTTCCCGGTTATTTCCTGATCGTTGCCGACTTCATCAAATGGGGCAAGGATCAGGGCATTCCGGTGGGCCCGGGACGGGGCTCGGGCGCGGGGTCGCTGGTGGCATATGCGCTGACCATCACCGACCTTGATCCGCTGCGCTACAGCTTGCTGTTCGAGCGTTTTTTGAACCCCGAACGGGTCTCGATGCCCGATTTCGATATCGACTTCTGCATGGATCGCCGTGAAGAGGTGATCCAATACGTGCAGGAGAAATATGGCCGCGACAAAGTTGGCCAGATCATCACCTTTGGTGCGCTTCTGTCCAAGGCCGCCGTCCGCGACATCGGGCGGGTGCTACAGATGCCCTACGGGCAGGTAGACCGCCTGTCCAAGATGATCCCGGTCGAGGGTGTCAAGCCGGTCAGCATCGAGAAGGCGCTGAAGGACGAGCCTCGCTTGCGTGAAGAGGCGCGCAACGAAGAGGTCGTCGACCGTCTGCTCACCTATGGCCAGCAGGTCGAGGGGCTGCTCAGAAACGCCTCGACCCACGCGGCGGGTGTGGTGATTGGTGACCGACCGCTGGATGCGCTGGTGCCGCTCTACCAGGACCCGCGCTCGGACATGCCCGCGACACAGTTCAACATGAAATGGGTGGAACAGGCGGGGCTGGTCAAGTTCGACTTTCTGGGCCTCAAGACCCTGACCGTGATCCAGAACGCGGTCGATCTGATCCGAAAATCCGGCCGCGACCTGCATGTGACCTCTGACGGCACCCAGCTATACGATCCGCCCGAAGGCGCGGTGAACGAGATCAACGCGATCCCGCTGGATGACGAGGCGACCTATAAACTCTATTCCGCCGCCAAGACGGTTGCGGTGTTCCAGGTGGAAAGCTCGGGCATGATGGACGCGCTCAAGCGCATGAAGCCCACCTGTATCGAAGATATCGTGGCGCTGGTGGCGCTCTATCGCCCCGGGCCGATGGAGAACATTCCGACCTATTGCGAGGTCAAGAACGGGCTGCGCAAGATCACCTCGGTCCACCCGCTGATTGACCATATCCTTGAGGAAACGCAGGGCATCATCGTCTATCAGGAACAGGTGATGCAGATCGCGCAGGTGATGGCGGGCTACTCGCTTGGTGGCGCTGACCTGCTGCGCCGGGCGATGGGCAAGAAGATCAAAGAGGCGATGGATGCCGAACGCCCGAAATTCGAGAAGGGAGCGGGCGAGAACGGCGTGGATGCAAAGAAAGCCTCCGAGGTGTTCGACCTGCTGGAAAAATTCGCCAATTATGGCTTCAACAAATCTCACGCCGCTGCCTATGCAGTGGTCAGCTACCAGACCGGCTGGCTGAAGGCGAACCATCCGGTGGAGTTCATGGCGGGTGTCATGAACTGCGATATCCATCTGACCGACAAGCTGGCGGTGTATTTCGAAGAGGTGCGCAAGGGGTTGGACCTGCCCTATGTGCCTCCCTGCGTGAACCGTTCGCAGGCGACGTTCGATGTGGCGGATGGTCAGTTGGTCTATGCGCTGGGCGCGCTCAAGAATGTCGGTATTGAGGCGATGACGCTGGTGGTGGAGGGGCGTGGCGAGACGCCATTCGTGAACCTCTTCGACGTCGCCCGCCGGGTCGATCTGAAAAAGGTCGGCAAGCGCCCGCTTGAGATGCTGGCCCGCGCCGGGGCGTTTGACCAGCTCGACCCCAACCGCCGCCGTGTCTTTGATAGTCTGGAACCGCTGATGAACTACTCGGCGGCGATCCACGAGCAGAAGAACTCCAACCAGGTGTCGCTTTTTGGTGAGGCGGGTGATGATCTGCCAGAACCGCGTTTGTCGCCCACACCCGACTGGCTGCCTGCCGAGCGGCTGAGCGAGGAATTCAAGGCGATCGGGTTTTACCTGTCCGGGCATCCGCTGGACGACTACATGCCTGCCCTCAAGCGCAAGCAGGTTCTGACGCTGGATCAGGTAACCGAAAAGGCCCGTGGCGGTCCGTTCATTGCCAAGATGGCGGGGGTTGTTGCGGGTCGGCAGGAACGCAAATCGGCGCGTGGCAACCGGTTCGCCTTTGCGCAGCTATCGGACACGACCGGAGCTTATGAGATCACGCTGTTTTCCGAAACGCTGGAGAAAAGCCGCGAGTTTCTGGAGACCGGCGCGCAGGTGGTGCTGACCGCAGAGGCGACGATGGAAGCGGATCAGTTGAAACTGCTGGGTCGCTCGGTCGGGCCGATTGATGCCACCGTCGCGGATGCCGGCGCAACGGGTCTGCGGGTTTTCGTGGACGCGGCAGAGGCGGTCCCGACCGTTGCCAAAGTGCTCGAAGACGCCGCCGAAGCCGCACGCAACGCGGCCAAGGGACCGATCCAGCTTTGCCTGCTCGACCCCGGCCTGCCGGGGGATGTCGAGATGGATCTGGGGCAGGACTTTCCCATCAACCCGCAGATCAAAGGGGCCATCAAGTCGCTGGAGGGTGTCCTGTCGGTTGAAGAGATGTAAGCTGACTTTCCGGGCATAGCGGCATCGCTCACCTCGATGCTTGACGGCGGGTGCAAATCGACTTTTGGGTTGTGCGGTGCTAGGGTGCCTGTCTTGGACACGCCCCTGCAGGAGCAGCTTGTGAGGACCACATTCGCCATACTTACAGGTGCTTTTGTGCTGCTGGGTCTCTCTGCAAGGGCGCAGGATCTGGCGAATGCGGACTGTTCTCTGGCGCTGGCCTTTGCGCTCGATATCTCGACCAGCGTTGACGATACCGAATACGAGCTGCAACGCGCCGGGCTTGCAGCAGCACTTCAGGATGAAGAGGTGCGAACCGCAATTTTCAGCAATGGCAGCCCGGTGATGCTGATGGCCTATGAATGGAGCGGCGCGAACCAGCAGGAGGTCATCGCGCCCTGGGGTATCATCGCAAACGACGCCGACCTGTCCCGCTTTGTTGCGCAAGTGATGGGACACAGCCGGAAGCATAACGAATTCCCAACCGCGCTGGGTGCCGCGATCGGATATGGCGCGACGATGCTGCAACGGGCCTCTTCCTGCGCCCGCCATGTGCTGGACGTTTCGGGGGACGGGGCGAACAATCACGGGTATCCGCCGGACAGCGCCTACCGGCATTTCCCGGTGGCGGATATTACGGTGAACGGGCTGGTGATAGACACCGGAGATCCCGGTGTTGTGGAGTACTACCTGGACACGGTCATTCATGGCCCCGGCGCGTTTGTGGAAATAGCCTATGGGTTCGAGGATTACGAACAGGCAATGAAGCGGAAGCTGCTGCGAGAGATTCAGACGCCGCAATACGCGCAGCGCTGAGGCCCGGAATAAGCTATGCTTGATATCGTCTAAATCTGCAGCCGTGAGGGGGAAACCTCATCTATATCCGCCGGGTGATCGGCGATCGCCCGTATGCCTGCACGCAATGCCTCTGCCGAAGTTTCAACTGACATGCTGGGCGCGCCGAGGTTCTGCTCCATCGCTGCGACCTCGGGCAGATGTGGCAGGTGGACCCAGCCCGCGCGGATATCCGAACCGGTGACCGCAAGGTGATGCAGGATTCCATACATCAGGTGGTTGCAGCAGAAAGTCCCGGCGGCATCGGAGATGTCCGAAGGTATCCCTGCGGCGCGCATGTTATGCACCATGGCGCGGATCGGCAGGGTCGCGCGATAGGCCACCGGGCCGTCCGTAGCCGTCATCACGTCCTGCAGCAGCTTGCCCGCATTGTCACGCAGCCCATAGCGCGCACCGTCATTGAGGTTCTGCGCAAGGCGTTCCACCGTGACCATCGCCCGCCCGCCAAATTCCCCCATCATGACAACGGCTTCGGGGGTGGTGTCGGTGATCGCGGCTTTGACCACCTCGATGCATTCGAAAAAACTGTTGGGAATGACCCGCGACGCGATTGTCAGCCCTCCGATAGTCTCACCATCGAGATGGTGGGCGACCTGCTCGGCGGGATTGATCGGCGTGGTACCGAAGGCCTCGAATCCGGTCAGTAGCAGATTTGGCATGGCTCAGCCTCCGGGTGGAACAACGCTCCCCGACTTTAGGGTGCGGCCCGGGCTCATGGGAAGCCCCCGTGCCGTCAGTAATGCGGCGGGCGTTCGTCCCCGATTACCACGCCGCCACCGGCATCCTGTTCGCGCCCAGCCTCGCGTTCCATCAGCATTTGGACGCGATGGGTCAGACGGTCGATCTCGGTCTGCTGGCGCGCCATCACTGCGCTCATCTCGTCGACGGTCTTGGTCAGATGGGCGATCTGTTCTTCCAGATGTTGCATGGGCGGGCTCCTTGGCGTTTGCTTTGTGATACAGAGGCATCGCCATACTTGCCAGTGCCACATGGCCTGAAGACGCAGGCAGAGAGGATCATCATGAGTGTCATCACCCAGCGCCACGAGGCGATCACCACCCTCACCATCGACCGCACCCATGCGCGCAACGCGGTGGACCCTGAAACGGCACAGGCGCTTTATGAGGCGTTTCTGGCGTTTGAGGCGGATGACAGCCAGTTGGTGGCGATCCTGACCGGGGCGGGGGGATATTTCTGTGCCGGGTTTGATCTGAAAGCCGCCGGATCGGGGGCGGCGGATGACTGGATCAGGAGCCTCGATATTCCTCAAGACTGGACCGATCCCATCACGCAACCCAGTCCCGGTCCGATGGGCCCGACGCGCCTGATGCTGAGCAAGCCGGTGATTGCCGCCATCGAAGGGCCCGCCGTGGCAGGCGGGATGGAACTTGCGGCCTGGTGCGACATGCGGGTGATGGCACAGGGCGCGGTGACCGGCGTGTTCTGCCGCCGCTGGGGTGTGCCGCTGCTGGATGGTGGCACGGTGCGGCTGCCGGCGATTCTGGGGCAGGGGCGGGCGAATGATCTGATCCTCACCGGGCGCCCTGTGCAGACGGATGAGGCGCAGGCGATCGGCTTTGCCAATTATACCTGCCCGCAAGGCGCTGCGCTGGAATTCGCAATGGGTCTGTCGCGGGACCTGATCCGCTTTCCGCAGGGCTGTTTGCGTGCTGATCACCTGTCGGCCCGCCCCACGCCCGAAGCGCTTGCACAGGCGCTGCGCAGGGAATGGGCCTCTTCCGCCGTGTTCGCGCAGGAAAGCAAGCCGGGTGCTGCGCGATTTGCCGCCGGAAAAGGCCGTGCGGGGGATTTCGCCGATATCTGAGCGCGACATCGGAGGGACGTGCAACGGGGCGGCGCAGTGGCTTGCCCCGGCAGGGGGCATGGGCTAGACCGCGCCCGGAACCACCACCCCAAGGATGCCCCGATGGCAAAGCCCAAGAAACAGCCCCGCCCCAAGGCCGTAACCCCCAAAGGGTTCCGCGACTATTTCGGAGCCGAGGTGACGCAGCGGACCGAGATGCTGCGCGTCATTGCCGGGGTCTATCATCGCTACGGGTTTGAGGCTCTGGAATCGAGCGCGGTCGAAACGGTCGAGGCGCTGGGAAAGTTCCTGCCCGATGTGGACCGCCCCAATGAGGGCGTCTTTGCCTGGCAGGAGGTGGACGAGAACGATCGCGGTGACTGGATGGCGCTGCGCTATGATCTGACGGCACCTCTGGCGCGGGTCTACGCCCAGCATCGCAACGATCTGCCAACGCCCTATCGCCGCTATGCGATGGGGCCGGTCTGGCGGAACGAGAAGCCGGGGCCGGGCCGTTATCGCCAGTTCTACCAATGTGATGCGGATACTGTGGGCAGCGCCTCGATGGCGGCGGATGCCGAGATCTGCGCGATGCTCAGCGATACGCTGGAAACCGTCGGCATCCCACGCGGCGACTATCTTGTGCGGGTGAATAACCGGAAGGTTCTGAACGGCGTGCTGGAGGCGATGGGGTTGGGCGATGACGCAAGTGCCCGCGACAACGTGCTGCGCACCATCGACAAGTTCGACAAGGTGGGCGAGCAGGGCGTGCGCGAGCTGCTGACCAAAGGGCGGCTGGATGCCTCGGGCGCGTTCATTGACGGTGTGGGGCTAAGCGATGATCAGGCCGAACCGGTGATCGCCTTCCTGACCTCGAAGGCGGCGGATGCTGCCGGGACGCTTGCAAACCTGCGCGCGGCAGTTGGCAACAGCCAGACCGGTGCGAACGGGATCGCAGAACTGGAACAGATCGGCGCATTGCTCGCGGCAGGTGGCTACGGACCGGACCGGATCGAGATTGACCCGTCAGTCGTGCGTGGATTGGGCTATTATACGGGACCGGTCTATGAGGCCGAACTCACCTTCGAAATCCTCGACGAAAAAGGCCGCAAGCGGCAGTTTGGCTCGGTCTCGGGTGGCGGGCGCTATGATGATCTGGTCAAGCGGTTCACCGGGCAGGAAGTGCCCGCAACCGGCGTCTCGATCGGGGTCGACCGGCTGCTTGCCGCATTGCGCGAAAAGGGTCGCCTGACCACCGAGGCGGATGGACCGGTTGTGGTGACCGTCATGGATCGCGACCGCATGGCCGATTATCAGGCGATGGTGGCCGAGCTGCGCAATGCAGGCATCCGGGCTGAGGTTTATCTGGGCAATCCGAAGAATTTCGGCAACCAGCTCAAATATGCCGACAAGCGCAACGCCCCCATCGCCATCATCGAAGGTGGCGACGAAAAGGCCAATGGCATCGTTCAGATCAAGGACCTGATCCTGGGCGCAAAACTGGCCGAAAGCGCGACGCTTGAGGAATGGAAAGAACGCCCCTCACAGATCGAAGCGCCGCGCGGCGAATTGGTGGCGCAGGTGCGGGCGATGCTGGCGGCGCAGGCGGACGCATCCTGATGGCAGATCGCGAAACAGTGCTGCTCAAGGCAGCAGATCTGCGGGCGCAGTTCGAGGCGGCGGGTGCGCGGGTGGTTGAGGCGGCGATCCTGCAACCAGCTGAGACGCTGCTCGACCTTTATGGCGAGGATATCCGCGCCCGCGCCTATGTGACCTCGGATGCGTTGCGCGGCGAACAGATGTTGCGCCCGGATTTCACCGTGCCGGTGGTGCAGATGCACATGACCGATGGCGCGGAACCCGCCCGCTATACCTATTCGGGCGAAGTATTTCGGCGCCAGGAACATGACCCGGACCGGCCCAACGAATTCATTCAGGTGGGCTATGAGGTGTTCGACCGCGCCGATCCCGCCAGCGCCGATGCAGAGGTGTTCACGCTGATCTCGCAGGCGCTGGGGGATCTGCCCATCACCGCCTCAACCGGCGACATCGGCATTCTTATGGCCGCTGTGCAAGGGCTGAAAACCGATGAACGGCGCAAGCAGGCGCTGATGCGGCATATCTGGCGACCGCGCCGGTTCCGCGCCCTGCTGGAGCGGTTCGGCGGCCAACGTTCGGTGAGCGAGGCGCGCGCGGAACTGTTGGCGGGTAAGGTCGAGACGGACGCGCCGTTGATCGGCAAGCGCACGCAGGCCGAGATTGCCGCGAGGATCGAGGCGCTGCGCGCCGATCATGCTGCGCCGCCGATTTCCGAGACCGAATTGTCGGCGCTCGAAACCCTGCTCATCATCCGCGAGACGCTGCCTTTTGCGTTGGAACATCTACGCGACGTGGCGGTTGATCTGCCATCGATCGGCCCCGCGCTGGACCGGCTCGAGGCACGGATCGCTGCATTGGCCGCGCGCGGCGTCGATGTGGATCACCTGGATTTCGAGGCCTCCTATGGGCGCACCTCGATGGAGTATTATGACGGGTTTGTCTTCGGCTTTTACCGGCAGGGGCGTCCTGACCTGCCCCCCTTGGCCACCGGCGGGCGCTACGACGCGCTGACCCGGTATCTGGGAAATGGGGCCGAGATACCCGCAGTGGGCGGCATCCTGCGCCCGGGCCTGATCCTTGACCTGCAGGAGAGCCTGTCATGAGCCTCAAGCTTGGGGTCCCCTCCAAGGGCCGCCTGATGGACAAGACATTTGCCTGGTTCGCCAAACGCGGCATCGAGCTGTCGCGCACCGGCTCGGATCGGGAATATGCGGGCCGTGTGGACGGGATCGGCAACATGTCCCTCGTACTGCTGTCGGCGGGCGAGATTCCGCGCGAGCTGGCGGCGGGGCGGATCAATCTGGGGGTCACCGGTACTGATCTGGTGCATGAAAAACTGCCGCTCTGGGAACAACAGGTCGAGCAGATCGCGCCGATGGGGTTCGGTCAGGCTGATCTGATCTTGGCCGTCCCGCGCGCCTGGGTCGATGTGGACACGCTGGGCGATCTCGACGCCACGGCCGCCGCCTTTCGCGCGACCCATGGCCACCGCCTGCGGATTGCTACAAAATATCATCGTCTGGTGCGGGATTTCCTGACCGAGGCCGGTGTGGCCGACTATACGCTGGTAGATAGCCAGGGCGCCACCGAAGGCACGGTCAAGAACGAAACCGCCGAGGCCATCGCCGACATCACATCAACCGGCGAGACCTTGCGGGCCAACCACCTGAAAATCCTGACCGATGGAATGGTTCTGCGATCGCAGGCAACGCTCTGGCGCAGCCGAATGGCCACCTGTCAGGGGGACGACCGCAAGACGCTGGATCAGGTTATCGAGATGCTCTCGGCGCGCTAAGCCTCGGTTCAGAGCACGCCGATTTCGGCCAGCGCCCGGTTCAGATCGTCGGGCAGGGCGTCTTCGGATTGCCGGGTTTTCGGCAGGTCGGGCGGGGTGTCCTCGGGTTTGAGATAGCGCCAGCCTTGAAACGGGCGTTTTTGCGCGCTTTGGGTGCGGTACAGTTCTGGGTCCAGCACGATGGCGCAGCGGCGGATGCCATCCGATCCCATCACCTCATCCATGCGCAGGATGCGCTGGCGGCATTGCACCAGCCCCTTGATCACCCAATAGATCGAGCCGCCCTTGAGGATCTCTGCCTCGCGCTTGGGCCACATACGGGTGACATGGCGCGGCAACCCGTCCTCGGCCTGTGCGGCGCGCGTCTGTTGCCAGTCGGCCAGCGTTTCGACGCTTTCCGATCCAACCGACAGCTTGATGAGATTCACATACTTATCCACAGAGTCGCCCCCAACATGTGGCGCATATAGTAGTCTGTTGGGAAAGAACTTCAAACTGTTGTAGCATCATCCTTGGGATTTGGGTATGTTTGCTAGCCCATTCAGTTCTAGGAATCACGTGATGACCCGTTTTGCCGCCCCCATCTCGGAACAGATTTGGGATATGAAATACCGCTTCAAACAGGCGGATGGCACGCCGATCGACCAGACGGTCGAGGATACCTGGCGGCGTATCGCCCGTGATCTGGCAAAGGTCGAACAAGACCCCGAACTGTGGGAAGATCGTTTCTATGCCGCGCTGGAGGATTTCAAATACCTTCCTGCCGGCCGTATCACCGCGGGTGCCGGGACTGCGCGGCAGGTGACGCTGTTCAATTGCTTCGTCATGGGCACGATCCCTGACAGCATGGGCGGCATTTTCGATATGTTGAAAGAGGCCGCGCTGACCATGCAGCAGGGCGGCGGCATTGGATACGATTTCTCAACCATCCGGCCCAAGGGTGCGGCGGTCACCGGCGTGGCGGCGGATGCCTCGGGTCCGCTCAGCTTCATGGATGTTTGGGACGCCATGTGCCGGACGATCATGTCTGCGGGGTCTCGGCGCGGCGCAATGATGGCAACGATGCGCTGCGATCACCCCGATATCGAGGATTTCATCACCGCCAAATCCGACCCGGCACGGCTGCGCATGTTCAATGTTTCGGTCCTGGTCACCGACGCCTTCATGGAGGCGGTCAAGGCCGATGGCTCGTGGGAGTTGCAATTCGACGGCAAGGTCTATCACACGGTACAGGCGCGTGATCTATGGAACAAGATCATGCAATCGACCTATGACTACGCAGAACCCGGCGTGATCTTCATCGACCGGATCAACACGGCCAACAACCTGAACTACGTCGAGACCATTGCGGCCACCAACCCTTGTGGCGAACAACCCCTGCCGCCCTACGGGGCCTGCCTGCTGGGCTCCATCAATCTGGCGCGTCTGGTGAGCGACCCGTTCGAGACCGATGCTGAACTGGACCAGACCGCTCTGCAGGAGCTGGTGGCGACGGCAATCCGGATGATGGACAATGTGGTCGACGCCTCGAAATTTCCGCTACCGGAACAAGCCGCCGAGGCGCAGGCCAAACGCCGGATCGGGCTGGGCGTGACGGGGCTGGCCGATGCTTTGCTCATGCTTGGCCTGCGCTATGGCTCGGACGAGGCGGCGCGTCAGACCGAGCGCTGGCTGCACGCGATCGCCCGCGCCGCATATCTGGCGTCGGTGGATTTGGCACGCGAGAAGGGGGCCTTCCCCTTGTTCGATGCAGAGGGATATCTGGCCAGCGGTTCGATGATGGCGATGGACGCGGAGGTACGTGATGCGATCCGCGAACACGGCATCCGCAACGCGCTGCTGACCTCGATCGCGCCCACCGGCACGATCAGCCTTTATGCGGGTAATGTCTCGTCGGGGATCGAACCGGTCTTTGCCTATGCTTACACGCGCAAAGTGTTGCAAAAGGATGGCTCTCGCACCGAGGAAGAGGTGGTCGATTATGCCGTGCAGCTTTGGCGCGACAAGTTCGGTGATATCGATCTGCCCGAGCATTTCGTGAATGCCCAGACGCTCGCGCCTTCGGCGCATGTCAAGATGCAGGCGGCGGCGCAGAAATGGATCGACAGTTCGATCTCGAAAACCATCAACTGCCCGGAAGATATCAGCTTCGAGGATTTCAAGGATGTCTACATGCAGGCCTGGGATCAGGGCTGCAAGGGTTGCACCACCTACCGACCCAATGATGTGACCGGCTCGGTATTGACGGTGAGCGAAAACGCTGACACTGCCCCGGGCGAAAACGCGGTCGCCCCGCATAGCGTCGATGGTGGCGAGGTGGTCTATATGTCGGAACCGCTGGACCGCCCGCAGGCGCTGGAGGGCAGCACCTACAAGCTGAAATGGCCCGATAGCGAGCACGCGATCTATCTGACTATCAACGACATTGTCATCGGCGGGCGGCGGCGGCCCTTTGAAGTATTCATCAACTCCAAGAACATGGAGCACTATGCCTGGACGCTGGCCCTGACCCGGATGATCTCGGCGGTGTTCCGACGCGGCGGCGATGTGTCCTTTGTGGTCGAGGAGTTGAAGGCGGTGTTCGACCCGCGTGGCGGGGCCTGGGTGCAGGGCAAGTACATCCCGTCGATACTCGCCGCGATTGGTGGTGTGATTGAGCGGCACATGGTCTCGATCGGTTTTCTTGAGGGTGAGGGCATGGGCCTGAAATCAGATCCGCAGGCCCAGGTAGTCAACACCGACGCACCCCGAGGTCCGGCCTGTCCGAGTTGCGGCCAATATGACATGCAAATGGTCGAAGGCTGTATGACCTGCCGCAATTGTGGCCACTCAAAATGTCAGTAGCGCCGTGAGTTCGGTTTTTGTCTGTGGCGTTTCATGCGACATCACCTAAACGTTTCAATAGGTCATTTTGGCTGGTGACAGGAGAATACGGCCTCGGATTTCTTCCGGGGCCGTTGGCAAGTCTGACAAGGACAGACGAATGAGATGGCGCTGGGCTGAAGACATTATCAGGCTTTGATGCGAGGGGCGGAGAGCAGGCATTCGCAGCAGCGCAAGCAGGTCGTTGAGCGAGGCAACAAAGCCGACATCTCAAAATGTATGTGTTTCAAGTAATTTTAATGAATTGGATCGCAGGCTTCAGCTCCTAAAGCCATTTTGCGATCCAGTTCTATGCTTTACTGGGCAATTGATTTTGTTGTGCTCGGTCATATAAAGTTCCGAGCCTTTAACCTGATCCATATCCAGCCTCACAGAAGTAATTCCAGCATTCCCGCGATGTGAACAGATTGCAGATTTCGGCGAGTGCATCGAACATCTGGTCGAATGTCCTAGCCCCGATCCTTCGCAAATGCGC
>NZ_JBGRUO010000037.1:0-23569 GCF_041537905.1 Ruegeria jejuensis | reverse complement strand
CTCTTTGGAAAGTAAGGCTGAAGCCGCGCCATCTGCTCATCGGTCAGCCAGAATAGATTGCTCATGTTATACCCCTGAAACTCACGGGCATGAATCACGCAGGCGGGATGACGGCAACAAAATTAATAGGTCCAGAACCTAAAACGTGTTTCGCCCCATCATGGGCGCCTTTGACACAGGCAGCCGAATTCTTCTTTGCGGCCATGTCTATTGCGTTGAGCGCGGCCAACGCCTGCTCAAGGCAACCCAACTTGGTGGGCCCTTTGGCGTTCTGCGCCAATTTCCAGTGACTGTCGAAGTTTTTCAGCGCGACACCGAGCTTGCCTTTGTCCTTCAATGTGCGGGGCTGGTTGTCTTTCCACCATTTCTCGTTCAACTGCACCTGGGTAGTTTTGTCCATATCGCTTCTCCTAGTTACTCGGACCGTGTAGCGGACATTTTGCGATGTGACCCATCGCTCGGTCACCATAGCCTCGACGTCAATAACGGCGCTCCACTAGCTTGTGCGCGTTCGTCGTTTGGCTGATCTACCATAGGGTGCGGGACCAGCTGAAATCCTCCACCAAAAGTCACTTTTTCCTAACGAGACCTCAACCATGCGGTTAAAATTACACGTAAATTGCACCCGAGCGCCGGGCCTAGGTGTTTGATCCCAAGGTTTGATGGTGCGATCCATTCGATGGAATGGGAGGACGCACTACGGGACAAGTTAGTCACGGCAGCGCCACGTACTGTTACCCGGCAAGCGATTTGCGAGGCAAATCTGCCGAGATGGCACGCACGCTGTCCGAGCAGCAATACAGCGATCGCAGCATTCGATCGCGGAGCTGAATGCATCGTCCGGGGCAGAACCAACATGGGGTGCGTGCAGCCCGGCGCAATGGAAAACGCCATCGCCACCCTCAAAGCCCGACCGAACGGGGAGCGAAAGCTTGCGGAAACGATCAATGCATCACGGTGACCCTCTGATCTAACTGGGTTCACTATCCGTTGATCGCGTGTCAAAAACGCTCTGCGATCAGGATGGAAAGACCCGCCCTCTGACCGCGAGTGCGTTGCAATCCAGTTGTCAGACCAGACCGTTGCTCAACTCGACCAGATCGTCATCCGGGTCTCGTCAGTCGTCCATCAAGGCGCTTTTGCCAAAGGAATTCAAGCAAGGCGCCGCTGGCAACAAAAAGGTTCTTGTTGGTTCTGTTGGGCTCTTCTGTCGGCGGCTAGGAGTAAACTGAGGCTGCGGTTTACGAGGTCCCGTCCATTACCTTTCCCATATATTCCTCCTCCGTGATTGTTCCGCCATGCTCGGCCGCTTTTCCCTGATCGTCCTCATGCAGAAAATCCTGAATGGGTTCGATCCGCTTCCAGGCCGGGAAAGGTTGTTTGCCCTCGGCATCCGGCACATACATCGAATGGGGTTCTACCCGCTTGTGCTTGTGAATCATCCGCGCGCAATTTTGAAAGACGCGCGTTACCTCGACCACCGCGACCATGTTGCAGCCGGGAAAATGGGCCATTAGTTCGGGGTCTTTTGAAATTTTGGCGTTTCCCTGGACCCGAATGCGCCAGGGCGTTTCAAAGTCCATGAACAGCATGCCGATTTTACTGGCTGCATCGATATTTCCCATCGAGAGCCACATACCATTGCCATCATAATTCGGAAACACGATCCGATTATCGCCAAGCGATTTCACGAAACCGACAGGCCCGCCTTTGTAAGATACTGTCGGCTCTCCATCCGCAGTGACCGTGGACAAGAAGAAGTAGTCGCGGGTTTCGATGTATTCGATGTGATAGTCTTCCAGTTCATCGCGTACGATGGCCTTGATCACCGCATGTGACAGCTTTCCATGGCCATTCTCGGCCTGGAGCCTGCGCTGCGCATCGGTGTAGAATTCTTCATGCGTTGGGATGGCGGGTGTCGGTTCTGCCATGTTCGGATCCCCTGTTGAGGCAGTCAGATGACTGATTGGGACAGCCATCTGACAGCGGTTTACTCGGCGGCTTCCAGCGTGTCGGTCGCTTCGGTGACCTCTTCCCAGCCGGGGGCGTCGTCGAAGCTCACAACCGGGCGCTGCTTCTTTCGATTGATCAAAAGCCGGGTACAATCGCGCTTGGCATAGTGTCCCGCCGGATCAGCTGCAGCTTTGGCATAGCCGATCATGTGCAGGTCGATATCGGCATACATGATGCCTTCCTGATCATGCGGGATACGCTCGCCAATCTCCGATCCGTCCGGCGCATAGATCGCGGTGTAACCGCCACCAACTGGGAACAGCGCCTCTTTCTCGGGGTTTCCCTCGCACAGCAGGTCCTGCATTTCCTTGGTCACCAGCGAACAGGGCGCCAGCACAAAGCACGAGCCTTCGACCGCGTAGATCATCGAAGCGGCATTGTTCACCTGATGCCCCAGCGCATAGGCAGTGCCTTCGTAGAGCGCCAGATTCGGCCATGCGGCGCAGTGAATCTGCTCGTGTTGCGCATACATGGCGTATTTCGACAGCGGTTGCAGATGCTCCCAGCAGGCCAGTTGGCCCACACGCCCGATCGAGGTATCGACCACATTCAGGTCTGATCCGTCGCCCTCTCCATAAACGGTGCGCTCCACATGCGTTGGCTTGAGCTTGCGGCGGCGGTTGATAACTGCGCCGGTCTCGTCGAAATGCCACTGCGCGATGTAGAGCGATCCGCCGTCGCGTTCCGAGCAGCCCATGGACAGCTGGATATTATTGTCGCGGCAGGCTTTTGCCAGGCGCGCCTCCTGCGGGCTGCCCGCTTCGATCGAGTTGTCGAAGTAGCGCCCGACAAACTGCATCTGCCAGGCTACCGGCCCCAGCCATATATAGTTGGGATAGCCCGGCAACCACGTTTCGCTAAAGGCTATCAATTTGGCGCCATTCTGAGCCGCCTCTTCGATGAGACCGATGGCTTTGTCGATGCCTGCTTCCAGATCAAGAAAGCAGGGAGCGGCCTGAACGGCTGCGACTTTGGCTTGCGTAGACATGTTGGTCCTCCGTGTCATTGATAGGAAGACTGCCTGTACAGACCGCGGCGTGCTTTTGGATTTGAGCAGAAAAACTTGCGTTTTTGGGCGGACCCCGCATAATTGGTTAGCTTTGGGACTAACTTTCATGGACAGCCAAACGCGCTACGACACAAGCGATGTCGCACCGAAAGACCGTTTCGCGTATTGGCGGGAATCGGTGTGCGATAGCTACGTGCAGCTTGGATGTGACACAGAAGACAGACGAAATTTCCGAGGCTTAATCGAGATCGCGCACCATTCGGTCCTGTCGATTTCGCGCGTGGCGGGATTGTCCCACAGGGTAGATCGCCGCAAGCGTGATATCCGGTCCGCCTCGGATGCCTATTTCCTGCTGAGCTTGCAGACCGCCGAGTCCTCGACCGTGACTCAATTCGGAAAAACTGCGGTTTTGCGTCCCGGCGACATGGCGCTTTATGCCAGCACCGATCCCTACACGCTGCAACTGTCCGACGAGTTCAGCCAGACGGTGGTGCAATTGCCATTCTCGAAGCTGGTCGAGCGGCTGCCCAATGCGGAAATGCTGACGGCGCGCAAAATCGACGGACAAACCGGCATCGGCAAGCTGGTGCGCGAGAATATTCTGGCCTTTGCCGACCACATCAATTCGCCGAACCTGATGCTGCAAACCCTGTTGCAGGACACTCTGATCGATTTGATCGCGACGGGGCTTGCGTCTCACGGGACGAGCAGTATCGAACTGTCATCGCCCGAGCAGCACGTGATGCTGAGAGCCAAGTCGTTCATCCGCGCCAATCTTGGCGACCCCGAACTTGACCGCAATCGCGTGGCGGCAGAGATTGGCATGTCGGTGCGGCGGCTTAATGATATCTTCGCAAAAGACGATGAGTCGATCAGCGCCTTCATTCGTCGGATGCGGCTGGACGGTGTGTCCGCTGACCTTAAAGACCCCCGCTTCGACCACCAGTCCATCAGTGAGATCGCATTCCGCTACGGGTTTTCGAACATGCAGAATTTTTCGACGATCTTCCGCGCCCGGTTCGCTCAAAGCCCGCGCGCCCATAGGGCTAAGTCAAGCTAGTTGAGGCAACAATAGCGCCCGCCTCCGCCTGAGAAATAGCCAGATTGCTGCTTCTTGGACACCCACGATCTCTGCAGCTTATTCCCTTTTTAGCTTGGCGTTGCTGTCATGGGCTCCCTGAAGCACCCATCGAGGGTCAGCGAGATTGGTCGCAGGTCGGCACGCTCATCCTCCCGTATGGCATAACGTGCGCTCTTTACCCGGGCAAATAATATCCTCTGAACCGGATGGCCTCGTAGGTAGAGCAGCATTCCAAGACTACTTCGTGGCCACCTATGCGCAGCGCACCCGCTCAATGGTTGCCAAAAAAATCTGAGCCGTTTCTCGCCATTGGGGCAGAGTGGAAGAGCGCCGTACAGACAACTGGGAGAGCTCCTCTGCTTCGCTTGGGTCCTGGAGGACCCCTTGCAAGGCATCTGCCAGGCGCTTGGAATCGTCGGGAGGAACGAGGATCGCGGCATCGCCAACCGTTGTCGGCACAGCACCGGCACGGCAAGAGACGATTGGCAACCCATACATCATCGCTTCGCTCAGCACCATGCCGTAGCCTTCGTAGCGCGTGGCCAAGGCAAACATTGATGCTGCATTGAAACGGGCTGTTAGGGCATCCTGCCCGATCTCGCCCGCGAAACTTACCCGCTCCTCTATATCAAGCGCGCGGGCCTGCTCGTGTAAGGCGGCGGCATAGACCGGGTCGTGTGCCCTGCCTACGATTTCAGCCTGCCAGGACAGGGTGTTGAGTTGTCCCAATGCGTCGAGCAAGACATCGTGGCCTTTGCGTGGCGCCAGAAGCCCGACCGAAAGAACCAGTGGCGGGTCGGTGGGCTTGCGGTTGACGACTGGCCTATCAAAACCAGGCGGCGCGACGGTGATCAGATCTGCATCTGCGCCGAAATCGCGGCATAGAACACGTGCTGTTTCAGGGCTCGGAACAACGATGTGATCGGCGTGACACAAAGCGGCAGCTTCGTTTTGCAGCAGAAAGGCGGAACGCGCTTTTGACAGCCCGGTTTCGAGGCCAAGAGGGTGGTGAATCATCGCAATGATTGGCGCGTGGACCTTGGCAAGACCGTCGGGATCAATTGCGCCAAAGACAAGGCCATCCAGTATGATCGGCTGGCCCGAAGGCACAGAATACAACGCATCCAGTGCCGTTGCCATGTCCGCAGTCGTCGGGTCGGGAAAGCTGTCCGGCAATTGCAGGTGCATGGTTGTGCAACCCATCTCGTTCAATTCACGCAGCACACGGGCTTCGTAGATGAAGCCACCGGTGCGGCGATCCTTGTCTCCGGGGATGGCAAAAACGGCTTGGGTCATGAGAGCTGCTCGCTGGCATATATGTGCAGAACCGCGCGCTCCAACGCCGCGACAGCCGCATAGACCGCCACGGCCACAACCGCGAGGACGGCGACGCAGGACCACAGCATATTGTAGTTGGACGTGCTTGCGGTCATGGCCATCAGAACGCCGACCCCTTTGCCGGTGGCAAGCCATTCCACCGTCGTGACCGCCAGCAAAGCCGCCGGAACGGCCATGCGGGCGGAAGCAAAGAAGGCTGGCAACATCGCCGGGATTTGTGCTGCGCGCAACAGGTGCCAGCGACCGGCGTCATAGCTTCTGAAAAGATCGACAATCTGACCGGGTGTCTGACGCAGACCCTGCTGGCAGGCGACAAATGTAGGGAAAAAGATCATCACCGCGACAACGACCATCGTCCCGATCAGACCGCGCCCGAAGGCGAGCACCAGAAGGGGGGCTGTCGTGATGATCGGCACAGCACGCAGCGCGACGGCAACCGGCATCGTCGCCCGGCTCAACGCAGGCGACAAAACCAGCAATGTGGCCAGCCCGGAGCCCAAGGCGAGCCCGGCCAGATATCCGGGTGCGGCAAAAGACAAGGTCTCGGCCAGAGCCGACAATAGTGTGTTCCGGTTTCCCGCATCCATCAGGAAGGCCCACACATCGCCAGGGCGCTTCGCAAAAAAGCGGTTGAGGTTGAATGCATCCATCGAGACTTGCCACAGGACCAGCACCAGGGCCGTAACGAACCCTATCTCGATCATACGCATCCAGGCGCGCGGGCGCGTCGATGCTGCAGGTGTATGCAACAAAATGACTGGCCTGTATCCGACCATATGCTGGCCAAGCCAGCCAATCAGACCATAAGCGGCCATCGCGATGAGCGCCGAAAGAAGCGCAAGCGCCCATGTCGCGTCCGTATCCAACCCCCGCATAGCGCGCAAGGTCAGCACACCTAGCCCGCGCTCGGCTCCCGTGAACTCGCCGATCATAGCGCCTAGGAAGGCGGCAGGCGCGCTGATTTGCAGGCCTACAAAAAGATAGGGCAGACTGGCCCGCGCCCGGACACGGATAAGGGTCGATACCGGGCCCCGATCATATATTCGCATCAGGTCCGTCCACGATTGCGACACTGCGCGTAAACCGACGAGCAGCGCAAGCAGGGTGGTGTAATACACCGCCAGGGCGGCGAGCGTGATCTGCGGCCCTGCACCGGGTCCGAACAGAACACGCAGGATGGGACCACTGGCGATCAAAGGCATGCAAAACACAAGCAGGGAAAGGGCAGACAGCGTGCGTTCACTGCGGGGAAAGACGGTGATCATGGTGCCCAGTACCACCGCCGTAAGGTTGCCCCAGACAAACCCCCACGCCGCATTGACAGAGGTTTCCAACGTGGCACGGCCCAGCAGCGCGGCATTGTTTGATATGTATCCCGCAATTGCCAACGGACTGCTGATCAGCAGGCTGTCTGGTACCACGCGCAAAACACACTCCCAGACTGCCAGGGCGGCACAGATCCACAGCACGGGGCGCAGCATGGTCATGCGCCCCCCTCCAATGCCGCAAAGACCGTTCGCGACAAGGCCGCGAACTCGGCGGTCTCGACAAGGCTTTTGTCGCGCGTGCCGTTCAGTTCAATCGGGATGTCCGCCACCAGCCGCGCGGGACGCGGTGACAGGACCAGCACGCGATCGGATAAAAGCACCGCCTCCTGCACTGAATGAGTGACCAGCACGACAGTCGCACCTCGGGATCGCCAGATCGGCGGTAGATCTTCGTTCAGCCGTCGGCGCGTCATCGCATCAACTGCGCCGAACGGTTCGTCGAGCAGTAAAACCCTGGGGGCTGAAATCAGGCTGCGCGCAATCGCGGCGCGCTGGCGCATACCCCCCGACAGCTCCGCAGGGCGATGGTCTGCAAAGCCATTGAGCCCCACAAGGTCGATCAGCGCATCGACGTTACCTGCCGGCTTACGCGCCAGCTCGGCGCCAAGTGCGATGTTTGCGCGGACGCTGCGCCAAGGCAGCAGCGACGGATCCTGGAAGGCCATGGCCAATGCGCCTCTCTGAGCAACGGTCTTTGGCGGGTCCGCCCCCAACCTGACCGTCCCGCTATCCGGAGCATCGAGCCCGGCAATCATCCGCAAGATAGTGGATTTTCCGCACCCGGAGGGACCCACGAGGGCTGTTGTCTGCCCCGCGGTGAGCGTCACGGAAAACGGGGCAACCACATCCGTTGCGCCAAATCGTTTGGTGATGCTATCGCAATGAATGTCCAAGCAGGCCATGCCGCGGCAATCCTCGCGCGGGATCAGCCATGCACCTCTTCCAGGATCGATCGGTCCCATAGATCCGCCGACACATCGCGCCCGAGCAAGGCCAACGTTTCGATATTCGCCGCCACGGTGTCATCGGTGAACCAGCCAAAGCCCTTTTCGGCTGTCAGGTCTGAAAACATCAGCGGGACTTGCCGTGCGGCCTGCAGCTTCTGCGACTGCGGGTCGAGGCCCGCATCGGGGAACATCTCGACCGTCAAAGCCGCAGCGGCATCCGTGTCGGCCACATAGTCATTCCAGCCCATCACCTCGCCCTTTACTAGCGCAACCAGATCGGCGCGGCGGTTGGCGATCGCCTCCTCGGTCGCGATATAGGTTTGGGA
Organism: Ruegeria jejuensis; assembly: GCF_041537905.1. Classification (NCBI taxonomy): domain Bacteria; kingdom Pseudomonadati; phylum Pseudomonadota; class Alphaproteobacteria; order Rhodobacterales; family Roseobacteraceae; genus Ruegeria; species Ruegeria jejuensis. The sequence continues at coordinate 15,527 of NZ_JBGRUO010000037.1, read as the reverse complement.
ATGAAGGGCATAGCCGTGATCCGCCATCAGCATGGTTGTGTTGTCGACGCCCTGCACGGTCATCGCGACCGGCAGATCCGTTTCCCAGCACAGCAGGCAGTCAACCTGGCCACTGACGAGCGGAGCGGGGTCGTATTGCGTCGGTACGATCTCGATATCGTTGATGTCGACATCGTTCAGCGTGCAAAGCGCCTGCAACACCGGCGTGTTGGCGACCGCCATGCCGATCCGCCTGCCCACAAGATCGGCGGGCGTGTTCACCGGGTTGGCGGTCAACGATGCGATTGCGAAGGGGTTCTTCTGCATGGCCACGGCGATGATCTTGAACGGTGCCCCTTCAGCGACGGCGGCGGCGGCATAATCAGCGGCGGATATACCGACCAACGCTGTGCCAGAGACCACCGGCGGCTCAACCGGTGCGTTCGGGCCGCCCTGGCTGAGCGATACATCAAGGCCCTGATCGGTCCAGTATCCCTTTTGCGCCGCAATATAGCTGCCGCCGAACTGCACCGAATGCAGCCACGAAAGCTGGAAATTAACCGATGTGGCAGCAAAAGCGGGCACGCCTGCGGCTGTGGTGGCCACCCCCGCGGCACTGGTTTGCAAAAAGAAGCGGCGGGTGAGGTGAGCTGGCTGTGTCATGGTAGGTCTGGTTTCCCCTTGGTTGAGAGGGTTTCGGAAAAACTCTGGGCGAATGGGATGGCAGCGGCGGGTAGGGCCGCGACGAAAATCACCACACCATAGGTGATCCCGGTGGCGATGCCCGCGCTGGAAGGCGCGCCGATGATCGGAAAGAGCGCCGCAGCGGCCCCCTCTCGCCAGCCCCAGCCGCCAACCGACAGCGGGACCATCATCGCACATAGCACGAGCGGGATCAGCGTCGCCCACGCCTCGGCCGGGATAACGGTGCCAGTCGCTCGTGCGCAGGCATAAAAGCCGAAGATCAGGCACAGCGTCGTGATCGCACCGTGGAGAAGAATGACCGGTCGGCCGATCAGCCTAAGAATCATCTGCATAAAGCGTCCCATCGCATGATCGCGACGCGAAACGACCCATGTCACCACACCGCATCCTGCAAGGACCATCAAAACAATCCAGCCCAACCGGGTCCAGGCAGGCCCTCCGGGCATCAAGAGTGCTACGGCAAAGCCCGCAAACATGAGGCCGAGAATGGCGATCTGGCCAAGCAGCCGTTCGGCCATCACCGATTGCGCGGCGCTGGTCAAATCCGCAGCGCCGCGGGCGCGAAACGCGCGCGCCACGTCACCCGCAACCCCGCCCGGCAGCACCGAGTTGATGAGCTGGGCGAGATAATACTCACGTAGGGCAAACAAATAGCTGAAACGAATGCCGAATGCGCCGGCCGTGACTTTCCATCGGCTCGCCATCAAAAAGGTAGCGGCCGTGACAGCCAGTAGGGACAGTAAGGTCCAGGTCACGTCCGCGCCGCGCAACCGCGCTAGCACCTCTGCGGGGTTGGTCCACCACAACAACGCTGCAAGACAGCCAACTGAAACCGCGAGCTTGATCCCTTGAGCTTTCATTGGCCTGCCATCTCCGAAACCTGCGCGAGCGTGAAAGCCTCTAGAAAGTCATTGCGAAAGCTGTCCATGCGCCGCACCGGACCGTCAGCGGCGGGAACAAGCCCATCGGTCCAACCCCAGTGGTCAATCAGTCTCAGGAGCTTCGGGGGACCAATCATGTGCGCGGCGACATCCATGTCGTCGCTGCCCGCCACAAAACCCGCGGCCTGGTGATCGCCCACTACGATGACCAGCGGCGCCTCATCGCCAAGGCGCGCCACATGTGAGAACGTGGCCCGCAACGCGTAATCCACCGACCGGCGATAGGCATCGCGGACGGCATCCCGGTCGCGCCAGAGGGCCTTTGGCTCAGGTCCGCGGGCCGCCATTTCATTGAAAATCGTTCCGTCTCCGACCTTCTCCCAAGGCACCATATCCGGGATCGGTGTCCAGGGCGCATGCGAGGAGATCAGGGCGATTTGCACGAAATCAGGGCGCGGATCGGGGGGCAGGAGCGCGGGGTAAGTGGCTAAAGTGAACTGGTCGGGCATCGTGACCCAACGAAATCGTGCGCCTTGATATGGGATATCCGCCGCAGGGATGACCGTGTCAAAGCCCATGGCACGGCTTTCCGGCCATCCCATCGTGATCGCGGGCATGATGGCACTCGTGCGATACCCCGCATCCTGGGCGAAGTGAAACAACCACTTGTGACCGCTGGCCAGCATAGCGTTGTAGCGCCCATTATCCGACGTCCAAAGCCCACTGGCCAAGGCCCCATGCGCAAGCCAGCTTTGACCGCCAGAGGTGGGTGATGTCAGCCAGCCGCTCTTCATCGCCATGCCTGATCGCGTGATCTCGGCCTCGGCCTCGCGCAATGTTTCCAGATGCGTCGGCGCATAGAGCGGATTTTCAAAACTGGCCCGCCCGTAGCTTTCGATCCAGATCAATATCACGTCCCGTCCGTCGAGTGCGTTCAAGAGGCCCGTCGTGTCAGCGTAGGTATCGCTTTGGGCCTCTGCGGTAAACCGTGCGAGTTCGGTGGCGGTGCGTTCTAGCTCAATTCCGCGTTTGAGCGTCAGGCGCGTGGTCCACGCGCTGCCCGGCGGACTCTTGTCAAAGCGCCAGTACTCCAAGTGGTGCCCCACATCTGCCGCAGCCCAACCTGCGCCTAGCAGCGCCAGCACCGCCGCCGACGCGCGCAGCGGTCGGGTGAGCGCGTAGGTGGCCCAGATGCGCAGGCTGCGCTCAAGTGCCAAAAAGAGGAGTATGAGCAATCCCGCAGTGCTGATGACCGCCAATACGGTCAGTACGCCTCCGATGCTATCGCGCAGCAGCGACAGACCCGCCCCAATCAGAAAGGTATCGAGGATTGGATTGAACGTCCGGTTGAAAGCGCTGAGCATCGCGATGTCAGCGACTTTGATGACAAAGGCCACCAGCAGCAAAAACGCAAAGATATAGCTCGCGCCCCAACGCCGCCCGATGGCCAGCATCCCCAGAAGCAGCACAGGCAGTTCCAGCGGCCAGCGGTTCAGCGCGCTCCACGCCATTGCGTCGGGATGGTTCGGCAGGACGAGAATGGCAAAGATTACCGCCGCCGCAATTGCCGGTGTCGCGACGCGTCTCATGCAGCGCGCCTTATGAGCCAAAGGACATCAACCAAGAACGACCAACTCAGCAACAGGGCCGCAATAGAAATTGCAGGCGGGACGGCGGCCTGGGGTGTCAGAGGAAAGATCAAAAAGATCAGCGCTGCAATCTGAACCACACAAATCGCCTTGCGTCGGAAGGCTTGCGGAAGGGGCGCTTGCAATGCGGACCAGAAGAAGGATGCGCCGACAAAGGCGTAGCGCATGAAGCCGAGGATCAGGATTTCGGGGCCGGTGGTCCCGCTGGTCAGGAGCCACAAGGAGGTTACCGCACCCAGCGCGGCATCCGTTTCCATATCGAACCGCCCACCGAAATCGGACACAAGGCCCGCACGCCTGGCCAGCCAGCCATCAACGCCGTCCAGCGCAAAGGCCGAGCTTGCCACGGCAAACACCACCCAGGCGGACACATCGGGTGAAACAAGCGCGCCGGTCAGAAAGGCGACCATGGCTGCGCGCGCTAGGGTGACGGCGTTACACACACCTAGAACCGGGTGTGGGTAGCTGTTGACCAGAGCGTAACCCGCCACGATCACGGCTCCGACAAAGACCAAAAGGGCAACCGTCGCCGTGCCGAGTGTTAGATGTGCCGCCAGCGCCAGCACCGCGCTCAGAACTGCGGAGACACCCAGAAAACCGAACAACGGTGTGCGGGTCTCAAGTGTCTGCGCGACAAGATGCGGTGTACTGCGAAACATGTGTATTTCCACTCAATTCGTCTTCTTACTTAGCTCTGTATGCAGCATTCGACACCTCGGATTGCTCATGGCCGCGCGGACTATTCAAGTATATCACGGAACTGTGACCGCCGCCGCCAGCGGCAGATGGTCAGAGGCGAGGGCCACCTCGGCCGAGGCCACGGCGCGCAGCTCCCGAACCTCGCCCGGCGCGTCGGTCAGGATACGGTCCAGTGGTAAAAGCGGTCGCGTGCTAGGAAAGCTGCGGCAAACAGGGCCACGAAACGCAGTGCCCACCAGCCTGCGATTGAGCATCAGCCCGCCCCAGGGTCGCCACTCGTTCAAATCTCCCAGCAAGATGGTTTGCATGGGCGGGCGGCGGCGCAGGTATTGACCGATGACCCTCATCTGTATGATGCGCAAGGGCTGCGACAGGGACAAATGCGTGCTGATGAGCCGCAACGGGCGTTTGTCAAAGGTTACCTCGACAGACACGGCGCCGCGGTGGCAATGCCCCGGCAGATCGATCACGTCGGCCCGCATGCGTTGCAACGACTGCGACATAAACAGGATTGTGCCAAGAAACCCGTCGCTATCGGGTCCCCATCGTAACGCCGGATCGTCGACGTATTCTAGCTTCGTGCGCGCGGCGATGTCATGCACATCGAAAATACCCGCGTGGGGCGGACAGTCCCCATCTGCTTCTTGCAAGGCCAGAACATGAATATCCAAAGGTGTTAGCGAATGATCAATTGCCTCTACAACACGTCCGGGATCGACGCGGCCGTCACTGCCTTTGGCGCGGTGAACGTTCCACGTTGCACATCTCAACTGTCCGGCCTGCATCCGATCAAACCTGCCTTGTTTCCTAACCGCCCTATATGGCACGGTACCAGAGTTTGACTGCACATCCCCAGAGGCGCTGCGCTCGCCAGCCAAGCTTCCCTGCGCACACAGAATAGGACACATAGCATAATGCGTACCTTCCTTGCCACGACGGCTTTATTCACCACCTTCGCTGCAGCCGCGCAGGCCGACATGGCGCGCTATGAGCTCGATCCCGAACACACGGCCATCTACTTCACCGTGGATCACATCGGCTTCGCGAAGACGCTCGGTATCTTCATCGACCTTGACGGCAGCTTCATGTATGACATCGACACCCAAGAACTGGGCGATGTCGCCGTGACAATCGGTGCGGGGGCGGTCGAGACGTTCAACGAAGCGCGCGACAGGCATGTGCGCAGCCGTGATTTTCTGAATGTCTCGGAACATCCCCAGATCACATTTGTCGCGAGCGGCGGCACACGCACAAGCGATGTGTCAGGCACGGTCACCGGAGATTTGACGATCCTCGGCGTGACCCGGCCCGTGACACTTGATGTGACTTTGAACAAGGTCGCGGATTACCCGTTTGGTCATCAGCGCGAGGTTCTGGGCCTGTCGATGACCGCCACGATCCAGCGCAGCGATTTCGGCATGACCTATGCCGTGGAGAACGGGCTGGTCGGGGATGACGTCAGTATCAACATCGAAACCGAAGCGATGAAGATGGAGTGATCACAGCCCGGGTCGGCAACGCTATTGGGATCGGGCTGGTGCAAACATACCCAATGCAACGGGTTTTGGCGGTCTGGTGCCCGGAAGGCGCTCTTGGCGAGAACCTCTGTGGATTGGCAACGCCAGCAATTGCGCTGTTACGTACGAGGCACGAAACCCTGCGGAACTTCGGTGGCCCGACAAGCCTCTCTTTGTCATGAGCCACCTATATACAGGTGGCTAACGGCCCGTGTAGCGAAGGCGTTTCAAAAAAACTCAGATTAATTTGAACCATCCCCTGGTGGCCCACGACCAACGCATATCCCGATGAATTCGGGCGCATCGATCTTGTGGCCTCATGCTCCGGTCAGCGCTCAAAACCCAGCCGGGATGTTTGTTGAAACGTTATAAGGATGGATAACCCAATGCCCAACTTCAATTTTTTTAATCTTATTTTTGGCGACAAAAACGCCCATGGCACAGACAAGAATGACCTGATTATTGGAACGTTCGGCAATGACAACATTTCTGCAAAGGGCGGAGACGATGTCGTCTTTAGCCTGTTCGGGGATGATCGGATTTCGGGCGGGACCGGCAACGACAAAGTCTTTGGCGGTTTCGGAGAGGACACAATCGAAGGTGGCGACGGAGAGGACAGTCTGCTGGGGGGTGTCGGTGACGACGTTGTCATTGGCAACAAGGGCGACGACACAATGTTCGGCGGCCATGGTGACGACCTGCTGGTCTGGAACAATGGCGATGGCTCGGACCTGATGGTCGGTGGCAAGGGCTATGACGTGCAGCAGGTCAATTTCGACACCGATCTCGTGGATGACGACCTGCAAAACGACGATGTGGCCGAGTTTTCGGTGACCGATAATGGCATTCAATTCGCCCGCATCGAAGTGAACGGCCAGACCGAACGCGGCCTGTTCGAGCTCGATATCCGCCAGACCGAGATGCAGGAGACCAACTTTGGCGGCGGCCACGACACGGCGGTGATCACCGGCACCGTGCTGGACGAGATCAAGCTCGACCTCGACGGTGGCGACGGTATCGACACGCTGGATCTGTCGCAGGCTGCCGATGCGGTCAAAGTGAACCTCACCAAGGGTGAGTTGAACGGCCACGCCGCGGAGAACTTCGAAAATGTCGTGGGCACGGACTTCGACGACAAGATCGTCGGTGACAGGGAAGACAATATCCTCTCTGGTCAGGACGGCGAAGACAGGCTTGTTGGTCGGGGAGGCGACGACACCCTCATCGGCAACAAGGGCGACGACAAGATGTTCGGCGGCCATGGTGACGACCTGTTGGTCTGGAACAATGGCGATGGCTCGGACCTGATGGTCGGTGGCAAGGGCTATGACGTGCAGCAGGTCAATTTCGACACCGATCTGCTGGATGACGACCTGCAAAACGACGATGTGGCCGAGTTTTCCGTGACCGATAAAGGCATCCAATTCGCCCGCATCGAAGTGAACGGCCAAACCGAACGCGGCCTGTTCGAGCTCGATATCCGTCAGACCGAGGTGCAGGAGACCAACTTTGGCGGCGGCCACGACACGGCGGTGATCAACGGCGCCGTGCTGGACGAGATCAAGCTCGACCTCGACGGTGGCGACGGTATCGACACGCTGGATCTGTCGCAGGCTGCCGATGCGGTCAAAGTGAACCTCACCAAAGGTGAGTTGAACGGCCACGTCGCGGAGAACTTCGAAAATGTCGTGGGCACGGACTTCGACGACAAGATCGTCGGTGACTCGCAGGACAACGTCATTCGCGGTGGTGCCGGCAATGACATCATGCTGGGCGGCGACGGCGCAGACACGTTTGTCTTCTTCGAAGAGGATACCGGCATCGATCTCATCCTCGATTTTGAGTTCGGCGTGGACCGGTTGGAATTCGTCACAAACGATCCGAATGTCACGACCGACAACCTGCTGGGCAACTTGAGCCAGGTTGGCGATCATGTGGAGATCGCCCTTAACAACAAGGTGATCACCGTCGAAGATGCGATGGTCAACGACTTTAGCGCCGCTGATTTTCTGATTGCTTAGGTTACTTTAGTACTACGGCGCGGCCCCGCCAGCGGAAAGCTGGCGGGGTTTTTTGGTGTCCGACAGCATCATCGTCCAGAGCAAGAGCAAGCTTCATCTCGCCCGATTGGCTGCAGCCCTTGCGCGAGAGAGTGTGCCGCCGGTCAGTTCGGCCGGCTGAGCAAGCAACGCTCAAAAGGGGCCTTGGTTCAGTCGCTGCAGATGTCATCTGCAAGGGCAAGACCATATCCGAACATCGCATCGCGCCCTTCTGGGCCGAGTTCTGCGCTGGTCGTGGCAAGCCGGTTGCGCACGTCCGCAACGCTGCGCGCCGCGATGGCAGAGGGGTCGGCCACCAGGCGCGCGGTGACAAAAGGTGTGGCAATCGATGTGCCCGTGACAAAGCGCGGGCGCCCCTCAATAGGAACCAGGATATCCACACCCGGTGCCGCGACATCCACATGTGAACCACGCACGGCATCACGGTAGATACGCCCGCCTGCATCCACAGCCGTGACTGCGATCACTTCGCCAAAACCCGCCGGATAAAGCGGATCAACCCTTGGCCCGTCATTCCCGACCGCCGCCACCAGGACAAGCCCACGATCAGCCGCTCGGTCGACGGCCAGATCCAGAAGCTTGTTATAGGGTCCCGCAAGAGCCAGATTGACGAACCGGACATTCTCTTCTGCAAGCCAGTCAAGGGCGCGCACCAATGCGTCGGCGCCTGCAACCGGGCCAGTTGCATCAGACTGGCCGAAGACATTCGCACCGTAGATTTTGACCCCCCGAAGGCGATCGGGGTCTGCCAGAATAGCTGCTACATCCGTGCCGTGTGTCGCGGCAGCGGCATTCCCATCGAAAAACCTTCTGGTGACGACCTCCGCCCCTTGCAAGGCAGGCGATGATGTATCGATTGCGGTATCGATCATGCCGATCGGCGCCCGCGCGCGACATCCTCCTTCTTGCCAGCGCATCAGGGTGTCAGCATAGTCCAGCGCCCCAGGGGCTCGTGTCCCTTGTTGCAGGCGGTAGGCATGGTTGATGCCAACCGTGGATCCGGGAACTGCGGCTTCCAAAGCCTCAATCGCCTCGGCTCCGGTGACGCCATCGGGCATTCGAAAGGTCAGCATCGTCAGGTCAAGCCCGTCGAGGCGGGTCGTATCAAGCTCTTGATATCCGGTCGATTGGGCTGTCTGGCGCATCCGGCTGGCGGATTTGGCATTGGGCAGCAGCGCAATCACCTTGCGCGCCCCGACAACGTCTGTCCGTTCGGCTGCGGGGCCGGTCCGCACTTGTGCTGGCGTGCAACTCATCAGCGTCAAGCCAAGACAAAGCACAGCCAGAGCCTTAGACCTATGTGCCGTCTGAAACATGAACCGCCTTCCTCCTGAAAGGGCAGCGCATCACAGCCTCGCCCCAGGCAAATTTGTCGTATTGATCTGCGTGTTGGTTCACTAACGAGCTAAAAACCGGTTGCTCGACACAAATAACTTTGAACCGCTTAAAGGGATTGTGCGACAAACAAGTGACCTTTGCAACGATGTGGACGACACGGCATGGAGCGCGACCAGGACATACTTGACTACCTGCAAGACCGGTTTGGCCCCTCGGAGCGCGAGGCGTTTGAAAAAACGATGGCACAGGATGCGTCGCTTGCCGCCGAGGTGGAGGTCATGCGGGCGGTCCGAAGTGAGCTTGGCACTTCACCGAAGCACGAGAATGCCGAGGCGGTCTGGGATCAGCTGTCAGCCGAGATCGATGGCACGCCGCGCGCCGCCAACGATAATCGCCAGCCCTGGCAGCACGTGCTGCGCTATGTTGCAGCTGCCGTCCTCGCGATTGCCGTCTGGCAGTTTGCCATCGTGCCACGCCTCGGTGAGGCACCCGGCGGTTTTCGAACAGCCAGCGAACAGCCCGAGGAATTCGTTCTGCAGGTGAAGTTTGTCGACAGCGCGCCTTTCGGTGACATCTCCGACCTGCTCGGCACGCTCGGCGGGGCGATCTCGGACGGTCCAAGCGCACTCGGTCTGGTCCGCCTCTCATTCCCGGATGCCGCAGCGCGCGCAGAGGCGCTGGACGCGATGCGTGAACAGGTCAATATCGTGGAGCTTGTTGCAGAGTAGCGCAGTTACCTGCGCAGGCCCTTTTCAAGACAGCGCATCAGCGCCTGCTTGGCATGGTGTATCCGTGTCTTGATTGTTCCGACCGGGACGTCTTCGACTTCTGCAACCTCGGGATAGGTCAAGTCTTCGAGGAACGCGAGGCGAATGGCAGATTGCTGCGCACCGGACAGCCCTTTGATGCAATGATGTAACCGTGCCTTTTCCGCTGCGGCAATGGCGGCAGCCTCGGGATTGGGCTCGATATCCTCAATGTCGGGCATTTCGTCAACGAAAGACAGCCTGCCACGCTTGCGCAGGGCATCAACCAGTTTGTTGCGTGCGATGGAGAAGAGCCAGGTCTTGACGCTCGACCTGCCGGCAAAGCGGGATGCGGACCTCCAGACGTCCAGCATGGTGTCATGCACGCAATCCGATGCGAGCTCTGCATTGCCATAGCGCGAGGCCGCGAATGCGTAGACGGCATCGTTGTGGCGTATGTAGAACGCATGCATTGCGCGTTTGTCACCAGCACCCACGCGTTCAATCAATTCGGTATCATCCATGGTCGTTGGTCCGTACCAGGCTGAAAATCGTGTCCAGACGAGGGATGCCACCCGAAGGACGCGGGTTCAACAGCTAACTTCTTGCTGTACAAACCCACCGCTTCATATGTCGGGAACTTCCTCTGTGAGTGGTCACCTTAAGAGAATCGCAAGTAGCCGAGCCTCCCCTTTTTGACCAGTCTGGATTGAGTCTCAGGGCAGTGTCGTCCGGTCCTCCGTTGGGCTGTGCCAGCTGGCGGGTGCATGACAGGGGGCAACCAAAAGCGTGCTGGCAAATCCACCGGCCTATAGGAGACATTGAGAACAACTTTTTGCGCTGCAATCGCGGCCCGTCATTGCTGATTGGGTGGATGGCTCCTGCTCCAACCGGCGTCGCAATGCGCCATAGTGCGGGTGTCTAAGTCTGCTTTTGAGAGGAGCCACCCCATGCAAGTTACCACAATCGGCGTTGATTTGGCCAAGAACGTTTTCCAGGTCCATGGGATCACCGCCACAGAGGAAGTGGTGTTCAACAAGCCTTTACGGCGGGCGCAGTTTCTACCTTTCTTTGCAAAATTGGAGCCTTGCCTGATTGGCATGGAATCCTGCAGCAGCGCACATCACTGGGCGCGCGAACTCACGGCCCTGGGCCACGAGGTTCGGTTGATCCCGCCGATGTATGTGAAGCCATACGTCAAACGCGGGAAGTCTGATGCAATTGATGCCGCAGCAATCTGTGAAGCGGTTACTCGTCCGACTATGCGCTTTGTTGCGATCAAGACAGTCGAGCAGAAATCCCTACTCTCGCAGCATCGGGCGCGTGATCTTCTGGTGCGCCAGAGAACGCAACTCATCAACAATCTGCGTGGTTTGGTTGCCGAGTTTGGCATCTTTTTCCCACGAGGCCTCGCCCGGGTGATTGGGTTTGCCGAAGACATCACACTTGGTGAAGTTCTCAATCTGCCCGACATTGGCAATGAAGTGATCCACAATCTGTGCGAGCAACTCATGGCTCTGCACAAACGGGTCCGCTGGTACGAAGATCGTGTCAAACAAGTCGCCAAAGAGGATGCGCGTGTTCGTCTTCTTCGCACGATCCCCGGTGTTGGCGCTGTAACGGCTTCTGCAATCATCGCCAGCATTGAAGACGGGCATCAGTTCCGCAATGGTCGGGAGTTCGCTGCCTGGCTGGGCCTGACGCCGGCGAATAAGTCCAGCGGCGGCAAGGAGAAGCTCGGACGGATCACCAAGATGGGCGACCAGTATTTACGATCGTTGCTCGTCGTCGGCATGACGTCATTGGTCCGACAAACGCGATCCCACCCCGAACGCGCCAGTAAGTGGCTGACATCATTGCTCGAACGCAAAGCCGCCCGCGTTGCAACTGTCGCGATGGCCAACAAGGCCGCCAGGATCGTCTGGGCAGTGCTCACCCGCAACGAACCCTACAGCCCACGTGCTGCCGTTTGAGACGAAAGGAATAATGAGTTAGCAAGACCCGCGAGATGATGGTGCATAAGTCAGCCGCCAAAACCAGGACACTCCGCCGAATGGCGCGGGCATAATAGCCCGCATTGCTGATAGGAACTTGGTTTGCGGAACCCATCAGGGCCAGCGGTCAAAACCGCGCAAACAGGCCAGACACATAACTGCTTCTGACAAATGTACAAATCAGATCAAAAAGGACTTGCTATGCAGGAGCCATCCACACAGGCCATTCGCTGCGCGTGCGAAATTACTTGATGGTCGAGCTCACAGATCGCGGACTTTGCTGCCGTTGGATGTCTCAGCAACAATCGCTATGTTGTGCAGTTGAGCAACTTAGCGAGTCTTAGTTGAAGAAGTTGATCATCACAGGAGCAAACGGCGTCGGAAAAAGCCACTTCGCTGATAAGTTGGCGATGGTGCGACCAGAAGTTCCTGTGATCTCTTTCGATGCAATCAAACTCGAAAAGGACTGGCAACAACGGCCTCGTGCTGAGATAGACGTTACCCTGGCAGGAGAGCTTGAAAAAGAGGCATGGATACTTGAGGGCGGGCCAAGCCTTTTGGCTCAAGCCGTTGAAAAGGCTGACGCTCTTGTTTGGCTAGACCCACCGGAACATGTCAGGGCGTGGCAGCTTGCGACGCGCCCGTGGACACATCTTGGTAGCACCAGACCAGAACTACCACCCGGCAACATCGATTGGCCTTGGCAGCAGTACAAATTCGCGCTTCGCAGCCTAAAGAACAGGTCGAGATTCCGCACTTATATCTCAGAAGTATTCAGCAGTGCGGATAGGCTTCAAAAGTGGCGATGTCGCAACGAAAGTGATCGTAAGACAGTTGTTACCCAGTGGGCCAAAGCTCAAGATTGAGAAACCGTTTGGGCTCGTTCCCGACCTAGGATACGGCGCAGCGTTTTGTGATGTGCTACGTTAGTCAACGTCAGGTTGTCGTTCTGGGAGGGCATGGCGGATCGGAGGATCAGTCATGGAAACACCAAACCTACCTGCCGTTCGCGCACTTCGCCCTGCATGGAACAAGGGTCGCATCGTCGGTCAGAAACGACCACTGAAACCCAAGCACGTCTGGGCGACTCGCGTTCGCCTTGAACTAGCCGAGAGCCATCGCGACCTTGCATTGTTCTGCACTGCTCCCCAACCTTGGACCGCCGGAATCTGGATTTTTCCGGTTCTTTTCACGATGACGGGCTGGTGACGCCATCGGGATAGTGCATGGCAATCGGAACGTTGTAACCGATGGCGCTGTGGGGTCTGGTTCCCGAGCGATGAGTGCGGCCTGACCTTGTTGTAGTCGTATCGCCAAAGGGCCAGCTTGCGCCTTGCATCGTCCAGGCTGTCGAACATCTCCTCGTTCAGGAGTTCGTCGCGCAGGCTGCCGTTGAAGCTTTCGATGAAGGCGTTCTGCTGGGGCTTGCCCGGGTCGATATAATGCCAGTCGACATTGTTGTCGTTCGCCCATTTCAGGATCGCCCAACTGGTGAACTCTGTGCCCCCTCTCGGCAGATTTGCGGTGCAAATCGCCGCATCTCGCCTGTCTGGACGCAGGATCACTGAACCTACGAGAACCAAAACCAACTGCGACGACAGCGAAAAACCCACATGCGAAACCCCTATCGTTTTAAAAAACAAAGGGTTGCGTAGAAACCGCTTCGATTACGCCGAATATGTCGGGAGTTCGAGCCTCTCACGACCCACCGTCTGCTTCACCATTGAGAGACCGAACGTCCTGAAGTGCTACACGACATGCGCTGTCGTGTTCACGCCAATGAATCCAAAAGTTTGATTTTTTGGCCTTCGTTGTACAACGTGTAGCACCTGGCGCGTAAAGATGCGTCTCTTGGCGTTTCATATTATTTCGCTTGGTTTGCAATGTCCTGAAATAATTTCGAAAAAAGGAACCTTTGGATGACCACCACAGTCCAAACCACCAATCTCATTGGAACGATCACGCAGCGCACGCTTGGCACGCAGGACGCGTTATTTGTTGTCGAGGGCGTTATTATCTCCACGGCTGGCGGGTCCACTACAATTCGCGGTACCGGCGGCGAAAACTCTCTTTATGTTGATGGTACAGTCATCAGCGACGGATATACGGCCCAGATGAGCGGCGGCGACAATGTCGTCAGTGTGGGACGCGAAGGTGTGATACGTTCCAACAATGAAACGGCCGCAGATACAAACCTCTTCTTGGCGGGTGGCAACAACACGTTGACCAACGCGGGTTTGATTGCGTCAGAGCGCACGATTGCGGTCTTGACCATTGGGAGTGATAACGAAGTTATCAATACCGGGTCCATCATCGGCTCAACCGGCGTATTTTTGGGACTTGGCGGAGACGCCGGCGATCGCGTGATAAACTCAGGGACAATCATCGCGACAGATGTGAACCCGCTCACGAGCGTGCGCTACAACCATGGCGTTTTCAGCGAAGGTAACAACACAACAATCATCAATGAAGCAGGCGGCTTGATCCAGGCCAGTTACGAGATGGGATCAGGCGTGTCGCTGGGAAATGGAGGAGCTAACAGCGGAATTGGGTCTGTTGTCGTCAATCATGGCGCGATTACCTCTGCCCAGTATTGGGGCGTGGATTTCTTCAACCTGGGCGGCGATGGTTCGGCATCATTGCTAAACACCGGCTTGATCCAGGGTGCCGAGGGCTCTTTCCGGGGCGATGAAGAATCCGACGATGTCGTGAATTCGGGACATATGATTGGCAATGTCGCGCTTGGCCAAGGCGATGACGTATTCGATGGCCGCGGCGGCGACGTGACCGGACAGGTTTTGGGTGGAGCTGGCTCTGACATCTACTACATCGACGACGGGTCGATTGATCTGGTGGAACTGGCGGGCCAAGGCACCGACCAGGTGTTTGCCGGGTCGACCTATGCGCTGGACGCCAATATCGAGCGGCTCACTCTTTTGGGGAGTGAGGATATCCATGGTTTTGGTAACACGTCGAACAATACGATCATTGGAAATGGTGGCGACAACCGTCTGAGCGGCTTCATTGGAAACGATACGCTGAACGGACTTGATGGCGATGATCTGATCCGCGGTGGCCTTGGCAATGACACCATGAACGGTGGCACCGGCGATGATACGATTTCCGGCGGCGGCGGCAATGACGTCGCGAACGGTCTGGCCGGAAACGATTTATTGCGCGGGCGGTTGGGGGATGACACGCTCAATGGTGGTGTAGAAGACGACCTGCTGTTCGGAAATGGCGGCAGTGACATCCTGAACGGCGGCCTTGGCAATGACACGCTGGTTGGCGGCCATGCTCAGGACACGCTGAATGGTGGCACGGGATCCGACACATTTGTGTTTCGCTACATTGAGGACAGCCGGAACGGCTCTGCCGATAGGATCAACGGATATGTACAGGGCGTCGACCAGATTGATCTGTCACAGATCAGCAGCATGGCCGACACCGCCTTTTTCGGTGGTTCCCTCAGCGGGTCGGGCAATGCTGAACTGCGCATCCTCGACAATGGCACAGACACGCGCATTCTGTTTGACAGCGATGGCAATGGTCTTGCGGAGATGCGAATCAATGTGCTTGGCGTTGTCGGGCTGGAAGCCGAAGACTTCGTTCTGTAAGACCGCTTTTGGTTGGGCTTGAACGGGCCATCACCGGAGGCGGGAGCGGCAAACATCAAAACGAGAATAGCGCTCGCATTCGCACCTCCTGACAGAATGCCAGCGCAGCCACGAAGGCGTTAACAAACGACCGCACAAGTGGAATTGACGGGAAACAGGGGGCTGATGGTCACCACCTTGACCGCCCGAACAAGCACCCTGACCTGAGCCCCAAGTTTCCTCCATCTGTCTGAGAGTCCTTGGGGTTTGGTTGATGTCCTTACGCGGCCAGTTTGTCCATGTTTGTTTTCTCAGCAAATTCTCTCGGCGTCAGATTTCCGAGCGCCGAATGTGGTCTGTTGG
>NZ_JBGRUO010000036.1:0-23638 GCF_041537905.1 Ruegeria jejuensis | reverse complement strand
ATCCGCCCCGTGCACCTGGAAAACGTTCTTCGCCAAATCCAGGCCAATCATGCTAATCTCATCCATAGACGCCTCCATTCAGGTTGTTTGTAAACCCACAATGGCACACCAAGGCCAGCGGGGGCGTCTACACCTTCAAAGCCACACAACAGTCATACTATACCTGACTGGGTGCGAGACGACGCCTCCAGTGGGAAGTGAATTCTGTTCAGCAAACAGCAGAAACGCAGATCCAAATTCTTGACATAAAAAGAACTGACAAACACACTGCTGGGGTTAGCAAAAAAGTGGTTCTAGAATGCCGACCGAGCCGGATGAAACGCAGCCCAGAGGGTTTCTGAAATCGATTTTTATGCAGTCGGACGTTGAGAATTTAAACTCTGTCTCGGCTATCGAAGTGGCTCTGCGAAAGCGTGCCCGTCGATGTCGCAGGTACTCTTGGATATTCCTCACTGGTATTTTGGGCGGTGTGGCAGCGGCAAGCGTTGTTGTGTTTCAATTCCTCGGCGATGTGACGACAGCACAAAGCGCTGTGCTATCGGAGATTGCCGAGGACATTGAAGCAATACAAACGCCGATCGTCGAGGAGCTTAATCAACTAGAAATCGGTGTTGAAGCGATGCGCTCTGAAATGAAGGCTTGCCTGACACAATTGGGCGCTTGCTATGCCGAAGTGCGTAAGGCGGGGGTGACTGATACTGCAACTCTTGTGACCTTTGGGAGAGTTCTGAAAAATGGCGATCGATTATTTTCGTTCCACAAAAATTCTTCCGTCGCAACGATATGGATGTCCTCGGACGGCGGCTCAACCTGGCAAAATTTTGGTTCTGTCGAATCCGCCGGCCGCGATAGAATCTCGGTTGTAGACAACAGATTTGTTTTAGCGGCCAGCATTGGCGGCAGCTATTTTGTGCTTGACCAATTGGGTAAAAATCAGGTGGAGATTGACGACCCGTTCGACGAAAGATGTCAAGGAGGGGGCACGTATTTCAGAATGAAATCTGAGAGGGACTCGTTTTACTTGCAAGCTCGCAATTGCAATTCTAGCACAAACACAGAATTGGGTCTTATCGACTTTCTAGAAGGCAGTGCGCTCAGTCTCCCAAACATAACTCACCCCATTTCACACGGTGTGTTCCGCAGACTGACAAGCGGTTCAATAGCGGTTTTTGGCGTATCCGATGGACAACTGAGACGCTTGGTTTGGAATGAAGGCGAAGACAGTTGGAGCGAAAATGACGTGGGCTCGACTGATGGGAAATTGATTAGCGTCGGTCAACTTACCTTTCTGATGGAATATACTCGAGACATTTCAGCTGTAAAATTTTCGTTTCTCAGTTCAGACTTAAGTGAAGTCACTGAAGTAAATCTTGATGTAAGCCAAACTGGGTCGGCGTTTCAAGACTTGGCAGCGCGGGCAAGTCGGGAAAGTCGTGGATTCAGCACTCGTGAACCACGGTGGCAAACTGCTCTCCTTCAAGATGGTTCCGCCATCTTGTGGTTGCGAGACGAAGAGAACTCTTTTCCGCACGCCTTACATGTTGGCCAAGATGGCGAAGGACCTTTCGCACGGGTAGTCGCAGACGTACCTCTGTACCCTGGTCAATCTTTTTTGCGTTTTGAAGACAATAATCGTTCGATTATCAAGTGGACCGATTTTGGTGTGCAAGATCCTCCAGCTACCCCTTTTCCCGACGCTTGGTCACAGGTGCCTCGGCTCTATCTGGCCGCGGCTACGAAAGCGGGAATGCTATTGGTTGAAGGGACAACTCTGGCAGGGGAGCGTTCTGTTCGAATTTGGAGATGGCAGAATGGCGGCTGGCAAACGACTTATTTGCCCCAACGCTTGAATGTTGGGCCGATACACCGTTGGCAAGCTTTCCTCGTCGGGGATCGCTTGCTCCTAGCAGCGCGAGAAAGTCAGTCCAACTTTCTACGTTTCTTTGTATCGGAGACAAGTTTACTTCCGAACGATGTACTTACAGATGAAGATGCTCTTGTCGGTTTTCTAGAAGAAGCATCGACCTTAAAAATGAGAGTCTGGCCCAATAAACAGGAATTGCTGGACCGCTTGAGACGCCATGCTGACTTAAGCGAGACTTCTTCGAATATTGAAGCTGCTTTAGGACCAATCACATCAAGACTGGAAGAACGAGAATCCGGAAGTGATGGGCCGGCAGCACTTGTCTCGAACTTTACTTCGGAATTCCTCTTTATTGCATTGGCCCGCCTGCTTATCCTCGCGCTCATCTTCTTTGCGGTACGCATTCTCATCAACCTATACCGCTACTTCTTACGCCTCAGCGCCTACTACGATGCTCGTGCTGATGGTCTAGCACTGGCTCGCGCACCAGGCGATGGGCTTAAGGAGCGGATGCCTGAAAACATAGCTGAGATATTTGGCGCGTTGTCTCCAGATTTAGTTGATCTTGGCGCACCTGTTAAATCGCCAATGACGGAAGTCGTGGACGCCGCCACCAAACTTGCTGACGCCGCGGCGCGCTCTGTATCCTCCAAAAAATCGCCGTAGGCCTGGTACTCTGGCCAACGCTACAGCCAAGAAACAGGTTACGTTCAGAATAGCTAAACTCCACCTCTCTAAGCGGCAGATGGCAAAATAAGAGCGTTCAAAATTTTTGTTGGCTAACTAAAAGCGGATGTTGGTGCAGAGTGCAGAATCTGTCGTTTTGGGCTCTCCGCCCTGTTTCGCTGCGCTGCCCAGCAAGGTCCGCTTCCATCCGCTAGTCGTCCTGGGGTCAGATTTGATTGACGTTTGGGCCAAAATTGAGTGACGCGATCCGCCGATTGCCAGTGGTTCCGGCCGCTGCAAGAGTCGAAGAAACGAGACGTTCCACAGGTGCAACACGCCGACCAAAGTTTGCGACACAGCCGTTGTCCAGCGAGGTCTGCGACAGATCCTTTAATCCTGTTTCCAAGGCAATCCTGCCTTCTTCCATCCATTGACAAGACCACGATGACCTTGTGCGTTCATTTCGCCTTCCATGCCAAACGCAACATTAGTGCAATGCACACTCACGCCACGCGCCTGCATCTGGCGCGAGAATTCGTCTGCGGCGGAAATGGCCCGGGGACCGGCCCGGCACAGGAAAAATAGACGAGCTGGCATCTCGTCACCCAAGTCATCCAGTAGATCGGACAGAAAGCCAAGATTTTGGGTCATACGTGGCCAGATATGCCATTCGACACACAATAAGCGACGATCAATAGAAGAAAGATCAGGGCGACCCACAAAATGCCATTCTGGATGCGTTCGAACGTCTACCATAACGGCATCTGGTATTGCTTGTAGTGCGTCCCAAACGTCGAGAGGGTCCATTTCATCAACAACAGTGTGACTGTTTATCTGAGTATATTCCATCGCTTACCTCCTTTCGCGGATACTAATGAAGCTAGGAACAAGATTTCGGCCTAACAATAGTTGAAACCAAACTAAACATAACGGTGAGCGATTGTGTTCTTGAGTTGTTTGGGAGAGAAATTGAACAGTTAGGAGCGTTGTTGCACAACTCTTGCTGCAAAGGATTCACAACGTGAATCCATACACTTAAACGGGGCGAATAAGTAATCCATCAACCGCCCGTTACCGCGTTTCTGACGACAGAGGCCAACAGCATCGTCGCGCCGATCCACCCGAAGGCGACGCCAGTCATCTTGCGAACAGAAGAAGAGTTGTCGACCTGGCTGCACGGTTCGGGGGAAGAGGCCGCGGTGCTGCAACGGCCGCTCCCTGACGACGCGCTTGAAATTGCCTTCATAGGCCAAACCAGCGACACAGGCTCCAAAGAAGTCGCATATATCTGAGGAGCCAGCTTGGGCCTCTGAGCCGATAGTCTCAATAGTCCCGGTAGTTTCAATAATCGCCCCATGCTCACTAGTTCGACTATTCAAAATAATTTGCTCGGGTAGTTTGGTGTAACTGGGCCGCACGTTTGGCCCGGTTAGTTCAGTTGCCATATTCCAATTATTGCCACCAGTCGGCACAATCCCATCAGCGCAACTAGCCTGCATCTGCTGACCAGTTGGCCTATACCTGCAACCTTGCCCGGATGATATCGCGCGGAGGCTCGTCTACCTCGATGGTTTCAATGCCGAGAGATGAGTACCGGTCCGGTGCGGCAGTCGCGCGGAGCCCGCTTTTTGACAGCAATGAATCTTCGGTTTTGGTCAATGTGATCATCGGGTGATCGACAAAGCAGTTCCATACATCAAATGGCGAAATTTCATCCGCCTCCGCCAGTATCCAGGACCAGATGTCCTTAAGGGGGCGTGGGTGCTCGTTGACGGTAAGCTTATGCCAGTCCCCTATTGAGCTAACCTTGCCCATGAGGTCATAGGCCCCAGAACTGAGCCTTACATTCTCATCCTTCATCTTGCTTGAGCCGCCGTCTTTTCCAACGGTCGCGTAATTCGACAGAACGCGCATGGTGAACGTGATCACCTGGTCGCGTCTTGCTTTATGTTGCGCTTCGTTGAGCAAAAAAGCAGCGCGACGATACAAGGCAGAGTTTTTTTCCAAAGTGGGAACCATAGCTATTCGCTCAGAAGCGCTTGCCAACGCTGGCGGTTGTGGACGACGCGAACAATCGCAAGGTGGGTACTCTCGATCCGGTAGATAATAAGGTGTGATCGGTATGGATGCAGCCTTACCGGCGGGTCGATCTCTAGTCGTTCTCGGGCGATCTCGGGATAGCTACACAGGACTTCAAGCTTTTCTCCCAGGCCGCGCAAGTAGGATTCGGCTTGTTCTGGCGACCAAATCTCTGCCGTGTAGTCCCAGATCTTATCCAGATCGGTCTGCGCCGCCGGCGAAAAGCGATATTCGTCAATCGGTTTTCGAGGCATGTTCCTCCCGTTTGCGCTTCAAGAACGCTTCCATGTCAAATGTCTGCGCAGATCCGCTTGCGAGTCCTTCGTCCACCAGCTGCTGCAACTCGACTATTGCCGTCTGACGGTCCTGATCACGGCGGATCAGGTCGCGCACGTAATCGCTGGAATTGCTGTAACGACCGCTTTTGGTCTGTCCCTCAACCCAATCCTTCATGGGTTCCGGCAGGGAAACATTCATCGTTGCCATGGGCACCTCCATCTACCACCACTATGACATATATTGGCAATCTTTGGCAAATCGAGCCTTAAAAGGTCGCAGCCTATGGCTTGGTTGATGTGAATCGGACTATCAGAATTGCCTTGAAATGAGAACAAAACACGAACATATTTTATCCCGTTCAACGGAATGGGTGCAACATGAGTCGAAGAACACAACGCGGGTTCGTCAATAAGGCCGAAGCCTTGGAAATGCTCGCAACTGGTCGCAGCGGCGTGATCAAGGTCAGCACGCAAGCCAAGATCAAATCCCCGGAATACAAAGCCGCACAAAACGTTCTGAGTGCCATTGACGTTCTGGCGGAAAAGTTGACCGGCGATCCGGAGCACTTTCACCTGAAGGCGGCGACGCATCGAACGCCGTCAGATTGACGGGACGCTCAGGCCAATACTTTCGCCATGCCTTATCGGGAAATTACACTGGGACCGGCCTACTCCATCAGACTTCAAGATCTGGCGGCCTCCGACGTTGTGAACGTGACCTGTGCGACCTGCAGGGCGACGTGGTTTGTACCGCCGCATCGGCTGTTCAACAAATACAGCGGTCAAACCTGGATCAAAGAAATCGCCGGCTACTTTAGCTGCACCCAATGCCCTTCGCGCGAGTGCACATGGAAAGTTCTCAGGGCATATCGCGAGGCCCCGCCCCTAAAATAGCTACTTGTACTGGTTGGATATCCGGCCCTGAGCCGCCGTCGGATCACTGAACGAAATGCTGCGGTCGCAGCCCGCATTGCTGACGTTCGCCCTTCGTGATTTGTTCTAACCAAGTGCCAATTAAATTGACGTCTCCATAGCAAGTTGAAGTAGTCTAAAGCTATCAATAGGAGATTTCCATGAAGCCCCGCACAATTGCCGTCACTGGAGCTGCGCTTGCGAACCTGGCTTTTCCCACACATGCGGAAAATCGGATTGATACCATTCGTCCCGATGCTCCGGAGCTCGCCGCCCGTGGGGAGCTTCCTGTGGGCGTGCGCGAGATGATGTTCACCAATCCCGATCAGGTAGATGTGGTCAACACGGGTGCGGATGGAGAGATCGCGCGCTATGATCGTCCTTTGACTGTTGAGGTATGGTACCCCGCAGCATCGGGAACAATACCGGGCGGAACCTATGACACCGTGATCCGCGACGGCGAAACGACCGTTACACTTATCGGGCGTGCGGCACGCGATGCAGAGGTTGCCGACGGTACGTATCCGCTGGTGATTGTCAGCCATGGCTACCCAGGCAACCGCTGGCTGATGTCACCGCTGGCCGAGAACATCGCTAGCAAGGGATACGTGGTCGCCAGCATTGATCACACCGATAGCACCTATTCCGATCAGGCCGCATTCGGCTCAACCTTGGTGAACCGGCCTTGGGACCAGCGCTTCGTGATTGATCAGATCGCCGCGCTAGAGGATGATCTAGGCACGATCACGGATGCCCAAAACGCCGCCGTCGTGGGGTATTCGATGGGCGGCTATGGCGCTCTGATCTACGCCGGTGCGGGAGTCACCCAGGCTAGCACAGAGTATGAATGGGGCGCTCCTCAAGGGCTGCTCGAACTGAACATGAATGGCACGGACAGCCATGCTAGGCTCGCGGACAACCGCGTTAAAGCTTTTGTTGCGTTCGGGCCCTGGGGCAATAACACCGGGTTTTGGGACGGCAGCGGGTTGGCAGGTGTAGAAACGCCGCTGTTGCTGATCGCGGGCGGCGTGGATGACGTCAGTATCTATGATTCGATCCGGGGTATCTTCGAAGGGACAGTGAACACGACGCGTCACCTGCTAACGTTTGAGAACGCTAATCATAATGCGGGCGCGCCGATGCCAGCGCCTCTGGAAAGTTATGCAACGTCCGAAAAACTAGGCTGGGCTCCGTTCGAGCATTATGCCGACGCGGTCTGGGACAATGTGCGGATGAACAATATCAGCCAGCATTTCGTAACGGCCTTTCTGGACCAGTATCTCAAAGGACAGGATCGTTCAGCCTATTTCGATTTGGCTCCGGTCGCTGGAGAAGGCGTGTGGGACGTAGATGATGCTGGTGCTCCCACGGACGCTCATACCTATTGGGAAGGATTCCCCAACCGCAGCGCACATGGCCTAAGGTTCGAGACCAAGCAGACAGGAGAATAAAGGCCCTATTTAGCGACCGGTCTGTACAATTTACATTTGCTTGCTCAATCGGCCCAATTCGGACATCCACAACTAGCGTTAATGCCGCGAAGCAGCATCAACAAAACTGCCGTTCGTCGGCTGCGTTGCATTCAAGTGGCAGAAAATGAAATGCCGCATGACTAACGTTGGGGGAAAGTGCATGCTTGCATCAACTTGTACAGATCAAATATCGACGCCATAACGACCTCGATTTCTTGTGATCGCCCAAGTTCGGCATCGGTGGAGCAGTTCAATGAGGCATTTATGAGTGAGGCTTTTCAATGCGAGTGATCTTGCTTGGAGCAGGAGCGTCTAAGAGTTACGGCGCTTCACCCACTGGACAGAGGATGCCCATTGCGAATGACTTCTTCCTGACGTTTTACAAACTTGATGCTGCGAACAATCCTTGGGTCATGCGCGATGGATTGTATCACTATCTCCGTTTCGAGAAGGGGATTGATAGTCCGGATACATATCTCTCAGCGGGCGTCGACATTGAGGAGATACACAGCGAGATTGCCATGAAACTAGCAAGCGTCGAGAAAGAAGACGGTGGGATCGATCGCATTCTGTTGGCAAGGCCATACAATCAGCTCATCTTTCTCTTCGCGACTACTCTTAACGAGATAGCGAACGGTCCAGTTTCCCAAAGCCACATAGATCTAGCAAAGTCACTCGGGCCTGATGATGTTGTCGTGACTTTCAACTGGGACACGCTGATGGATCGTGCGCTGATGGAGGCGGCGGATTGGTCGGTTGACGACGGATATGGCATTCCGCCTTACAGCGTTTTCCGCGATGGCTGGAGCAGTCCCGCGATGGGGGCCTCACCGAACACGCTCATTAAGCTTCACGGCTCTATCAACTGGTTGACCGCTCACCCGATCTACGAAGGTGAGGAACTGGTCTTGACGCATGCTCTTCCTGCGGAGTCGCTCTTTGTTTATGAACATGCCACTCGTCCCTATCCGACACACGATGGGCGATACATGGGAGGCTACGTACCTCTGACTTATGGATATTACCCGCCAAACTTGACGGACGTGCCTAGCCGCTCGGCACCCGAAGGCTATCTGATTGTCAAGACACAACCACGAATGCCGTGGATGCCAAAAGGCGAAGCCGGCAAAGAGGGGCTCCCTTCAATGCCGCTGCTCATCCCCCCTGTAAAGGACAAGAGCTACCAGTTCTTTGGGACTTTATTCGATACACTTTGGCAGCAGGCCAGCGCTGCCCTCCAAGACTGTGACGAAGTGTTGGTGATAGGTTACTCTTTCCCGCGGACCGACCATAAAAGCTTCGACGTTTTCAAAGCCGCCTTTTCACGACGCACATCTCTTCCTGGCGTCACTATAGTGGACCCATATCCCGCTCGTCCGCGAGACGTTTTTAGGCTGGAGCTTGGAATCCCAGACAGTCATTTGCGTGTTTTGGCGGAGCCGTTCCTCGGACAGAAGACTATCCGCTCGCTACCGTGAGACCGATTGCATTGAAATGGTCGGCCCAAATCGCCGCGCCTAGGATAATTGGGATTGCTAGCGATGTAGTCATCAGAAAAGATGACCGGCACTAGCGTGTGGCAAAGTGCGCCTTTGAAATGGTTACCTACCTTTCAAGCTCAGTAACATGTACTAATCGAGTCTTTATTTCGAGATACTCAGTGATACGGCGTTCAAAAAACAATCCTCCTGTGGCCCAAGGCCAAAGATTTCCGTTCCAGGTTTCAATCGTGGCGTGGGGCGATTTGCTAGGCTACGGGGGCAGGATTGCAGAGGCACAGTTCAATCCGCTGGATGCTCGTGCAAAGAGTAGCATTAAACGAATGCGAGATTTCCACCGTATTGTGGCCGAGCACAGCAACAGGAACTTTCGCACGCTCGTCATCAACGACGGAGTTGCGGTTTTCCGCGATCTGTCACTGCGCAGCAGTTCTGTGTCGCATGACTTCCTGATGCGTAGTTGGGAGCTCTTTGAGGCTATCAATCAGCACGAAGCAAGAGCTAGCCAACCAGGTATCAGGATGGTTGTGGCTTGCGGTTTCAGGATACGCGGTAGAAAGGCAGTTATCGAAACCGACCATGGGAAGGTCAACTCGATACTCAAGCGCTATCAGGACGGCTTTCTCACAGTTGATCAAGCCATAAGGGAAGCGTCAACCGCACGCCCATCCTTCGACGCTGTCCCGCAGCTTCAAGCAAATTTTGCCTTTACGAAAGCCTACGTTGCAGAAAGCTCTGGTACCGGTGGGGGCTTCGCAGGACCAAACTTTTTCTTGGACACATCGTTGCTCAAGAAAACAGATACCGAATGGCCTGTCGGCGGAAAGGCGTTTGACTGGGAACACAACACTCTAGGACTCAAAAGCGAATTTATGAGGATCGAGCACCTCTCGCCTGAAAAATACACGAATGAAGCGAGTTCTAGACTGAAGACCGGACTAGAAGTGGCGCAGACGTTGGCTGGCGATAACGATGTTCTTGAAGCGCTACGACGTGCGCGGAAAAACTAGCGTCTCAAAGCAAGCCAACATAAACCAGACAGACGAAGCTCTGTCCCGTTTCGAGTGGAATACCTCGGAGGCCCTAACCGACAGTCTCCTACGAATAGAAAGGACTCATTGGCTGATATCGCTCTGTTAGCTAGACGAAGTTGGGAGGTACGTGCCCGTCCGATGAGGCTGACCTAACGCGTTTGATAGAGGGTGTCTAAGTGTCCACCATCGATAGTGGACACCATGGGGCACTCTATGAGCAAGCGGAAGAAGCGGTTTTGGTCGGATGAAGAGAAGTGCGAGATTTGCCAACAGGCGTCTTTGGCGGGTGTTTCTGTAGCTCAGGTTGCATGGCGTTATGCGGTGAATGCCAATCTGATTTTCAAATGGCTGAAGGATCCGCGCTTTGCACCAGATGTGGTCGATGTTGCGGCGGAGCCGGTCTTCTTGCCGGTTGAGATTGGTTCCGAGGTGCGAGACTCAGCTGATCCGATGGCTGCCACCATCGTGCCGTCGCCGGTTTCTTCTGGCCGGATCGAGATTGAACTGGCAGGCGGGTGTCAATGGCATCTCAATTTTCCCCAAAACGGGCAGGTTAGAATTCCCCAGTTTGGCGGTTTCGTTTGTCAGCCGGTTCAGTGACTTGCGGCTCCATTCTTTGGCGGGCGGCCGCGCCGTTTTGGCGGTGGCGGCGGTGTGATGGGCGCGTTTGTACGCGTGTGTTCGGGGATCGACGATGCTGAATGACCTCGATATCGGGTCCGATGACCCTTCTGAGCTGCGCCGCGCCAATGCGCTGCTGGCGGCCGAGGTCAAATCCCAAGCCCTGCTGATCGAGAAGCTCCAGCATCAGTTGGCAGGTCATAACCGGCACCGGTTCGGTTCAAAATCGGAAAGCCTGGATCAACTCAATCTGACGTTCGAGGAAGATGTGCAGATCGCAGCGTCGGCCATCCGCAGGATCGCAAAGCTCTACGCCGTGGAAAAAGAAGCGCGGGGCAAATCTCCTCAAGAGCGTGTCGCCCTGCGACAGGACAAGGCCAAACCCGTCTTTGATGACCTGGAACAATGGCTGCACGATCAATTGCCCAGCATCTCCAGTAAATCACCGCTGGCGAAGGCCATCCGCTATGCACTGGGCCGCCTGCCCAAAGCCCGTGCTTATCTGGATCACGGCTGCCTCGAACTGGACAACAACGCAGCAGAACGCGCCGTCAAACCCGTCGCCATCGGGCGCAAGAACTGGATGTTTGCCGGATCAGAGGGTAGCGGCAAAACCATGGCAATCGCATTCACCCTGATTGAAACCGCCAAGCTCAATGGTGTCGACCCGCAAGCCTGGCTGAGTTGGGTTCTGGAGCGCATCGCGGATCACAAAATCAACCGCCTCGAAGAACTCATGCCCTGGCGCTACGTCGATCAACCGTTTTGGGCTCCACGAAACGCATCTCAGGTTGTCGTGCCGCGATCACGATCGCCTCCGCATCAGCGCCGTCGTTCTTCTGACGCTTCACAAACGGGCGCGCGTATTGTGGCGCGATCAG
Organism: Ruegeria jejuensis; assembly: GCF_041537905.1. NCBI lineage: Bacteria > Pseudomonadati > Pseudomonadota > Alphaproteobacteria > Rhodobacterales > Roseobacteraceae > Ruegeria > Ruegeria jejuensis. Next base: position 12,332 of record NZ_JBGRUO010000036.1, on the reverse strand, counting down.
CTTTACCTCGTGTCCAAGCGCAGCCATCTCGCGGGCCCAATAGCTCGCGCTCCCGCACGCCTCGAAGATCACCAAGCAAGCGGCCTGCCGCGCCATGAACGTGGGGAACTGCTAGCGCGTGAGCTTTTGCGAAACTGAACCTCCCCTGTCCGCAGAGCAGCGTGCATCTGGAAGACATTCTTTGCCAGATCCACCCCAATCATCATATCCTGCATCTTGCCGTCCTCTCCGTTGTGTGGCTGTTAACACCACAACCTTGGCACATTGCGATGCCGTCACGGGAGGGCGGCAACCACTCCATCTACTTCAACGCCGCAGGATATGTCTCAGGTTAAAACCGAAATGCTTTAAGTTCTTTTACAAACGGTTGAATTCGGCAAGTGTGCCCGAGCTACGCCAATTTCTGCAGACCAGACGCGTGCTAACCAGTCCTGAGCAGTTAGGTTCAATGCACTAAATTCATCCGAGGCGACTTTAGCAATCCACGGAAACTGTGGAACGCTACACCACAATTCAGCAAAATGGGCTCGCATCTGCTCCAACTCGTCATCGGGAACGATCCAATTCATCCCGATGGGCAGGCAATTGCTAAGAACCAGGCGATAAATTGGGACACTATCCACGCGTTGTTCATACTGACGCAGTGCCTGTTCGTTGCGAAACACCATGGACTTGCCCCTTGCACCAATTATGGCTTCGATCGGACTGGTGAAAAACTCCAGCGGACCGCCTTTATCTAGTTCCCGGCTCTTGGCGGCGTTGCCGCAATGGCCAGTAGGCTCGGCCTTGGTGCCCAGAGCGAATGCTCGAATCTCAAGCAGAAGAATTCCTGAGGTCTTTTCCCGCAACCATTCGCTCATGCAGAATGGAAGGCGCACTTCGCGCGACGAATCCTGCGGATTGATCGAACAGTCTATCCCTTCACCACGGCGCAGGGCCTGTTCGCATTCCACATCGAAAATCGGTTCTTCGATGCTTTCAAACTGCCTAAAGCAGTTTTCACCATCCGAGGCTAGCACAGCGTTCACCAACGATACGCCGTAGTTGTCGTAATATCCGGCATCGACGACGCGCTGCCTCGGTTGTGCAGGCAGGGAAAGCGCTGGTGAGATATAGGGAAACGTGGCGCTCATTCTAACGGCGGTTGCCATAGAAAAGCTACTGCGCGCGCAAGGGTACACTCCGAAAAACTCGATCATCTCACCGGCGTCAACTGCTGGTAGCGATCCCATGTACAGATTGGTGATTAGCAAGGGTTTCGAACTTTCCACCAGCATGGGTGTGAACAGTATCGATGGCCGCCACCCCGCCTCTTCGCCCGCTCGGAAATCAGCAAAGGGTTTATCAACCGTTCCCCAGTGTTTTTCCAGAACCTTACCGCGGTCGGTTGGTTCGCGCCCGGGCTTGAACAAGCTTGGCAAGTCACGGCGGATCATTTGTCGCGCGACCGATGAAAGACTGTCGCGATCGAACGGATCGGACACGACATGGTAGTATTTTTTAGTCGAGCTTGGCCGGGTCGGGTGAGGGCGCTGCGCTGCGATGATATCGGCTTCCAATTGCGCCAGGATCGACCGTGTCTCTCCTTGGCTGTCGCGCCATCCGGCGGGCTTGGCCATCGCAGAAAAATATGCACCTGCCACCATACCTCCCGATGCACCGGTGACGAATCTGACGCTGCTTGCAAGCCCCTTGAGAGGTCCCTGAGCATCGTGTTTTATCAACTCGTCCAGTATGATCGCCGTCCAGAAACTAGCTCGATAGGCTCCGCCTGATGTAGCGACTATGACCAGTTTCGGTTTTTCCAGGCCTTGAACTCGCTTTGCATGTTCCAGCCAGTTGTTCATGGCACGAGATACATCGACATCCCCGCCACCGATCTGAGACGCGCCGCACGCCTGCGCCAAGTTTTGCGCATCGGCGCCACTAATACTTTCCACGTCATAGAGGTTGGCCAGCGATTGTTCATACAAATCTCCTGACGGGCCGTGGATGCCATCGAATGTCAGTTTGAAACCGTCCGTGTTGCGCTGATCGAAGGCGGAGTAGAAGAAATATCCAATGGCCAGAATGCACAGAAGACGCGCGGGTGGGCTGATGGACCGCATCCAACGCAGTCCCAAAAACACGATAAGGATTAGACCAACAAGGGCTACGCCGGGAAGCAGGCGTTCGAAAGTGAGTATGACGATCAGCACAACCATCAAAGGGGCATAAAAGAGGGTCAGGGCCACATCTCGCGGTTCACTGCTTATCAACCGGATGCCCCGACGGATGCCGTTCGCGAGAATGCGCGTGAGTCTTAAGATCACCCTTAATAGTCGAGACAGCACATTCGTGGTTTGATCCTCCTCTTGCTCTTCCTGCTCATAGGACGCATTGAACCAGTTCAACCAGGCAAGAGAAACCATCAGAGCAATCCAGAACCCAGCGATACCCAGCAGCGTACCGATGCCTGCCCGAACCATTTCTCCAGGCAACAGCGAACTACCGTCGGCGTGAAACCATAAATAGGCAAGGATCGCGTAAATCACGACCGACATCGAGCAGAGCACAACCCAAACCCAAAGACTGGCGATATGAAGCTGACGATGCTCATCTTCTCGATAGAACCAATCGAACAAAGGCACTAGCGCGACCAAACCCGCGCTGAAACTCATCAGTGCGTGGCTCCACAAGGTCGGACTGTTCAACGTAGTCCAGGCCCAGACTTGTTCGTGGTGGTTCTGGACATCGCGGAATAGGTTCGGTACCCCGAATGAAGAGCCGACACCGCTAAACGTGATAGCCAGCACAGCGAGTAACAAAAGGCTACTGAATGCACGTGGCAGAACTTCGTTAGCGAAGAGATCAAAATAGCGCCGCCAGCCTGTGGGAGGAGGCGGGTCTTCGGGTGACTTATGTTGTGCAGAAGACATCTCATTTAAAATTTGGATCAAAAAAGGAATGGAAGAAGTTTGCCCAAAACAGCCCGCTTTGTCAAACTTCTTGCTTGAACTTGGTCGGTTTTAGGGAAACAGTTAGCCAATAGAGCAGGCCGCCAGAAGCAGTATTATTGCGCCTATTTCGGCAGATGTTTTAGGGTCAGGATGCATTGATTTTCAAAGCGCTGCATGATTCACGGCTCGAAAAACGGAGCGGTGATATGAAGGACGCCGGAAAAATACGACAAGCGTAGATACAAGCGGCGAAACCGCATCGAGATCATGTTTGGCAGGCTCAAAGATTGGAGGCGTGTGGCAACCCGCTACGACCGTTGTCCCAAGGTCTTCCTGTCAGCCATCGCACTCGCGGCAACTGTCATCTATTGGTTATGAATCCTGACCCTTCTGTATCTCGAGTTTGCTAACTTAACCCCCGTCAGCCACCTTTGCCGAGGTTACTGACGGGGCGGTGTATGGCGTCTGAGCCTTGTGGCATGACCACGTTTCCTAGCGAGCCAGCACCGTCTCTCTTCATCGTCTCGAACAGTTGAATGCGGCCGGTCTGGACCGCGGAGCAGAAGGAAGAGGGTATGAACAAAGTATCACACGAGCAGATCATCCATTGCCCGGCAGGTGATTGCGAAGCAATCTGCCGAGAGGGGGCATAGACGTCAGCCGCGATTGGCTTGACGTTCATTGTCTCCCGGACATTCGTAGGTTGCGGCTTCCAAACAGAGATGAGGGCCACGCGCAGCTTGTTGGTCTGGCACAATCAACGCACGCGCTTGTTTGTTTCGAGGCGACTGGAGGGCAGGAATGGCGTCTGTGGACCGCTCTGGATGCAGCCGGTATTGCGACCCGGCAGTTGTCGCCAGCTCAGATCAAAGCCTTCGCCGCCAGCCGTGGCACACGCGCCAAGACGGATCGGATCGACGCGGAACTCATTGCGCGATTCATGGCATTTCGACCAGACGCAGGGCGCGAACTGCCACATGGGAAATTGCGCCTTCTCAGAGCCTTGGCATCAAAGCGTGCGCAGCTTGTCGAGACGCGCAAGAGACTTCTGGCGCAGATCAAGGCGCATGAGAAGTTGGGAACGGATGGGATATTCACTGAAGTTGATGCTGAGCTGAGGGCGCTGTTGGATCGACAGATCGGTAAATTGGAAGACCAGATTGCGCAGGCGATCGCCGCAGATCAGGGCCTTGCACAAACCGCTGGTATCTTGCGTTCTGTCCCTGGGATCGGCCCCGTTGCCAGCACTATGCTGATCGCGGAAATGCCAGAACTGGGCCTACTCTCGGGAGAACAAGCTGCTGCGCTCACGGGCCTGGCTCCCATTGCTCACGACAACGGTGCGATGCGCGGCAAGCGCGCCATTGGTGGCGGAAGGCGACATGTACGACACGTCATGTTCCAAGCTGCTCTCGTCGCGAGTCATCACAATCCGCATCTCAAGATCTTCGCAGATCGTTTGCGTGACGCGGGCAAGCCACACAAAGTCATCATCGCAGCAGTCGCTAGAAAGCTCGTCACAATCGCGAACGCACTCCTCAAATCTCGGCAAAACTCGTCGGCTCAGACCCCCTGAGAAATACAGTTGCTAGGGTCTGTTGACGTTCACCTGAGCCATAGCATTGTTGATGCGATTGAGATGAATGCGACGAAGCTGCTGTCTGTCTTGCAATAGCGCGTGGCTATGCCCCTGTTATCTTTGAGACTTGCAAAGAAATTCTCGATCAGATGACGCCATTTGTAGGTCTCCGCGTCGTAGTCTGCGGGTGATATGCGATTGCGTTTGGGCGGTATGACCTGTGCAATGCCTTGGGTTGTCAGTGTGTCACGCAGCCAATTGGCATCGAAAGCGCGGTCGGCCAGAAGGTGATCAGCGGCGAGGTTTTGGATTAGGTCCGGAACGCCACACAGGTCGTGGGCCTGCCCCGGCAGAAGACGGAAATCGACCAGGTTGCCCAGTGCATCTGCGAGCGCCAGGATCTTGGTCGTGATACCGCCACGCGAGCGCCCTATGGCCTGGCTTTGAGTCCCCCTTTAGCGCCCTGTCCCGCGCGGTGAACTTTCACAATAGTACCGTCGATCATGACATATTCGCAGTCGGCGTCAGCGCTTAAAGCTTTGAACATGCGATAGAAAGCGTCTGCCTTGACCCATCGGCGAAAGCGTTTGAACACGGAGTTCCAATTTCCGAACTCCCCAGGCAACTCGCGCCATTGCGCTCCGGTGCGCACGATCCAAAGCACCGCTTCCATGAACAGGCGCGGATTACGGCCAGTCTGACCGGGATCGCCGGCCTTACCAAGGCAGAAAGGTTCGATGATGGCCTACTGGGCGTCGGTCAGGACATAACGGGTCAAGGCTGCTCTCCTCTGTTTGCAACCTTGAATCAAACCTCACAACAAATGGGAATCCTGAACGTCAACAGACCCTAGTAAATGTGAACAACACCCGCTTTGGCGCTGAATAGCCGACAACAAATTTGGTGTATCGCGATTTATGGTGTAAAATTCGGAAATTGAATTTCCTTCCTGTTCCACTTTCAAATTTTGAGGAACCACAATGTTTGAACTCACAGAAGAACAACTTAATGGAATGTTTCATCTGGCAAATTTCGAGGTGCCGTCAGACGAATTGGTGTTTTTTGGGTTGAGGGGGTGTTCTCCTGTCGCTGCGCAGGGAGAGTTTTCTTCAAGTCATAAACTGATAGAAAAGGGAACGGATTTCTTGCATCAACGCTGTTCAATCGGCCAATGGCGGCCGGGAGACAGTTTTGCCCTCTATGCCGGTAGTACGGTTCCGAACATCTCTGATGTGTCGAAATTCGTTTCCAACAATGGAAACGGGGTGAACATGCTGGCTCCGTGCTACCTGACTGATCTGCCGGGAACGTCCGACCATCGATATCAGAAAGGCGATCACGGGTTGTCTTCTCCGCTTGGTCCGCACCGGGCGTTTCGGAACCCCAACAAACTTCCGGTTTGGCGAACGGGGGATGATTCAGACTATGAAGGAGACGATAGATTAGTATACGAGTCAGCCTTTGATAATCTTCACTGTTCACGGCGCATGGACCATATTTCGCCTGGCTATTCGAGCCGTGGTTGCCAGGTTGTTGCTGGCGCTGCCGGGCGTCGCTCCAGCAATCCCGGCGGTGAAAAGGGACCGTGGAAATCCTTCATCGACTCGGCCTATGCGATCGATCAGAGGCGCTTTCGTTATGCCTTGTTCAATGAGGGTGAAGCCAGCCGCACAGTGGCTTTGGGGGTGGAAGGCCGTGTTCCTACAATTCGCTTCGGTTCTACCGGAGAACTTGCGGAACACTTGCAACAGGGCCTGATTGACGCGGGCTTCGATATCGGTGCTTCCGGCGCTGATGGCGTTATTGGTTTCCGCACGCTTCTGGCGATCCGGGATGTGCAACTTTCGGCATTTGGCCCATCGGGTGTGGATCTGGTGGCCGGTCCCGCTACGGCCGCGGAAATCGGGATCACATGGCCGGAGAGTGGTATTGCCAACCTAGATCAGAATATTGGTTTCGTCACTGATCTGGGGAATATCGACACACAGGAAGATGAGTTCGACGATGCACCCGACGAAGTCGTTGACGAGGACGCATTTGATGTTGCCATCAACCGAGAGACGAGGCCCAACGGCAAGTTCAGGTGGGTATTCCGCGACCCTGTCGACGGGACTAAACGCTATGTTGGAGGCGAGGCCAGGTTCCAGGGGTTTTCGGGCATTGCGCGTATCAAAGGGTTCAAAGATGAACAGGCACCAGTTTTCAGCCACAAAAGCTGGAAACAGGTGTTCGGGCCTTGGGCCGCTTTGATAGAGGCGACCGGATTGGGCGAAAGCAAAAATTCCTTCTCATGTCTGAACAGCTATGACCGGGCGGCGTTCACATTCGGGTTCTTCCAGTTTGCGGCACATACCCCGAACGACAATCTTATTCTTCTGTTCCGCAAGCTTTTGGCCTTGCCCGAAGCAGATCGGTATTTTCCCGATTTGAGGCTGGTGAATGATCGGGTTCACAAGGTGACGCAAAATGGAACCGTTTCACTGGAAGGCGCACAGAACAGACAGGACGGCGACAACCGAACCGGCGAGCAAGGTGCCTTTATGGAGTATCTCAATGGCGATATGAAATCTGTGGACGCTTCGGAGTTGCAGGCAGCCTCGCGGCTGGTCCATTGGGCCTGCCACAGCCCGGACCATCAACTGGCGCAGGTTGAAATGGCCGTCGAAACAGCAAAGAAGAAAGTGGCTCGGATTGCCAATAGGGTTGAAGCGCTGGGTACAAGTCTTGATGGGCGGCCGATGCCTCAGGTGGCAATGGCGATGGACATATTGCATCAGGGAAGGGGGGGAAAGAACACATTCCCGAAAATCGCAGCTGCCTTGAAATCTTCAAACCCAATGAAACAAATGCAAAAAATCGGTCGGACCGACGCCTTTGCCGGTCGTATTGATCTTGTGGCTGAACACGCCCAGTCCCTTCTTGGTTCTGGCTCATTGGGCAAATTGCGATACCGTCAGGACAAAAATGACTTTGGATAAGGTCGGTTGATCCGATTGGGTTGAAGGCTCCGGGCCTGTTGCCGGGCATTCCTCGCAAGGGTCAGGCAACGCAAATCAACTGCGTCTGTTAGGAGGCCGAACAGGTGAAGTCTGTTTTGTCGGCTTCCTGCACGCAGTTCATCCAGTCCGGTGTATTGAGAGGCTTTCTGAGCAAGGCTTGTTCCTGACCGCCGAGCTGGTTCGATTGCTGGTCCTGGAACCGATACGCTGTCATCAGCTTCTGGTGTTGTTCAAGCAGAGCCTCGACGTTGCAGTAAACGGACCCGGCGAACCTCAGAAGACGCAAATCCGGCAAGGTTGAGGGGTCCAGGTTCCGGAAGCTAACCTGACTGCTGTCTGTCACGCAACTTTCGGTCGAACCGCCGCGCAGGAATTGGACGGTTTCCCTGTGCTGCTGTTCGCCCCAAAAAGCCGTATAATCCGTCATCGATGCCTGGAGTGTATCCCGGAGTTCCCGAACCTGTTCTGTATCCTGTTCGTCATCGAAGCCGGTTGGCAGTAGAGGCGCAACCGAGATTTCGGTATCCAGGACCATCGCCTTCAACTGATCGTTCAGGTCGTTGTGATCATCCAGGTATTGTCGCAGCTGAGCGTGGTAACCGGGGGCGGCTTGTAAATTGGCGTCGCTTATCGGGTCGCCAAGGGTTTGCCGCCAGACCAACGGACCTCGAAGTTCAACCAACATCCGGTCACGTTCGCCAAGTTGCGAAATATCCCCGATCTGGCCAGCCTCTTCAAAGGCCGCCAAGGCGTGATTGGGTTTGCTATCCGCCATGTACAAAACGCCCAGCCGGACAAGCAGTCGTTGGTTCACTGCTGTCAGGTCCGGGTTTCGTTCAATGAAGTTCAGGATTTTCTCCTCAGCGTCGGGACCGCCTTCGAACTGACCCGCGATGATTTCTGCATTGGACTGGTCGACAATCTGTTCGACCTGTTTCTTGGTTACGCAGCCCGTCAGGACGATCACCAAAGAGAACGTAATCCAATGCCAGGCCGGGAACTGGTTCCTTAAAATCTTCATGTCCGGAACTCCTTTTGCCGGGTTTATCGATCCAATAACTTCAATCCTCTGGGGCGATCTGGGCCGCAATTGCGCGGAATTGATCGACAAAGGATGCATTGGTGGAATCTATTGCCAGCAATTGTCCACGCAGCCAGCTATCGACCAACCGGCCAATGACTTTGGGAATGGCGGAAATGTCGACAGAATGGCCAAGTTCCTGATCGGCGAGTTTCAATCCTTCGCGGATGACCTCGGCCAGCAACGAAATCATTTCATTCTTTGAAGCGCTTGCATCAAGCAGGCTCTGTCCCCGTATGGCCATTGCCCGCAGCACAGAATTCGTAATGGTCTGCAATCCCGCTTCAGTGATCAGCTTCGAGGGATCGTCCTGAGCGATCTGTGCAACTACATTTAAAATCTCTGCTGCGAGCCCGCTATTATCGCGAATGAACAATCGTGGACTACTGGCGATAATCCTGATCGAACCTGATGCGATCCCGGCGGCGGTAAGTGCCGTCAGCCCGTGAGTTTTTACGATGCGTGCCAGCTCTCTGCTAAGGGCGGCGACAGCAGAGGCATAGCCCGTGTCCGGGGTGCCATCAGTAACCAATAAAACCTCTGGATAGGCTGTTGCCGTATCCAAAGCGGCGAGTAAGGCGGCCTCGGCCACGAGTTCTGCCGTAGGTTGCGATAGGTCGGAAACGCTCAGCAATATGCAGCGCATAAGTTCGGTGGCGGCCTCGGAACTGGACGCGAGCAAGACGGGAGAGCGTGCAATGCGGCGGGCAAGTTCCCTTGTAAAACGGGTAAGGGCTTGGTTGCTGAAAGCTTCGCGAATGCCTGTTTCTGCAATAACCGAGGCATAGGATCTGAAGATGACCCTCAGCCAGTTTCCCTCAATCAACTCAGGATTTTCTGCGATAGTTGCTATGGACCCTTCCGCAATGGCTTCGAGCATTTCGGAGTTCAGGAATTCGCGACCGGGAGCATCTTGCAACTCCTTAAAGGCGGTCAGAAGAACAATTCCCAAAACAGGCTCGGTTCCCTCAAGTAACTGGGGTCCGTGCGAATGGGTGGCCCCGAAACCGGCGCGTACAAGATCGGGCCAGTGTTTCTCGAAAAATACCTTGGCGGAGTCCGATGCGCTTGCTTCCACAATTTGAGTGGCAGACTTCAGAAAATCCGCCAGCGCGGTCTGGTATGCTTTCTGGTTGTTGGCTGAAAGATGTTCCGAGCCCTGCTCCAGAATTTCAGCCACGAGTTGCCGATATCCGTCACCTCGGAGCAGACCCAACATATACTCGCCTTGCCGGTCAGTAGGTTGCGTTGCCCTAGCGTCAGCAAGGGCGTTAAGCAGTCCGCTCAGCCATGGATTTTCCGGATCAACATGGACTCTGGCGTCAACTACGCCGTTCAGTGTCGCCCCAACAATCTGTGACAAAAGCCTGCGCCCGTCAGAGGCTTCCAGCAATTCCAGGGTCGCAAGTCTTTCCAAAATGCCCGCCACGATTCTTTTCTGACGGGCGTCCTTGATCAGCGTTTCCTGTGTCGACAAGGCCAAATCGGCGACCGCGGCCAATAATACCGTTCCCACCTGCCATGGGGTTGATTGCTGGCGATTGTCTGTGCCGGGAGCCAGAAAATACACAATCTGCCTGGCCGTATCCATATTTTTTATGTGGCCAGACTCTTCCAGCGCTTCCAGATAAACCGAAGCTGCATCGCCGGATTGAACATCGAATGTGATCGTCTCGGGCGCGAAATCGTGAACCAGGTTCCGAAGCCTGTCGAAGGATTGTTCCGTAATGGCATTTCGGATGGCTTCGAGTTGCGTTTCCGCCAATTGCGGGAGTTCCCCTGCATCCCGTCTCGCCTCTTCACCTGCAACCACGTCTTCCAGGGCCCGTTTGAGCTGTACCTTGGTGGGCGACTGGATCTTCGGCGCAATCGGCCACGCAAGCGGGGCTGTCACCACCTTGTTTTCTGCAAAAATCCTGTCCAGCCGTTGCCCGGCCTGGATTGTTACCCTTGCCAGAGAAATGCCGATCTCAATTGTTCCTGGGGCAATGGGCATGCTAAGACCTTTTCGAATACGGGTTAATCGGCGGAATTAGGGTTTTGGGTATTTGCTGGCTTGTTTGCCAGACTTTGACGGCCAGCATTGATCGCAACGGCCGCATCTTCATTCGGTGTCGTTTTCGTGTCGTCGGACTCTTGCTCGGTGTTGGTTTCCTCAGAGATGAGCGCTTCCTCTGTCTGGGCGTCCTGTTTTGGCGTAAGTCCAGCAAAATGGTCGATGGCCTGACGCAACTTCAGCAGCAACGGCTCCGAGGCGAAACCGGCGCCAAACCCGATTATCACGGCGGCGGCGGTTGACTCGGGTTCGAACGAAGCAAACACAACCATGGCCAGAAAGGGGGCTGTCATTACCTGAAGTATTTGAAATATCAGGAAATCTCGTGCCTGTTCAGGCTTGATCGGCACGCTCAGGCGATTGGCCACTTTGCCTTGAACCTTGGTTCGGTAGAAGCTTTCGTAACCCGGCGCCGCACGAAGCTGAATTTCCGGCAGTTTACGGGTCATGCTGATCGATCCGCCCAACAAAGACAGGACAATTACGAAGAGCGGAACAACCAACCCGCCGACCAACCGAGTTCCTTTCTGATTCTGGCCGATCTGCTGAACCAAGCCATCCAGTGCCTCGTTGGCCGCAGGAATCCTGACGTTAATGTTCTGTGCTGCATTTATCAATTGGGCGTCACCGTTGCCTTCACCGGCGGCGCCCGGCTCATCCGGAAACGCTGTTGCAACATTCAATACCGAAGAAATCGCCTTGTTAACCTCTTCGATGGCGCCTTGCACTGCGGAAAATTGTTGGGCTTCAAGCTGAAAGTTCGCAAAACTGGAATTCAGCCGATCGGTCAGGTTTCTGATTTCAGCAGCTTTTTCCCGTAGCTGAGTTTCATTTCCATCCGCCTCTCCAACCTGAGGCAAAGACGCGATTTCTGTTGCAAGGACACCAAATTGTTCCTTCATTGTCGTGACGGTATTTGGAGTATTCGCCCAAATAAGTTGTGATTTGCTGGCACCCAAGCCGACTAGCCATTGCGGAGTTGCAGAGCTGTTTGCGCAGCTTGTTGTTAATTGTTCGGACTTTCCCTCGACGCATCCGACGACCACCAGGAACGGGCCGTTCTGATCATTTGAGGCCCCTGGTTTCCCGATCATTACCTCGGGCGCAACAAAAGGAACAATGCAAACCCCAATTGTCAGGATCATAAAGAAATAACTGGCGCGAATTAACAGGATGAGGCGATCAAACCTGATATTGGCGCTGTTTTTATTGCCATTTTTTACAACTTCGTTTGGGTCGGGTTCAGGTTCAATGGTGTCCCCAAGGCGTTGCGTAAACGCAAAAATAAACAGGCATGCCAGTCCGAAGACCAACAACCAGGTTAAGAAATCCAGTACGCCTGAAAGAAGATCGGTGCCGTCGTGGTGAAGGGCATAGAGCGCGATAGTAGTCAGGCTAAAAAAGGTAATGTAGGGAATGTAAATGGGGTGCATTTTTGGCCCCTAATTAAAGAAATGACGCTGAAATAACCTCTAAACCCTAACAAAACATGGAAAAAATGTCAAGAAATCGCAGAATACCTCTCTGATCCGGTTCTGAAGGTGTAGACGCCCCCGCTGGCCTTGGTGTGCCATTGTGGGTTTACAAACAACCTGAATGGAGGCGTCTATGGATGAGATTAGCATGATTGGCCTGGATTTGGCGAAGAACGTTTTCCAGGTGCACGGGGCGGATCAGA
>NZ_JBGRUO010000035.1:0-32961 GCF_041537905.1 Ruegeria jejuensis | reverse complement strand
TGGGAAAACCCTCTGTCAATCGAGGCAAAATCACCTCGATCAACAGGAAACTCCCAACTCAACAAACCGCGAAACATATCCCGCGTAAGCACAACTCACGCCAAACAGAGCCCATATCGCGGAGCGATTTAGTGCTTGAGCCCACACTTACCAAATGCTGCAGTGTGAGCTAGTGTCCGAATGTCGCTTAGTCGCCTACGTTGGCGCGTCGGCTCAGGAAGTTGGAGGCAGCGCCAAGAAGCACCATTGGTATGAAGGTCGCTAGCGTCAATGAACCGAGATACCATGAGATTGTATAAGTCAGCCAAGAGACCTCGGTAACGTTACGACGAGAGACCACGAAGTATCGTGTTTCAGTTGAGAAGCCGTTGAGGGCGTCCCCACCAATTATCAGTGAAAACACGCAAAAAAGCGCAAATGAAGGAACAGCAACTAACGCAAATCCCGCGGAAGCTGTTTCGAGGACATCGCTTGATTTCGTTTTCGTCTGCGTCATTGAAGTCCTGTACGTGCGCTGAAAATCGTATCTCCTTTTGGGCCGTTGAGCCAGACAATATGCGCCTACCAGACCGCGCACGGTCTTAGCTTCGAATAGGATATGCGCCGGGAGCAGACGTTTATGGCGAAAGATCGAGCGGCAGCAAAGTCCGCTCCGCCGCCGCCGTTGGCCCCGTCGAGGCAGCTCATAAGCCTTACCGAACCCGTCGGATGACCTCAAAGAGCCCATAATGCCCTTCTGCATACTGCTTGGCTTTGCACGCGCAGCAATTCTATGAAGAAATTGTGCCGCAACACTAAATTTCTGAAATCACAATAGGCGGCTTCTTCCTATCTGAGTCGTTGCTCATAGTCATACAGACCAATTAGATCAGTCACTTCCGCCTCGTAGGCGCCAAAGGTATCAACTTCATTGTTGCCCATGAAATATAGGAGCCTGAGAAACAAAGTGTCTGCAACGGTCGCGTATTTATAACTGTATGCGAGATTGAGCGCACTGGGCGTGTATCCTTCAAACGGCAACAATCCGGCAGCTACAAGTAGCTGTTTTGCAAAGCACTCGTCTATGTGCTCGGGCGTTAAGTAGGCGTAAGCCTTGTGCCGCCCACTTCGAGAGGGGGCCAGAATCCGGCAGTGCGTACCTTTAAAAAGTCGCGCAATTTTGTCATCTGTCGCCTGCTCTGAATCGAGACCTTGATTGACGCTTGCATAATACTCAGCTGTCGTATGGTCCCCTAATCGTCGAGCTTTGGACAACAAGAAATCTATGCTTCCAAAAATGATAACTAAGTCTGCTTCACTTAAGTCTCGGGTACTTCTAGATGAGATATTTGCTTTATTGAACACGTCATAAAGAGCAGAACCGGCAGGGAAAGCGAACCTTAGTAAGTGCTGGTTGTTTTCCGTGAGAACGCCATATGACAACCTCTTACCTTCCCACGAAAACGGTCTGGGGGCGCAGTCAGTACATCCTAACGACGCTTTTAAATAGTCTTCTGCCAGTATGTGGTCCGTTACGAGTGGAGAGAAGTCAATTGGTTCGTTTCGGGCGTTTCTAAACCCGTCAACGAGTTTGCCGTTCTCGTCGAATTTGTAGTATTCATCTTTGAATTCATTGAGCTTTTTGTATGATACTTTGTCTGAACCAAGGTCCGGAAGTTGAATACCTTGAGAGTACGCCGGCGGTGAGTTCGAGATGCAAGTAAGAGCAACAAGCAAGATGCAGCACCAGTCGCTAGCAAGTCTATTCATAAAACAATCCGATTTCCTTCTGGAACAGCCTGATGAGTAACGTCATCTAACTAACTGAGACGTATGTCCAGCAGGTCGCCAATACATAGAGTGCCACGGTTCCCGGCTTCAGACTCTCGTCGCGCGACGTGAAGAGTGGTGTGCATGCAGCGAATGTCAGCAAAGTCTGCAATGCCGACCTCTGCGCAGAAAGAAGAACAGGATCTGTCTGGGCCAGAAATGTTTGACGTTTGGATGGGGATTGCATGAGGCGGCGTATATCTTTCTGCCAGTTCTGGCCTCCGAAAGAGCCAAAGCTCCGAGACGTCCCACACGCTTTGAACGCTGATGCGGTTGCGATCCGGTCGACCCCGGGGATGGAACCTGCTATCGCAGTGGCATCCAGACCAGCCAGATACAGCCCGGAGTAGCGAACATGGATGACGACACCCCCACAGGCGAGCTGACCCTGCGCACCATGGCGATGCCTCGGGATGTGAACGGCAACGGCGACATTTTTGGCGGCTGGGTGCTGAGCCAGATGGACATGGCGGCGGGAATCACGGCCGGGACCCGCGCCCAGGGCCGCGTGGCGACGGTGGCGATTGATGCGATGAAGTTCATCCGCCCGGTGCAGGTGGGCGATGTCTTGTGCGTCTACAGCCATATCCAGCGAGTCGGGCGGACCTCGATGGCGATCGGGCTCGAAGCCTGGGTGCTGCGGGATCGCATTGGATCGCGGCAGAAAGTGACCGAGGCGGTGTTTACCTTCGTGGCAATCGATATCGAGGGGCGGCCACGGCCCGTCGAGGGCTGAGCGTTACTTCGAAATCAGAACCTTGCCGGGCTTTTGTTTGGGCCATTTGCCGTTGCCCTGCTGGATCACATGGACCAGTTCATGGGCCAGAAGCTTTTCGTTCTTGGCGTCGCCCGGTTTGGCCAGATAGATGTTGAACCCGTCGGTAAAGGCCTTGGCCTTGACCTTCTTGCAGACCTCTTTGCAATCACCGCCCACATGCAGGCGCACCTTGTTCAGCTTCGCCTTTTTGAATTCCGCTTCGATGCCCTTCTTGACGCCGGCAGGCAGCTTCAGCTCTTTGGTGCCCTTGGGAAGCGCATCACATTTCTTCAGCCGCGCCTTTTTGCCCTTGAGCGGCTCGGCGATCTTTTTGACGTCTTCTGGTTTGAGGGCCATTGGGCGGGTCTCCGGTTTCAGGTGATCGGGATCGAGCTAAACCGTAAGCGCGCCTGCGGTCTGTGAATGTTTTCACAGCGCCGGGGCGTTTGGGAGGACCGGGCAGGGGGGCTGCCCGGTCTTCGCAGGCTCAAGCCAGCGTAATTTCGTCCGCGCTTTCGCGACCGTCGCGACCGGCGCGCAGCTCGTAATTGACCTTCTGGTTGTCGGCCAGACCGGTCAGCCCGGCGCGCTCGACCGCGCTGATATGGACAAAGACGTCCTTGCCGCCATCATCGGGCGCGATAAAGCCGTAGCCTTTGGTGGTGTTGAACCATTTCACGGTGCCTTTGGGCATGCCGCAGTCTCCCTTTTCATAGTTGCTGCCCGCTTGGGTGCGACAGCCCGGCGTCGTTGTCTGGATCGATAGACTGAACGCCGGTGGTCGGAGACAGTGGTCGATAGCATAACGTAGCGCCCCAGATATGCCATCCGATCCGCCATCGGGCAAGTCTTGCCATTGCTCGGACGTCGACGCGCGGCGGACAAAATAGCGGAAATCTGCTAGGATAGGGCGGTCAAAACAGCCAAGGGGAGGGCGATATGGCCTATGTGACAATCACCACCTGGGAAAATGCCGATGGGGTCGATTATGACCTGACCATCCAGCGGATCACCGAAAAACGCCTGCCAGCGCTGCGCGATCTGGGTGCGACTCGGGTGACCGTGGTGCGCACCAGCGAACGCACAAGTGCTGCGATCAGCGAATGGCCCGATGCCGCCACCCGCGATGCCGCTGAAACCGCCATTGCCGCCGTGCGCAGCAAAGTCCAGTCCGAGGACTTTTCACGTATGACTGGAGAAATGAGGGGGGAGGTTGTCGCAGAGGTGTAGGATGGGTGTTGCCACCCATCCCGAGCTCGTACTCAGCCGGTTCAGGCGAGTTGGATGTTTGTCGCGCTTTCGCGGCCGTCACGGCCAGCTTCGACGTCAAACGTCACTTTCTGGTTGTCGGCCAGGCCGGTCAGGCCTGCGCGCTCAACAGCGCTGATGTGGACGAAAACGTCCTTGCCACCGGTTTCCGGTGCGATGAAGCCGAAGCCTTTGGTGGTGTTGAACCATTTCACGGTGCCATTGGCCATATCCGTGGTCTCCTGTTTTGATCTGTTGCCCGCGTCAGTGCGGCAACCCGGCGTAGTCGGTCTGGATCGATAGACTGAACGCCGTGTGAAGGAGACAGTGGGTCGAAAAAGAATAACGTAGCGCGTTTTACATGGGCGCGAACGGTTTGGATTGCAAGAGATTTTGCGCCGTGCACGGCAAAGCGGCGGTTTCCCCCGCCATTTGGGCAAACCGAGGCGCGGCATGGGCGTTTGCCCTGCCGAGATCTGTTTTATGTCTCTGTCCGTTTGGGCGAGACCCGGAAAGTGGCGGCGCCGCCAATGCGGAAGGAGGGACGGGGTGATTCCCCCGCGCCATGAAGCTGTCATATGCGCCCCTTGTGCCAGAAGGGGCCCGTTTCCTGTTGGGCCGGGGTGTCAGGCCCGGACCGATGTCGCGACGGAGGGGAGTTTTGCCCGCAGCCGGTTAAGGTGCGGTGAGCAGGGCGCGCGGTGGCCCAAACGCCGCGTCCGCGCTAGACTGCCCGCATTTCCTGGCCCCGAGTTGAGGATTTCCATATGTCCGCACCGCATATTGTCACTGTGATCGGCTATTTCTCGATCCCGTCCGAAAACGCCGCCGCCTTCCGCGAGAACTGCGCCGCCATGGTGGCGTTGCGCGACAAGGAACCGGGTCACCTGGCCACGGCCTATGGCTTCGGCGCGGATGGCACGGCGGTTTCGCGCGAGGATTATGAAAGCGCCGAGGCGGTGCTGCGGCATATGCAGGTGGGCAGCCATATCTTCGAAAGCACCCAGGCGCTGGTCTCGATCACCGGGGTTGAGCTGCACGGGCCAGCGGATGAGCTCGACAAGCTGCGCGATCTCTTCGGCGCCATGTCACCACGGTATTTCGTCACGGAATACGGGTTCAGGCGTTAAAGCCGCCTATTGAAGGATGGCGCGGCCCTGATTGAAGGGCCGCGACCTGAAACTCGGTCAGAGCATCTGGTAGCTCACCGGCACAAAGCGAAAACCCTCGCCGCGCTGTTCGACAAAACCCGCGGCCGGGAAGGGCATGTGATAACCGATCATCGGCACCCGATCGGCGGCCAGCATCCCCAGCACATCACGGCGGGATTGCGTGGCGGCGGCTTTGTCCATGTCGAAGGTGACCTCCCATTCGGGATGGGCGAAGGACCAGACATAGTGGTTCGCCAGATCCGCGGTCAGCACCAGCTGCTGCCCGCCGCTGTCCAGCAGATAGACCATATGTCCCGGCGTATGGCCAAAGGCCGCCTTGGCCGTGATGCCCGAGGCGACACTGCCGCCATCTTCGATAAAGCTCATCTTCTCGGCCATCGGCGTGACATTGGCTTTGACCATGTCGCCCACGCGGTTGCCCTCATCGGCCTTGGCCCAGAAATCATACTCGTTTGATGCGGTTACGTAGCGCGCATTGGCAAAGGTCGGTGCGCCATCCGTCATCATGCCGCCGATATGGTCGGGATGCATATGGGTCAGCACCACCACGTCGATCGCATCGGGGCTGACCCCTGCGGCATCCAGCGCGGTGATGATGCCGCCCTGGCCCAGCCCGGTGTCAAACAGAACCAGCTCACCACCGGCATCCACCAACGTGGGTGTAAAGAAGAACTGCGCGCTGTCGGCGGGGATGAAGTTCTCTTCCGAGACCCTCTGAAAATCCTCGTCCGACGCGCCGCCGCCGAAGATCTCTTGGGCGTCATCCCGCACGACGCTGCCATCCAGCAGTGTTGTGACCGTCATGTCGCCCAGATTGAAGGTGCGCGCGACCGGGCCAGCGGCCTTGCCACCATGGCTTGCTGCCAGCGACGGGGTGGCGATGGCTGCCGCGGGCAGGGCGGCAGCGGATGCAAGCGCAGCGCGGCGGGTGAGTTTGAGTGTCATGGTCTTACTCCTGTTGGTGGCTTCCTTCGCGAGATAGGTCGCGAAACCGGACTTCCTAGTCCTGATTTATCGCATCTATGTGATATCTGTAGAGAATGTTAAAATCTTAATCCATGGCACCGAACAAAACAGTCCCGACCGACGCTGATGTGAATGCGTTTCTGAACGCGGTGGAACCTGCTTCGAAAGCCGCCGACGCGCGGGTGTTGGACAAGTTGTTTCGCCTGGTGACCGGGTTCGAGCCGGTGATGTGGGGGCCCTCTATCGTGGGCTATGGCCGCTATCACTATCGCTACTCGTCGGGCCGCGAGGGCGACTTTCTGGCCACCGGGTTTTCACCGCGCAAGGCGGCCCATTCGATTTACATCATGCCGGGCTACACGGATTTCGGGCCAATCCTATCGCGGTTGGGCAAACATAAGACGGGCCGCTCCTGCCTTTATGTGAGCAAGCTGACGGATATCGACCTGGATGTTCTGGGCGAGTTGATCAGCGCGGGTCTGCGCGATCTAAACAGCCATTGGCCGGTCACCCCGACCTGAGCGTGAGTTCGGCAACCGAAGCCGCCAAGCTTCACCGCGCGTTGCGGGCCTGTGCGAAGGACAGCAATCGCTGTGCGTTTTCATCCCATAAGTGCAGGCGCGCATTCGACAGGCTTTCGCGGATCGTCATCCTGTTGCTGTGCGCCAGTACCGTGTGATCGCGCAGAACCTCGGGCAGCCGATAAAAGGGAATGCGGCTATAAAGGTGATGGACATGATGAATGCCGATATTGGCGCTCATCCATTGCAATGTGCGAGGCAGCACATAGTGGGAACTGCCATGCAGGGCGGCGTCATGCAGGTCCCATTCGCTCTCTGCTGCCCAATGGGTGGTTTCAAACTGGTGCTGGACATAAAACAGCCAGACGCCTGCCGTCGCAGCAAGCAGCGTTGTGGGCAGGAAAATCAGCAGGATCGGCAGCGCGCCCCCGAAATAATAGATCAGCGACAGCGCGATCAGGATGCCCGCATTGGTGCACATCGCGCTGATCCAGTATTTCGCCTTGTTGGTGAACCCCAAGGGCAACCTGTTCTGCAGGAAGAAAAGATAGCCGGGGCCCAAGCCGAACAGGACGATGGGATGGCGATACAGTCGGTACATCAGGCGTTTTGATGGCGACAGGTCACGATATTCGGCAACGGTCAACGTATGAATATCGCCTATCCCCCGCCGACCCAGATTGCCCGAGGCGCTGTGGTGCATGGCATGTGACCGGCGCCAAACATCATAGGGCGTCAGGGTCAGAATGCCGATGCCGCGCCCCAGCCAGTCGCCCAATGTACGGTTGCCGAAAAACGCGCTATGCCCGCAATCGTGCTGGATCGCAAACAGGCGCAACAGAAAACCCGCGTTACACAGCGAGATCGCAAGCGTCAGCCAGAGGCTGATCGAGAGCGCATACCATGCCAGCGCCCAGAGCAGGATGAACGGCCCCAGGGTGACGGCAAGCTCGAACACGCTGCGCAGCCCGTCCGGTTCGCGATACTTAGAGAGGATCTTGATCCAATCCCGCGCATGTGTTGGGTCGGGGCTTTGCCCAAAAGCTCGGGAATTGTGAGTCATGTGCCTGCTACTTGTCGTTATGGGCCATCGTGATAAACGAAAGCTACAGGTAAGCAACGCCTAATGCCTGTTCCCGTGGTGATCCGTGCCGATTGAGGCTGGGCATGTACCGGTTTGCTGGACAAAGCGGTGCCGCTGTGACAACAGACGCGCCAACAGGAGACTCCCATGACCACCACCCGTTTCGCCCCCTCGCCCACAGGCTATATCCATGTGGGCAACCTGCGCACCGCGTTGATGAACTACCTGATCGCCCGCAAGGCGGGCGGCACCTTCATCCTGCGCATCGACGACACCGACCCGGAGCGCTCGAAAGAAGAATATGTCGACGCCATCAAGCAGGACATGGACTGGCTAGGCCTGCATTGGGACCGGGTCGAGCGGCAATCAGACCGGCTGGACCGCTATGCCGAGGCTGCGGACAAGTTGCGCGAGATGGGGCGGTTCTATGAGGCGTTCGAAACACCGACCGAGCTGGACCTCAAGCGCAAGAAGCAACTAAACATGGGCAAACCGCCGGTCTATGACCGAGCCGCCCTCAGCCTGAGCGATGATGAGAAAGAAATGTTGCGCGCCGAGCGCGGCAATGGCGTCTGGCGGTTCAAGCTGGATCAGGAACGGATCAACTGGACTGACGGCATTCTGGGCGACATCTCGATCGATGCCGCCTCGGTATCCGACCCGGTGCTGATCCGGGGTGATGGGCAGGTGCTCTATACGATTGCCTCGGTGGTGGACGATACCGAGATGGGCGTGACGGATGTGGTGCGCGGCTCGGATCACGTGACCAACACCGCCACCCAGATCCAGATCATCGAGGCGCTGGGCGGTACCTGCCCGCGTTTTGCGCACCATTCGCTGCTGACCGGCCCGCAGGGCGAGGCCTTGTCCAAGCGTCTGGGCACTTTGGCGCTGCGCGACTTGCGTGAGGCGGGCGTGCAGCCGATGGCGCTGCTCAGTCTGATGGCGCGGCTGGGGTCCTCGGACCCGGTCGAGCTGCGCAGTGACATGAGTGAACTGATCGAAGGATTCGACATCACCCGCTTTGGCGCGGCCCCCACCAAGTTCGACGTGCAGGACCTTTATCCTCTGACAGGGCGGTATCTGCAGTCGCTGCCGCTTTCGGCGGTGGCCGACACCATTGCGGGGCTCGGCGTGCCGCTGGCGATTGCCGAGCCGTTCTGGCTGATGGCGCGCGAGAACATCACCACGCTGAACGACCTGGCTGGCTGGTGGGCGCTGTGCCGCGACGGGGCCGAGCCGCTGATCGCTGCCGAGGATATCGATTTCATAGCGCAGGCCATGACGCTGCTGCCCGACGGGCCGCTGGGACCCGATAGCTGGGGGGAATGGACATCGGCGGTGAAAGAGGCGACGGGCCGTAAGGGCAAGGGGCTGTTCATGCCGCTGCGCAAAGCGCTCACGGGGATGGAGCGCGGGCCGGAGATGGCCACGCTTTTGCCGCTTCTTCAGGTGATCCGCGCGCGGGGCTGACCCTACTCGGTCTTGCGCAGCACCATGCGCAGGCCGGTGCAAGGCAGCTCGATCTCGGAGGGGAACCGGCGAGACAGCATTGCCAGGTTCTCCGCCGACAGCTTTCGGTGGTCAAACGCACCATGCGACGTGGCTTCCAGCCAGTCAAATAGCGCCTGCAGGTTCTGGTAGTGCAGCGGGATTTCAGGCCAGTCCAACCTTTCGACGGCAAGAGCGCGCGGCGCGATCAGCGCGCGCCAGTCGGCCTCGTCCATGTAGACATTTTCTCTCATCGCCGAAGCGCCGTCCGGCATCATGAGCAACAACTCTATAAGAGTTTCAATCGGTGCGCCGAGGAACTCGGTGACCATCCGCCCGCCCGGGCGCAGGGCCCGTTCGACCTCGCCAAAAAGGCGTTTCTGGTCGAGTACCCAATGCAGCGCATAGTTCGAGTAGATCAGATCGACGCAGCCATCGGGCACCATTGAAAGGTCTTCGGCGGTTGTCTGGACAAACCGGGCGGTCGGGAAACCCGATCCAAACTGCGCGCGCGCCTGCGCAAGGCGCTGCGGGTCGGGATCGATTGCGGTCAACTGGCCGCCGGGTCCGATCCGAAGCGCCAGTTCCGCAGTCAATTCTCCGGTGCCGCATCCCATATCCAGTACATGTTCACCCTCTTCGGGCGCGGCAGTCTCGATCAGGCGCAGACCCCGGTCCCGCTGCCAGTGGCTGACTTGCGAGTAAAGTCGCGCAAGTTCGCGCGTGTCGCGCAGCGATCCCGCTGGAGCGTCCTGCATGCCCTATCTCCTCGACTGACACCGCCCAAGCGGCGCTATGCATCTACATTGCCGGTCTTGTCGCACAGGTTAAGGCTCTACTGGAACCAGCCATCCACCGTATCTGCGTTCTCTTCCACCCAGGCCTTGGCGAATTCCGCCGGGTCCTGGTTTTCCACCGCCAGCGCATAGGTCATTGCTGACAGCGTGTCGGTGTCCAGTGAGACGCGGCCCAGCATCGCCGCCACTTCGGGCTGGTCGGCTTCTAGCGTGGCGGCATAGCCGATATTGAGCGAGGCGGTATCCCAGGCGACGCCGGCTGTCGATTTCTCCAGCCAACCCGGCGTGGGCGAAGGCGGCACGATCACCCATTGGCTCGCGTCATATGCCGGTTCGTCCAGAACCACCAGATCATGGCTTACAAACATGTGATGCGGGGTATAGCAGAAGAAGACGATGTCCCTGTCCGCCTTGATCGCAGCCTCAACATCCGCCAGTGCTGCGGCTTCCTCCATCACCTTCAGGTCCATGGTCTTGTCGTAACCATAGGACCGGGCGCGGATCTGTTCGATCGGGGTTGACCCCCAACCGTCCGCACCGATCCAGACCTCGCCTTTGCCATCGCCATCAGTGTCAAAATGCTTGGCCATATCCGGGTCGCGCAACTGCTTGATGTCGGTGATCCCGGTTCTGTCGGCAGTGCCTTTGGAGACGCACATCGCCTGCGTGCCCTCGGCCGCGTGCGGCTTTAATTTGATCGACTTCTTGCCATCGACATATTGGCGTCTGAGGTGATCGAGGTTGGGCATCCAGGCCTCGGGATGGACATGAATCGTTCCCGCATCCATGCCCTCGAACACGGCCGTGTTGGACCCGTCCTGCAACGCCACCTCCAGGTCGAGCCTGTCCTCGACCGCGACTTTCAGAATATGCGCCGTCGCCTGAACCGAAGGCCAGTTCGGCACGCCAATCACCACGTCTGCCGCCATCGCTGCAGGCGCGTGGGACATCAACGCCGCCGCGCAGCAGAGTGTCATCAGCTTGTTGGAAAACATATCGAACTCCTCTGTGAAAGGATTGTCGATCAACGAAAGGACCCGGATGCGCATCCATGACATCAATCGCTTATGCCATGATGATACTGAACTCCCGGAGGAATTTCCATTGATTGCGTGGGTCGCTGGTTTTCTGATCCCAAACCGGCTTGCCCGGTCCCGTCTAATTGCCTCAGAGCGCGCTGACCAGATTCACCCCAATCCGCGCCAGCCGGTCATCGACAAAGCGGGTTTCGTCGGGGCTCAGCGCCTGATGGCGGGCATAGCGGGGGGCTGCGCGGTCATTCAGCACCGGGCCGGTCCAGCCGTCGGTGGTGGCGATAAAGCGGTCGACCCCCTCGGGGCCATAGACCCGTAGATAGCCCTGAAACACCACGTCCAGATAGCTCAGCACGATGGGATGCGCGGCCGTTGCTGGCGCGTGTTGATGTTCGGGCACCGCATATACCGCGATCTCGACCGGTTTGCTCAGCGGATGCGCGACGGCCTCGGTCGCGGCGATGCGGTCATAGGCCCATTCGCGCTCATCCAGTGCCTGCCAGTCATCACCCGGCACATGGGCGATCATGCCGTCGATCTCGGCGTGCGGGTCGGGGATCGCGGTCAGGAAGGCCACGGGGCGCAGGTCGGTATGGCGCCAGGCCCGCCGCCAGCCGCGCAGCGTGGCGCGCTGGGGGTCGGGAAAGTCATGGGTGGCCGTGTTCACCAGGCTGCCATAACCAAAGAAATAAGGATCTGCCATTGATTGTCCCATGCGCAAGAGGGCGATTGATGTATGTCAAACCGATATTTTGCCGCTTGTGCAATACAGGCGCATCACTTTCTTGCGAGGATTTCCGATGCGCATCACCAAACGGACGAATATCGCCATTCGATTGCTGATGTATTGCGCGGCGCATCGCGACCGGCTGGTCACCAAATCCGAAGTGGCGGGCGCCTGCAATATCTCGGAAAACCACCTAGCCCATGTGATCAATCAACTTGGCCAGCTTGACATCCTGCACACAGTGCGCGGCCGGAAGGGTGGTCTGGCGCTGGCGGTGGCGCCGGACGAGCTGCGGATCGGTCAGGTGTTCCGCCAGATCGAGGGCGATCTGCCGATTGCCGAGTGCTTTGCCGATGCCGACAATTCCTGCCCGCTGACCGAGGCCTGCCGCCTGCGCATCGCGCTGCAGAACGCCGCCGAGGTCTTCTATGCCTCGCTGGATGAGATCACGCTGGATGCGCTGGTCTGCGGCAACACCGACCTTTTGCGCCTGCTACAACCGGTTCCCTGCGGCCGCAACGCTACTCGCGGGCCCGCAGAACCCGGGCGGGACGGGCCGACAAGGGACCCCATGCAAAGCAGAGCCCGGCCAGAAGCGTTGCAAGAATTCCGCCTGTGACAATGGCCAGCGCCGAGGGCCAGATCACCACAAATCCGGTATCCAGCACATAGTGGCTGACCGCCCAGCCGCCGGTGATGCCCGCACCTAGCGCGACAATTCCGGCCGCGGCCCCCAACAGCGCTGAGCGCAGCGCAAAGCTGAGCAGGATGCGCCGCCGCGTTGCCCCCAGCGTCTTGAGCAAGGCGGCCTCATAGGTGCGCGCCGAGACCGCCGCCGCCGCCGCGCCGATCAGCACCAGAAATCCGGTGGCCAGCGCAGCGGAGGCCCCCAGCGAGGTGGCCGCCGCCAGCCCTGACAGCACCTCGGCCACCCGGTTGATCGCGTCGCGCACCCGGATCGCGGTGATGTTGGGATATTGCCCGGCCAGATCGCGCAGGATTGCGGCCTCGGCCTGGGGTTCGGCATAGACGGTTGCGATCACGCTATGGGGCGCGGCAGACAGGGCGGCTGGGTTCATCGACAGGACGAACCCCATCCCGGCGGTCGAGAAGTCGACCTCGCGGAACGAGGCGATCTCTGCCGTGATGTCGCGGCCAAGGATGTTGATGGTCAGCGTATCCCCCAGGTTCAGGCCCATCTCGGCGGCCTCTTCGGCGGCAAAGCTGATCAGCGGCGGCCCGGTATAATCGGCGGGCCACCACTCGCCTGCGGTCAATCGTATGTTTTCGGGCAGTTCGGCAGAGTAGGTCACGCCCCTGTCACCCTCCACCACCCAGTGATTGCCGGCGACCTCGCGTGCGGGTTTGCCGTTGATCTGGGTGATGACGCCGCGCAGCATCGGCGCGCTTTCTACCCGGCTGACTGCCGGGTCACTGTCCAGCCGCGCGTTGAACCCCGCCATCTGGTCCTTCTGGATATCGACGAAGAAATAGCTCGGCGCGATATCGGGCAGGTTGCCCGAGATGGCCCGGCGCAGATTGCCGTCGATCTGGCCCACGGCGGCCAGCACCGACAGGCCAAGCCCCAGCGACAGCACCACTGCGCCCGCGCCCTCGCCAGAGCCTGATATTGCCGCCAGCGCCCATCGCAGCGCCGGGCGGCCCTGCGCGCGCGGCTTGGCGGCGCGGGCCGCACGGCGCACACCAAGCGCGGCCAGTGACAGCGCAAGTAGCGCGCCAGCCAGCCCGCCGGCGGTCCAGAGCGTCAGCCGGGCCGAGCCGCTGAACCATGCCGCCAGCCAGACCAGCGCGGCCAAGCCAATCAGCGTCGCGAAGATGTAGCGGGCACGCGGCACCCCGTGCAGCCCGGTCATGGCATCGCGGAACAGGGTTGCAGGCCGGATCTGTTCGGTTCGGGCCAGTGGCCAGAGCGTGAAGATCAGCGCGGTCAGCATCCCATAAAGCGCGGCCTCGACCAAAGGGGCAGGATAGATCGTGAAATCGGCCGGGATCGGCAGGCGTGATGCGATCAGTGAGCCAAAGGCCAGCGGCGCGCCCGCCCCCATGATCAACCCAATTGCGATTCCCAGAATCGAAAGCACCCCGATCTGGATGAAATAGACCTGAAACACCGTGGTGCGGTCTGCGCCCAGCGTGCGCAGGGTGGCGATGGTTGCGGTCTTGTCGCCCAGATAGGCGCGCACGGCGGCGGACACCCCGATGCCGCCCACCGCCAGCCCCGACAGGCCGACAAGGATCAGGAACGCACTCAACCGGTCGACAAATTCGGAAATCCCTGGCGCGCCGTTGCGGGCATCGGTCCAGCGCAGGCCCGAATTCTCGAACGCCGCGCGCGCTTGCTGGGCTGTGGCGGCCAGGTCGGTCGCTTCGGGCAGGTCCAGACGGTACTTGGTCGAATAAAGCGTCCCCGGTTCCAGCAGGCCCGACTCCGCCAGGCTGGTCGTGCGCAGCAAGGTGCGCGGGCCCAGCCGGAACCCGTCGGCTGCGCCATCGGGTTCATGCGCGATGGCGGCGCTCAGAATGAACTCCTGCGTGCCAAGGCGAAATCGCTCGCCCACCACAAGCCCCAGCCGGTCGATCAGCACCCGCTCCATCACCGCGCCGGGCGTGCCGTTTTGGCCTGCCAGTGCGGTATCGAGCGGCATTTCGGGGTCCAGCCGCATCGTGCCGATCAGCGGATAGGCGTCATCCACCGCCTTGACCTGCGTCAGCGCGCGGGTGGGCGTGTCGCCTTCCACCACCGCCATCGAGCGGAAATCGACCACCTCGGAGACGGTGTTGGCTTTGTCCTCCATCCACGCGCGCTCCTCCTGCGAGGCGAAGCGATAGGTGAATTCCATCTCGGCATCGCCGCCCAGCAGCGCGGCGCCTTCGCGCGCCAGCCCGGCGTCAATGCCTGCGCGGATCGAGCCGACCGCAGCGATTGCGGCCACTCCAAGCGCAAGGCAGGCCAGAAAGATGCGGAAGCCCCGGACCCCGCCGCGCAGTTCACGCCGTGCGATCCGGGCGGCGGTGGCAAGGCTCATTCCGCTGCCTCGCGCGCGGCATCTGCAACGATGCGACCATCGCGCAACCGAACCACCCGGTCGCAACGGTCGGCCAGCGAATGGCTGTGTGTCACCAGCACCAGCGTTGCGCCATGCCGATCGCGCAGATCAAAGAGCAGGTCCATGATCGCGCCGCCATTGGCCTCGTCCAGATTGCCGGTCGGTTCATCGGCCAGCAGGATCACCGGGCGCGGGGCCGAGGCGCGGGCCAGTGCCACGCGCTGCTGTTCGCCACCCGAAAGCTGCGCCGGATAGTGATCCAGCCGGTGCGACAGTCCAACCGCCTCCAGCTCGGCCTTGGCGCGGGGCAGGGCATCGCGCGCGCCTGCCAGTTCCAGCGGGGTGGCCACGTTTTCCAGCGCGGTCATGGTCGGGATCAGATGAAAGCTCTGGAACACTACGCCCATCCGGTCGCGCCGGAACCGTGCCAGCGCATCCTCGTCCAGCGCGCTCAGGTCCTGACCCAGCGCGGTGACTGTTCCGGAGGTCGCGCGTTCCAGCCCGCCCAGCAGCATCAGCAGCGAGGATTTGCCCGATCCCGACGGCCCCACAAGGCTGAGCGTTTCGCCGCGCGGGACCTGCAAATCGATACCGCGCAGAATTTCTACCAATCCCGCATTGCCATCCAGCGACAAACACGCATTTTCTAAGTGGAGTATGGGGTCGGTCATGGAGGGGTCCTATGGCGGTTTCAATGGGATATGGAGTGGTTGGCACGATGCGCAAGGTTCTGATGAGCAGTCTCTTTTGTCTTTGCGGCTTTATGGCCACGGCAGAGCCTGTGCAGATCGTGGCGCTGGGCGACAGCCTGACCCAGGGTTATGGGCTGGTGCCGGAGCAAGGCTTTGTCCCGCAACTGCAAAACTGGCTATCTGAACAGGGCGTCGAGGCGCAGATGATCAATGCGGGCGTGTCCGGCGACACCACCGCCGGGGGCGCTGCGCGCATCGACTGGGCGCTGACGCCGGACGTGGATGCGATGATCGTGACGCTGGGCGGCAATGATCTGCTGCGCGGGCTGGATCCGGCAGAGGCGCGCAAGAACCTGACGGTGATTCTTGAGGCCGCGCGCGCGGCGCAGGTTCCCGTTCTGCTGATCGGCATGGACGCGCCGGGCAATTACGGGCCGGATTACAAACAGGCTTTTGACGCGATCTATCCTGATCTTTCTGCGCAATTCGGTGCGCTTTATGCCGAGGATTTCTTTGCCGGGCTGGATGCCGACACTCCGGCGCAGGCGCGGCCCTTCATGCAACCCGATGGCATTCACCCCAATGCCGAAGGCGTGGCGCGGATTGTGGCGGCCCTTGGCCCGCAGGTTGCGGAATTGGCGGAACTGGCCGAAGATCAGGGCAACTGACCCACGGCACCTTACCCCGGCACCGGAGCCCTGCATGCCCGGACGTTTCTTTCTGACCACCCCCGTCGCGCGGGTTGCGCGGGTGCTTGGCGTGCCCGACCCGAGCGCGGCCGAGGGCGCGCGCCGCAATATCCAGCCGGGGCAGGAGGTCTGGGTGCTGACCCTGGACGGGCTGCAGCGGATGCGCTGGGGGATCATCCCGGTGGGGCGGGTCAATGCGCGCGGACGCCCGGTGATGGAGACGATCATCAACGCGCGCTCGGAGACTGTGTTCGACAAATCCGCCTTCGAGGGGGTGCGCCGCGTCGTGATTCCGGTGGATGGCTGGTACGAGTGGACCGGCAAGACCCGCCGCAAAACCGCCTGGCGGCTTTCGGCGCGCGATGGTGGGCTGCTGCTCTTTGCCGGGATTGCCGATGCCTGGACCGCGCCGGGCGGGCGGGTCCTGCATCAGGTGGCGGCAGTGACCTGCGAGCCCAACGCGGATGTGCGTGACATTCACCACCGGATGGGGGTGATCCTGGCGCAGAAGGATGTCGGGCTTTGGCTGCGAGCTTCCGAAGAGGCGGCGCGTGACCTGATGCGGCCCTTGCCAGACGGTATGCTGCAGATCGAGGTCGCAGACGATGTAGACTGGTCGGGAGCGTAAGGGCTAAAACCCGCGCTCCAACTGCTGCAATTCCGCCCTCGTATAGCTCTGCGCGATAACACCGTCATCTCCGGGCTGAAAGAACGGGTCCTGCGGCAGGCAGTTCAACCCGCAAAGCTGGGTGACCCGCCCGGCGCGGCTGTCGATGAACCAGAGCCGCCCGCCCGGCGTGGCGACAAAGCCATTGACCCGCTCGCGCCGGTCGCTGTCGATATCAATGACGGTGGGAAATTCGGCGGGCACATCGGGGTGATAGGATCCATGCGTATGCATCGAGGCCAGCAGCGTCGATCCTGGCTGCGGCAATTCCGGGGTACAGCCGTCATGACCTCCAGGCACCATCTGCGAAAACCCAAGGCTGCCATCCGGCAACCGCAGCAGATAGCCACAGTATTCCAGGTCAGTTTCAAATGATAGTTCCTGCATCTCGGCAAAGCGCGTTTTGACCGCCGCGACCTCCTCCTGGGTAGGGCCGACCGTGCAGCCAACACAGAGCAGCATCAGCAGCGCGGCCCGGACGGGATATGGCGGGGCAGGGATCAGAGCACCGTGACCACGGTTCCGATCGGCACCCGTTCATAGAGGTGGACCACATGCTCGTTCAGCATGCGGATGCAGCCGTTTGAGACCGCATGGCCGATGGTCTGAGGCTGGGTGGTGCCGTGGATCCGGAAATAGGTGTCCACCCCGTTCTGGAACAGGTAGAGCGCGCGCGCGCCCAGTGGATTATCCGCGCCACCCGGCTGGATATAATCGTTGTCGACGAATTTGGCATAAGCCACCGGATCGCGTTCGATCATCTCGGGCGTGGGGCGCCAGGTGGGCCATTCCTTCTTGACGTCGATGGTGGCGGTGCCGGTGAATTCCAGCCCGGCCTTGCCGACACCGCAGCCATAGCGCAACGCCTTGCGCGGCTCGGTGACGTAATAGAGATAGAAAGAACGCGGCAGCACCAGCAACTGGCCGGGCAAGTAGTCCTTCTTGATGCGCACCTCTTGCGGGGTCGGGTCAAATACGGCGGGTTCTTTGGCTAATGTAATCTGCGGCAGGGCAGTGGCCGCTGCGGTTGCCAGAAATGTACGGCGGGAAAGCATTTGGTTCTCGTCGGTTGATGTCGATAGGCCATAAGTGTTGCGAGGGCGCAGCCTTCGGTCAACTGTTCTGCATATATTCCGGCTGCAATCGCGAAATTGTGTGGTCCACCTGCACCTTAAGCGCTGTTTGAGGCCCTCAACCGTTTGCTTCAGCGGGTGTTCGTGCAGTGACAGCCTCAGGTGCCGGGTCGATCCAGCAGTGGGTCAGACAGCAGTTCCTCAACAAAAAAGCTGAGCAATTGCAGTCGACCGCTGACCCCGGCCTTTTTGTAGATCGCCGCACTTTGGGCCTTGATCGTGCCTTCCTTTGTCTGACGCAGGGCGGCGATTTCGGCCACTGACAGCCCCTTGATCGACAGCATCGCGACATCGCGTTCAGCCGCGCTCAGGCGCCATTCGTCAAACTGCCGGTCGATCACATCCGCAAAGGCGCCGCTGGCCACTGCGATCTGGCGCTGCATCTGTTTTTCGCGCGCCCGCTGCGTCCGGATCAGCGAGATTGTTGCCATCAGACCACCGATCAGGGCCAGTGCCAGGACCATCTCGAACTGGTGCAAATGCCGAAAACCGGGTGCCTCGCCCCCGGTCCAGTCCATCACGGCATCAACCAGAAAGAAGGTGGCGCAGAGCCCCTGCACCACCAGAAGAAGCCAGAGCAATGACGTTTGTTTATTCTGCATCCGGCTCCTGCTTGGGCTATGCCGTTAGTCGTCGTCTTCCTCCTCCATCTCGATGGCGGTGACAACGCCATCGGATTTCGACAGGACCAGTTCAGTTTCGACGCCATCTTTCGCAAGTTCAACCTCGATCTCATCATCCTCGAACTCGATCTCTTCCACCACATAGCCCTGCGCCTCCATCGCGGAGCGGATGGCGGCCTCGTCCGTGCCCAGCTTGTCGCCGAGCGATACGTTGGCCATTGCCAAGGCGGGGGCGGCGGCGATCAGGGCGGTGAGGGTCAGTGTCTTGAGCGTTTCCATATCGCATCTCCTTCATGCTGCGTGTTTGGTGGGGTCGACCTGAGCGGCGTGCCGGGTGGTTACGATTGGATTTTGGTTGGTTTTGGGGTCTATTGGACCGAGGTTTATGCTCGTTTTCTGCTCAACGCGGATCGACGCGATAGCGTGGCAGCTAAACCGTCGGAGAGAGCATGTGATCGAAACCAGACCCGCTTGTCCGCAAGACCTCGATGCGTATTACCGAATCTCGCTTCGAACGGGGCATTTGTGTCGAGATGCCAGTGCGCTCTATGAAGATCCAAAATTGATGGGTCATATCTATTCCGCGCCATATTTGCTGTTCTCTCCTGCGCTCTGTCTGTCATTGCTCGCCGACGGTCAGGTCGCGGGCTTTTGTGTCGGTGCGGTCGACACTGCCGCCTTCGCAGAGTGTCTGGAGCGAAACTGGTGGCCCTCCTTGCGGGTGTCCTGTCCGATGCCCGACACCGCCTGTAGCGAGCAGTGGACACCGGACGAAAAGCGCATTGCGGCGCTGTATCGGCCCAAAGAGGTGCCTCGTGACATCGTCGATCGCTACCCGGCCCATGTGCACATGAACCTGCTGCCAGAGTGTCAGGGCAGGGGATGGGGAACGCGATTGCTGAAGGAATGGCACCGCATGTCCCGCTCGGCGGGTGTTCGCGCCATACATCTGGGAACCAATCCGGGAAATGATCAAGCCATTGGATTCTGGCACAGCCAGGGCTTTGAACATATCCCGGTTGCGAGCGATCAGCGCACTTATTGGATGGCGCGGGAGGTATTGGATGACCAGTATGGATAAGTTTGTAGGCTCGCCGATCCAGAAGCTAATAGCGCTTACCGTCACCCGCTGATCGCGCTGATCGCGCTGATCGGTTACAGGTTGATCTTTCCTGATCGCAGCCCGCCTGCGATTTACATCGCTTTTGCCGAAGGCGCTGAACTCGACGATGATGCGCGCGAACAGCTTGGCGCTTCTCTTGGACTCAATCGAAAGGCAAGGCGCAGCCTGATGCGCGGGCGGACTGAAATCGTGCTTGTGACCCGGTTGCAGGACTTGGAACCGCAACTCGTGGATATGACCGATCAACAGGGTAATCAGTTGTTTCTGTTTCTGCTCACGCCACCTATTGGCGACAGCCAGAAGCGTTTGCGTCAGCATATGGAAGACCATGGGATCGGGTTGCCCAAGGGGCAGGAGAGGGCGCGCATTGTCCCTGCTATCGATCTCGAAACGCCGGACCTTGTCATGTCTGCGATGTGTGACGCCGCGATCTATGGGCACGACGTATTTAATGGCATTGCGATTTTTGTTCGCGATCCCAGCCAGGATGTGTCCGGGGTTTACAACCAAGCCCTAGCCTGTTGGCCCGGCTGATGCGTTGGCGCTAAGGCATCTGGTGGTTGATGATGGCTGGCAAACATGCGCGAAATCGTGATCAGATAGCCGATTTGCCGGAACTGAACACAAAAAAGGCCCCGATGTCGCCACCGGAGCCCTTGAATTCTTGAAGAAGGATCAGAGTGGCAGGTTACTCTGCGCTTGCCTCTTTCTTTTCTTTCTTCTCGGGTACGACTTCCTCGCCGGTTTCCTGATCGACCACTTTCATCGACAGGCGGACCTTGCCGCGGTCGTCAAAGCCCAGCAGCTTGACCTTCACTTCCTGACCTTCCTTCAGAACGTCCGACGGATGGTTCAGGCGGCGGTTTTCGATCTGGGACACGTGCACCAGACCGTCGCGCTTGCCGAAGAAGTTCACAAAGGCGCCGAAATCGACGATCTTGACAACCTTGCCGGTATAGATTGCGCCTTCTTCGGGCTCAGCCACGATCGCGTGGATCATGTCATAGGCCTTCTGGATGGCGTCGCCGTTGGGCGATGCGATCTTGATCACGCCATCGTCGTTGATGTCGACCTTGGCGCCCGACACTTCGACGATCTCGCGGATCACCTTGCCGCCCGAGCCGATCACTTCACGGATCTTGTCGGTGGGGATGTTCATGGTTTCGATGCGCGGGGCGTGGACCGAGAATTCGTTGGTCTCGGACAGGGCCTTGCCCATCTCGTTCAGGATATGCACCCGGCCGTCCTTGGCCTGCGCAAGGGCTTTTTCCATGATTTCGGGCGTGATGCCCGCAACCTTGATGTCCATCTGCAGCGAGGTGATGCCGTTTTCGGTACCCGCCACCTTGAAGTCCATGTCACCCAGGTGGTCTTCGTCACCCAGAATGTCGGACAGGATCGCATAAGAGCCGTCTTCTTCCAGGATCAGGCCCATGGCCACACCGGCAACCGGTGCTTTCAGCGGAACGCCTGCATCCATCATAGACAGCGAGCCGCCGCAGACCGATGCCATCGAGCTTGATCCGTTGGATTCGGTGATCTCGGAGACAACCCGCACGGTGTAGGGGAAGTCGGTCGCCGCGGGCAGAACCGCCTGCAGGGCGCGCCATGCCAGCTTGCCGTGGCCAACTTCACGACGGCCCGGAGGGCCCACGCGGCCAACTTCGCCAACCGAGTAGGGCGGGAAGTTGTAATGCAGCAGGAAGTTGGATTTGAAGTTGCCATGTAGCGCGTCGATGAACTGTTCGTCATCGCCGGTGCCCAGCGTGGTCACGACCAGACCTTGCGTCTCACCACGGGTGAAGAGCGCCGAGCCATGGGTCCGAGGCAGCAGACCGGTTTCGCTGACGATCGGGCGGATCTCGTCGGTCGCACGACCGTCGATGCGCTTGCCGGTCTTGACCACGTCGCCCCGCAGAATGCCCGCTTCGAGCTTTTTCATGGCCGAGCCGAGATTGGCGTCTTCCAGTTGCTCTTCGCTCAGCGCTTCCTTGATGGTTTCACGGGCAGCGGCAACAGCGGCGGTGCGCTCTTGCTTGTCGGTGATCGCAAAGGCGGCACGCATGGCGGTCTCACCGGCGGCTTTCACGGCCTCGTAGAGGTCGGCATAGTCCGGCGGGGTGAAGTCGAAGGGCTCTTTGGCGGCGTCTTCGGCCAGATCGATGATCAGGTCGATCACCGGCTGGATTTGCTCATGGGCGAATTTCACCGCGCCCAGCATCTCCGCCTCGGTCAGCTCATAGGCCTCGGATTCCACCATCATCACGGCGTCTTTGGTGCCGGCAACAACCAGGTCCAGGCGCTGTTCGGGGTTCAGGCGCAGGTCCTGCATGTCGTCTACGGTCGGGTTCAGGACGTATTCGCCATCCTCAAACCCAACACGGCAGCCCGCGATCGGGCCCATGAAGGGGGCGCCCGACAGGGTCAGCGCAGCAGAGGCGGCAATCATCGCAACCATGTCCGGGTCATTGACCAGATCGTGGCTCAGCACGGTGCACATCACCAGCACTTCGTTCTTGAAGCCGGGGACAAACAGCGGGCGGATCGGACGGTCGATCAGACGCGCGGTCAGCGTCTCTTTCTCGGTCGGGCGCGCCTCGCGCTTGAAGAAACCGCCCGGAACCTTACCGGCGGCATAGTATTTTTCCTGATAATGCACGGTCAGCGGAAAGAAATCCTGACCGGGCTTTTGCTGGCGGGCGTAGGTCACGTTGGCCATGACGCTGGTTTCGCCCAGCGTGGCAATGACCGAGCCGTCCGCCTGACGGGCAACCTTGCCGGTTTCCAGCGTGAGCGTTTCCTCGCCCCACTGCATGCTTTTCGTCGTTACATCAAACATATGCGTATCCTAGATGGGAGCACTCCCGCCCCTGCGGGTCTCCCGTTTGCATGGCGGCCCCATTGCCGCCGACCCCTTCCATCTTCCTTGCGAGTGCCGGGGTCCGGGCACACCGTCTCAGATTCTGCGGCCATACAGCAGAATGGGCCAGATTGGAAGTGCCAGCGGACCGGATCGTGGGTTTGGCCGATCCCTGCTCAGGCCGCAGCCCGGCCTGTTCAATGGAGGGGTGCCATGGCAAGCGGCCTACGGCCTGAGCAGTACCCGTGCCGGTGACCCGCTCAACCCCGTCAAGTGCAAGGGCATGGTGATGGCCTCGCCGCTGTCTGGAATTGTGTCGATGTGATCGACGCGCAGATCTTCCGCAAGAAACCGGCCTGTTCGGGTCAGATTGATGTGGAACCACAGCGGGTCATCATCGGCGATACGCAATTCCCCGGCAAGAATGCAGACCTTCGGAGATTGCTCGATCAGTCTGTGCAACACATGCGGTTTGGCCAGATGCGGCCGTCGCGCGTCGAGCAGCAGATGCGTCTCGGTGTTCCAGTCTACCTGAAGGTCGTCCTCTTCCAGAGATCTGGCGTCGACGCGTCGGTAGCGTCCGATCATTTCCGCTGGCATCAACGTTTCGATCGTTGCGCCGCCTTCTACGAAATGGGCCGGAGCGTCGATATGGGTTCCGGTCTGGGTCCCAAGCGCCAACTGCCAGACCTCGAAGCGCATATCCGCAACGCTTGACCAGGGCATGGCAGCGAAGGGTGGGTCGGAATAATCCTCTTCGGCGTAGATTGGCGTTTTGTCATTCAGTGTCAGGGTCAGGTCGATCCAGTCGGTCATTGCTGTGCTCTCGGGTCACTCGGTCAATCATCTTTGCGTCAGCGCGCAACGTTCCTCAACGAAAAACGCCTGCTCGAATGAGCAGGCGTTCTGACGGTCATGTCTTTCGGGCTTAGCGGCGCAGGCCCAGACGCTTGATGAGGTCCTGGTAACGGGCCTCGTCCTTGCCCTTGAGGTAGTCCAGCAGCTTGCGGCGCTGGGCAACCATCTTCAGAAGGCCACGGCGGCCGTGGTTGTCCTTCTTGTGGGTCTTGAAATGTTCGGTCAGCGTGGCAATGCGCGAGCTGAGCACGGCAACCTGGACTTCGGGCGAACCGGTGTCGCCGTCCTTGGTTGCGAATTCTTTCATGACGCGTGTTTTTTCTTCGGTAGTGATCGACATCGGGGTCTCCTTGCAGGGTTAGAGTGAATGGCGCAGGCCGGGATGTCGTCCAGCACAGGCCCATGGAGAGTGAACCGGCCCGGTGATTCCGAGGCGGATGCGCGCGTATACGGGGAATTGCGGGTAATGGCAAAGGATTTATGTGCCGCGTGTTGCGGTGCAACCCGGGCTAGAGGGTGGCTGCGCCTTTTGCCATCAGCTCTGGCATGCTCTGGACGTCGATCAACTGGATGTCGGCGGGGTCGATTGCCGTTTTCGACAGCAGCGTTGCGACGGGGATGCCATCCAGCAGAACATGACTCAGACCGTTCTGATTGGGGTCGGATTCAACCGTGATCTCTGCTTCGGTCTCTTCGGGGGCTTCGACCACAAGGACAAGACGGTCTTCAAGCGGATCGAAATCCATGACCGCCGCCCCGTCATCCTCTTCGCCGCCTGTGTCGAGGTACAGCTGGTCTGCACCGCCGCCGCCTGTGACGATGTCGCCCGCGCCGGCAAGGATCGTATCCGCACCCTCGCCGCCATTGAGGTAATCTATGCTCTCTTCGCCGGTATCGCCGGTTCCGATCACCAGATCATCCCCCTCACCGCCAAAGAGGCTGTCCTGTCCCTCATCGCCGTTCAGCGTGTCGTCGCCATAGCCGCCATGCAGTGCATCATCATCGTGCCCGCCATCGAGGCTGTCGCCGTCCTGACCGCCATAGAGTGTGTCGGCCCCGTCATCGCCCTGCAGGTGATCTTGCCCGAAATGGCCAAGGAGGCTGTCTGCGCCATCCCCGCCCAGCAGAGTGTCGCTACCGTCCTGCCCATGCAGCGTATCGTCATGTGCGCCGCCCGAGAGCAGATCCTGACCATCTGCACCATGCAGGTCGTCATTGCCCTCGCCGCCGGTCACAGAGTCATTGCCGCCATAGCCGTTGATCTGGTCATCGCCACTTGCGCCCTCAAGCACGTTGTCGGACAAATCACCGGCAATGATCTGATGAAGCAAATCCGGAGGTTCCTCCGTTGTATCGGTGCCTTCCCCCTCACCGTTTCTTGCGCTTTCGGTTGAAGAAGAGTCCTCGTCCGGTGTCAGATCATCCTCATCCGTTTCGTCACCCTGTTCAGGATCGATCGAGGTCAGCAGGACCGCGCCGCCCGCTGCCATCAGGCCTATGACGCTGGCAAATACGATCATGCTGCACCTCCGCCTGTTGCCGTGCCGCGCGTCTGAAGCAGAACATACGAAGAACGGTTGGGTCAAAGCTATAAAGCAAAGGTGGTTAATATCTGATTAAGCAGGCCAGGCTTCGGGCTCCTGCGCATAGGCCACATAGAGCGGATGACGCGGGTGGCCCTGTTTGGTCAGGCCCACATGAAACAACGCGTGCCCTGCATCGCGCAGCAAAGCTTCGACCTGGGGGCCGCGGTTCAGATGTGCACCATGGGTGCCCCAGGCGGCGACCACCTGATCGGCCCAGGCGGCCCCATCAAGGATCGCGGCATCGTTGTCCGGGCCAACCGGATCGGCAGTGCCGCGCATCTTGTGCGGGTCGGTCTCGCGCCAGGCAAAGATGTTTGTAACCTGAAACGCCCCGAACCCAAGCGCCCGTGCCCGCCGTTCGCAGCGTTCGACGGTGGGGTCGTTTATGGTTTCGGTCGCGGTCGAGGGGTTCAGCATCACAAAAAGCGCCTTGCGCCCGGCCGGGTCCCAGACCCGTGTGAGGCTGTATCGGTAGCGCTCGCATTCGGAATAGACCGCGATCGAAGGCGCATCGCCCTTGGTATGGGTGCGAGTGATCATTCGCGCGCCTTAACACGAGGTCTGGACGGTCGTAAATACGTTCTGACAGCAGAAACTTGACCCTACTGACACATGAGGTGAGCAACGGGCGTCGAAGCGGTGGAATTCATGACCTAGCGCTCTTGCCCGGTCGGCGGATACTGTTGGGTGTGACGGGACCGCAAGTGAAACGGAGTTCTCTTCGGTCCGGGCTGGTGGTTCAGGTGCAAGGTGGAGACTCGATGAAAAAACTTGCGCGACGCGCGTTCCTGGTGGGCGCAGGTGGAGTGGCGGGCTGGGTCGCGGCCGAGCGGTTCGGCGCGAAGCAGCCGGTTTATGCCGGGGCGAAGCGGATTGTGCCGACCTCGGGCGAGGGCGTGCTCAACGATGCCAGCGGGTTGTCGGCGACCCCGATCCACAAACATATCGTCATCGGTGAGGACCCCGGCGATGCCCTTATGCAGGCGGTTCGCGATGAGATGCGCGCCGCCCAGCAGGACGGGCGGGCATTCAATATCGGTGCGGCGCGGCACTCGATGGGTGGGCAGGCGATCCCGCGTGATGGCATTGCCGTCACGTTTGACAATGGCTGGATCGAACCGGATACAGATGCGGGTGTCTTTCGTGCCCATGCCGGGGCGCGCTGGTCCGATGTGATCGCGGCGCTCGACCCGATTGGCTATTCACCCAAAGTCATGCAGTCAAACAACGATTTCGGTGTTGCCGCGACCTATAGCGTGAACGCGCATGGCTGGCCGGTGCCTTTGGGTCCGATGGGCTCGACCGTTCGCTCGCTCAGGATGGTGCTGCCCTCGGGTGATCTGGTCACCTGCTCGCGCAGCGAAAACGCCGATCTTTTTGGCCATGCCATGGGCGGCTATGGCCTGATCGGCGCGATTGTCGACATGGAGGTCGAGATGGTGCCCAACGCGCGGCTCTACCCGCTTTATGAGGTGATGCCCGCAGATGAGTTCAGCAAGGCCTTCGAGGCGGCGCTTGCTGATCCCGAGGTTACGATGGCCTATGGTCGGCTGAACGTGCAGCGTGCCGCGTTTTTTCAGGAAGCGCTGCTGGTGACCTATCGCCAGAGCGATGAGCAGCAGAACCTGCCGCCCGCTTCCGGCTCGGGCTGGATGGCCCATGTGGCAAGCCGGATTTACCGGGCCCAGCTTGGTAGCGAGCCGATGAAGGATTTTCGCTGGTGGAACGAAACGGTCGTTGGCCCGAGCCTGAGCAGTGGCGATGTCACCCGCAACAGCCTGATCAACGAACCGGTGGTGACGCTGGATGACCGCAACCCGGACCGCACCGATATCCTGCATGAGTATTTCGTCGGTTTCGACCGGTTCAACGATTTCCTGATCGCCTGCCGCGAGGTGATCCCGGCCTCGTATCAGGAGTTCCTGAACGTCACCCTGCGCTATGTGGCGACCGACCCCGAAAGCACATTGTCCTACGCCCCGGTGCCGCGTATTGCGGCGGTCATGTCCTTCAGTCAGGAACTGACCGAACGGGCAGAGGCCGATATCGCGCGGATGACCGAGACGCTGATTGACCGGATTGTGGCGATCGGGGGCAGCTATTATCTGCCATATCGCCCGCATGCGCGGCTTGATCAACTGGTGACGGCTTATCCTCAGGCCTCGGGCTTTGCCGCCGACAAACGCGCTCTGGACCCGGATCTGGTGCTGCGGAACAACTTTTGGGACAGGTATCTGAGCAAGCTATGAGCATTCTCCAGAAAATCGCGATTTTCTACTTCGTCGCGCTGATGATCGCGGCCTCGATCAACTATATCCCCGGGCTGACCGATGAGAACGGGCTGGCCTTTGGCATCTTCGCGCTGGATTTCTACGATGATGCGCTGCATGTGGCCTCGGCCCTCTGGGCGCTGGTGGCGGGGCTGATGTCGCGCAATGCGGCGCGGATGTTCCTGATCCTTTTCGGCGCGGCCTATCTGGGTGATGGCGTCTTCGGCTTTTTCGCCGGGTACGGATTTCTGGATATGGGCATCTTCACCAATGCCTCTCTGGGTATAGACCTATCGCTTGGCCGCATCCTTGCGAACCTGCCGCATCTGGCGCTTGGGGGTTTTGCGCTTTATTCGGGCTTCTTCATCGAGCGCCGCGCATGAGGTTCCTGTTGCGCTGGATAGGGCGTCTGCTGCTGGTCGTTGCCTTGCTGGCCGTCATGCTGGTGGCACCCGTGATATATGTGGAAACAAGCTGCCGGGGCGAGGGGGGTGACGAGGACTATGCCTCGCTGCTGCCGTCCGAACATCACCGGGCGGAATCGCGCACCTTCATGACTTATCCGGAATGGCACATCGTTCACGCCTATGACGATTATGCCAAGGTGATCAGCACCGGCGATCCTCATGAATACGGCTATCTGCGCAGCATCGGGCAATTCTGGTCCTCGCTCTGTCAGCTTTCCGAGAAATCGTCTGCGCATGGTGGAATCGACGGATCAACCAAACAGATGGTCTATGTGATCGGGTCGAGCTTCACGCTCGAATTGATGCTGAAGGCGGCGTATGAGGAAACCATCGGGCGGGTGGCGACAATGCTGCGCGGGTCTCTGAGGGCGGAAACAGACGATCTGTCGGCGGAGCAGGCCGCGGCCTATGCCCGGTTCCTGCAGCAGATTCCGTGGTATAAATGGGGTTTCCGCGAAGATGCAAAGGCGTTGGAGGCGCTGCAAGGTCAGGGATTTCGCGACCGCGAACGCAAGACGGCGCTTGGCCTCGAATATGGGGCCAAGGCTGCCTATGCCGATGTGATTGCCGCCGCCGTGGCAGAGGTCGGGGCCGATGATCTGACCCTGCGCATGGTCGTGAGTGGCACCGATCCGATCGACCTTGCATCTTATGACGACGTGCAGCTTGTCGGGCGGCACAGCGAGGGTTTTGTCATCGAAACGCCGCGCTATCGGGCGCTGACCACCCTTCTGAGCGAGATGGCGGCCGACGGGATCGACTTCGTCGAGATCGCCGGAAATGACGACATCCTGTTCACCGCGATTTCTGCCGAGGCGGCGCGGTCGGATGCGCTCTACAGCTTTGCCCGGCAGGGATACGGGGATTATCGTCATCTGATCGTGGTAAAGGTCGCGGATCTGGCCGACAGGCTGCGGGGGATGCAGGAGGGCGGCCTCGAACTGGAACATATCCATGACTATTAGGCGGGTCCTGATCGCCCTGCCGCTGCTCGTTCTCGGGTGGCTGTCGACACTGGTGGCGGTCAGCCTGATGAGCGATGCCGCGCCGGGTTATGTGGTGGTGCTGCCGTCTTCGGATTTCATGGAGCGGTTGGAGCCGGACATGTCAGTTCTTGCCGCCAGTCAGGTCACCGTGACGCTTGCCGCAGAAGACCCGCGCGCGGCGCTGAGGCTCTACCGGGCCGGGGCGCGACTGGTGCTGCCTGCCGGTCTGCCGGGATGCTTGCCTTTGCCCAGACAAGCCTCGTAGCAGGGGCAGGGTTAAGCGCGTTCGCCGCTTTGGGCCAGCACGACGCCAAGCGCGACGATGCCCGCGCCAAGGGCCTGCATCCAGTTCCAGCCCGCGCCCAGAACCACCATGATGATCATCACATAGAAGGGCGCCGTGTTGATGTGAAACGAGGCCACCGTCACACCCAGCTTGCCGATCGAGGCGACAAACAGCACCTGGCTGAGCCCCAGTGCCAGACAGGCATAGATCAGCAGCATCCCGATCTGGCCCTGATCGATAGGCGCGCGCGGCATCAGGTCATGACCAAGGCCAAGCCCGATCAGACCGGCCGCTGTGATCGCGATCAGCCCCCCGGTCAGGGTAATCGTGCCCCGCCCGATGGAGGACAGGGTCGGGAAATCGCGTGCGGTCACCATGCTGGCCCAGGTAAACAGAATGGTGGCCCCCACCGCGCAAACCGCTCCAAGCCCGATCTGGCCGGGCTCCAATGCGTTGGTCGCAACCACGCCGCCAGCAATGGACGCCACAACCCCCAGCCCAAGGCGCCAGCTGAGCCGCCGGGTCTTTGCCAGGAATTCCAGAACCGCCCCCACCAGAGGCGCGCACGAGGCGATCAATGCGACGGTGACCGGGTCGGTCAGCACTTGCGCCAGCAGGATCAGATATGTCCCGCCGCCAAAGCCGATACCTCCGACCCAGAGCGCGCGCGCCCAATTGGCGCCCAGTACCTGCCGGTGACCATCCAGCCAGAGCCACAGGAGGATCATTACCGGGACTGCGGTGGCGAACCTCGCGGTGATCAGAGTCAACGGCGGCCAGGTCTGCAGCAGCATCTCGGCTGCCGGAAACCCCGCCGCCCACATCATCATCGATGACACGCCCAGCAGGTTGCCGTTCAGCGCAAAGCCACGCCCGCCGTAGCCAGCGGACTGACCACGCAGGGGATCGGGTCCGAGAGTCATCCCGCGATCCTTTTTCCAATGTATGAAGACCCGGGCCGAATCGCCCTGTCCGGTCCATCTGAGAATATTCTGCCCGCGCGATCTGCTCTGATTTCGACAATTGGTCGTTTTTGATCCTTTGGCTCTTGCCGCCTGGCGCGTTTGACGGTTTTCTCGGCCCGACAAAGAGGTCCCATGCCGCGTTTTGCCGCCAATATCAGCCACCTGTTCCCGGAACTGCCCTATGGCGAGCGATTTCGCGCGGCGGCGTGGGCCGGGTTTGAGGGGGTCGAGGTGCTCTACCCCTATGAACACCCGGCCAAGGAAACCCTTCGCGGGCTGCTAGCCAGTGGCTTGGAACTGATCCTGATCAACGCGCCGCCGCCCAACTACACCGGCGGCACGCCGGGTTATGCTGCCATTCCCGGCGGTGAAGAGCGGTTCCGCTCTGACATGCGGCGCACCCTGCGTTTTGCCGGTGAGATCAAGCCGGGCCTAATTCACGTCATGGCCGGTTATGATCCGGGGCCGGGAGCGTTCGAGACATATGTGCAGAACCTGCAATGGCTTGCCGATCAGGCCCCAG
Organism: Ruegeria jejuensis; assembly: GCF_041537905.1. Classification (NCBI taxonomy): domain Bacteria; kingdom Pseudomonadati; phylum Pseudomonadota; class Alphaproteobacteria; order Rhodobacterales; family Roseobacteraceae; genus Ruegeria; species Ruegeria jejuensis. The sequence continues at coordinate 2,559 of NZ_JBGRUO010000035.1, read as the reverse complement.
CGCAGCGCTTCACCATCGAGCCGCTGAACCCGGTGGCGCAGCCGGGGTACTTCCTGAACGACTACCACCTGGCGAGCGATATCCTGACCGCAGTGGGGCGCGACAATGTAGGGCTGCAATATGACAGCTATCATGCGCAGATGATCCACGGCGATGCGGCAGGTATCTGGGAGCGGTTTGGCGCGGGCGTCTTTCACGCCCAGATCGGCGCGGCACCGGATCGCAGCGAACCCGCGCCGGGCCCGATTGATTTCCCGGCGCTTTTCGCCGCGATGGACGCCAGCGGCTATGCGGGCTGGGTCAGCGCCGAATACACGCCCTCGCACCCCAATACTCTCGACACGCTGGGCTGGATGTCATGGGGGGCAGGCCTGCCATGATTCCGCGCCGTTTCGCTCATGCTCTATTCAGCCTGATCACCTCGGGCCTGATGTCCTGCATCGTGACCTGCGTGGCGACGCTCAAGGCGGTTGGGTTCGGCCCCCACACCTTTGGTGACTGGATGGGCGCATGGAGCCTGAGCTGGCCCATCGCCTTCGTAATCATCCTGATCGCCGGGCCCCGCATCCGGCGCTGGGTGGAGAGCAAAACGTCCGGCGACTGAGTTTGGAAAATCCCCAAGCTTTGGCCTGATGCTGATAATTTCTAACGACATACGAACCGGCCTGACCCGCCATCATACCCAAACTCACGGATTTCCGGCTCGATGGCCGTTTAGCGGAGAGGCTGTGTGAAAACTCCCGCTGATTTGTGGGGTATGGTATGCTTTTCTCATTCGATGCGGAGGCATTTCATGGGGCAACTTATCGAAGGTATAGATCGGGATCAGGCGATTTTGCTTCCGGAACGTCTGGACGATTATGTTGGTGACGACAGCCCGGTTCGAGCGATTGATGCCTTCATCAACATGCTGAAATTATCGGAATTGGGTTTCCATGCTACGCCTGCTGCGACCGGTCGGCCTGGCTATCATCCGGGGCTGATGCTGCGGATTTATCTTTACGGATGTTTGAACCAGGTCCAATTATCGCGACGACTGGAGCGGGAGCGCGGTCGCAACCTGGAGCTCATTTGGCTGACGGGCCGGTTGAAGCCCGGCTTCAAGACGATTGCCGACTTCCGCAAAGATAACGGGCCTGCGATCCGCAAGGTGTGTCAACAGTTCGTCGTGCTATGCCGCGATATCAATCTGCTGGCCGGGAACCTCGTCGCAATCGACGGCAGCCGGTTCAAGGCCGTCAATGCCAAGGCCAGGAACTATATGCGCGGCAAGCTGCGCCAGAAGCTGGGTGAGATTGATAAAGCCATTGAACCTTTTCTGGGTGAGTTGGATCGTGCAGACGAGGTATTTGAACAAACCGGTACGGCGCTGCCCGAGGAGCGTATGGATCGCGCGTTCAGGAAGCTGGAACACCTGCAAAAGGAAGCCCGACGGTACCGATCAATCGAGAAACGCATGGATGAAACGGGCGAAACGCAGGTGTCGCTGAGTGATGTTGACGCGCGACCCATGGCAACAACGCGCCCCGCATGCCGCGCGTTGCGGATTACAATGTGCAGACAGCGGTTGAGGCTGAGCACCACCTGATCGTCGCCCAGGAAGTCACCATGCATGGCTATGACAGGGACGCCTTGTCGATGATGGCGGTGGCAGCACGCGATGCGATGTCTTCGGATTGGATCGAAGCCGTTGCGGACAAGGGATACTATAAAAGCGAGGAAATCCTTACCTGCGAACAAGCCGGCATCGCGGTCGTTGTTCCCAAGCCTCAGACTTCGAACGCTGGAGCGAGGGGCCAGTTCGATAAAACCGACTTCGCCTACGACGCAGAGGCTGACACCTATGTCTGCCCTGCTGGCGAGCAACTGATCTACCGATTCACCGGGCCAGAGGATGAAAAAGCCATCAGGGTCTATGGGTCGAGCAACTGTGCCACCTGCGTCATCAAAGAAAAATGCACCAACAGCAAAGAACGCCGCATCCGTCGCTGTGAACACGAGAACGTTCTGGAAAGGGTGCAGCAGTGGCTGGACAAGGACCCCACTCAATTGGCCGTCCGTAGTATGACCGTTGAGCCCCCATACGGCACGATCAAATCATGGATGGGCGCCACGCACTTCAAGATGAGACCGTTGAAAAACGTAGCCACTGAAATGGCATTACATGTCCTCGCCTACAACATGAACCACGTGATGAAGATCATTGGCATCACGGCTTTGGTTGCCGCCATGAAAGCCTAAAGCGCAGCGACTGGGCCAAAAAAGGCACCTCAAAAAGCGAAATCGCCCCAGATTGCCTTGGGAACGGCTCTCGGGACCAATCTAGAGCTTCCAAAACGACCAATCGGCAAAACACGCTCCGAAACCAAAACTCACGGAAAGCTGCACAAACCCAGAAAGTTTACACACAGTCTCCGGACAAGGACGAAGCCGCTGTGGCGGCAGGGGCGCTTTTGGTTGGTGTATTGCGATGATCTGACGGTCTGGGTTTTGAGACTGGGCGCGTCTGTCTGACGATTGGGGTCTCTCAATCAACAGACAGGAGGGTCCCATGGCGGA